>JBKJWL010000234.1:0-25812 GCA_046716885.1 Thermoanaerobaculia bacterium | reverse complement strand
GCTCGACTTCTTCGACGTCGAGCCGCGGCGATACCCTGCTCTGACGCTCGCGCGCCAGGCGCTGGCGGCTGGCGGCGGCATGCCGGCGGTCCTGAACGCGGCCAACGAGATCGCCGTAGCGGCCTTTCTGGAGGGGAAGATTTCGTTCCCGGACATCGTTAGCGTCGTGTCGCGAACCATGGACAGCGCCGGCCGCACACCCGCCCCCGCCAGCCTCGAGGAAGCCGAGGGGGTCGATCGCGCTTCGCGCGAGGCGGCTTCGGCGATCGTCCGGCGGCGGGCTCAGGCGGTCGCCAGCTAACCGGTTTCTCCCCAAGGAGTTGTCTTGACGATTATCAGCAATACGCTCGCTCTCATCGTCGTTCTTTCCGTGCTCGTCGTCGTGCACGAATTCGGGCACTTCGCGGTGGCAAAGTGGTTCGGTTTCCCGGTCGAGGTCTTCTCGGTCGGGTTCGGCAAGCGCCTCTTCGGAAAGAAGTGGCGCGGAACCGACTACCGCGTCTCGGCGATCCCGCTCGGCGGCTACGTGCGCGTCATCGGCCTCGGGCCCGACGAGTCCACGGTCACCGAGGGCACCTCGCAGGAAGCTCCCCCGGTCGGCAAGCGCTGGCAGCGCGCGCTCGTGCTGCTCGCCGGCCCCGTGATGAACCTCGTCCTGGCGCTGGTTCTCTATACGGCGGTCTTCGCCATCGGCACGCGGGTGGCGGCCTACGAGCTCGAGCCTCCCGTGGTCCGCGTGGTCGAAGCGGACTCGCCGGGCGCGGCCGCCGGATTTACGCCGGGGGACCTCATCGTTTCAATCGACGGCAAGAAAACGCCGCGCTGGCGGGACGTGCTCTTCCTTTTCGCCATGAACGCGCGCGAGCCTCTCGACGTCGAGGTCGAGCGCGGCGGCAGCCGGTCCCGACTCAACGTGACGCCCCGGCCCAATACGAAATACGACCTCGGCTACGTGGGCGTGCTTCCCGACTTCGGAGCAAGTGTCCGGGCGCGCATCGCGTCCGTCGTGCGCGGGTCCCCGGCGCAGAAGGCCGGACTGAAAGCGGGAGACGTCGTGGTCTCGGTTGCGGGACGGGAGATCCGGGGCGCGCCGGACCAACTCTTCCCGAAGTTCGTCGAGTCCGTGGGCACGGGGGCCCCCGGGCCGTTTCCCATGGTGTACGAGCGGGACGGGAAGATCGGAACGGCGAGAGTCGAGCCGCGGCGCGATCCGGACGGGTCCTGGAAGGTCGGGGTGCAGGTCAGCGCAGATCTGCCCGAGGTCGTCGAGCGCTTCCCGCTGCGGCAGGCCGCTGTCGAAGGCTGGCGGCGCGCCGAGACGGACTTCAAGACGACGCTCGCGATTCTGGGCCGGCTCTTCCGGGGGAAGGCCAGCATGAAGTCCATGTCCGGACCGCTCGACATCGCCAAGTTCTCGGGCGAGGCGGCGCGAACGGGAGCGATTGCGCTGGTGGCCCTGATGGCGGCGATCTCGCTCCAGCTGGGGATCTTCAATCTGCTGCCGATTCCTGTCCTCGACGGCGGCCACCTCTTCCTGCTCGGCGTGGAGAGTCTCGTTCGGCGCGACTTTTCGCTACGCGTCAAAGAGCGGGTTTTGCAGGTGGGCTTCGTGATGATCCTGGCCTTGCTCGCGGTGGTGCTCTACAACGATCTCGCCAAGAACGTGCCCGCGGCCTGGTGGCCGTTCTAGATGGGTGGTAGAGGGCGGCGCGTCTGCAGCGAGCGCATGCCGTCGATCGCAGCTCGCGCGCCACGACCGAACACTCGCCGCAAAGCACTTGCGCTCGTCAGCTGCACGCGCGCGTGAGGCGCCCTCATCTCACGAGAACAGGCGCTTTCAATGTAGGGGCGCCTCACTACTTATATATCCCGGTGGCGGGCGGCCGCACGGGCAGTCGCGCGCCGGACGCGCCGGGCAGCGCGGCGAAGGGCGCACCCGCGGGCTCCGGCATCTCCTCGACGATCCGGTGGAACTCGCGGCGGAAATCCGCGTCGCCGGCCCAGTAGAAGGAGCGGGTCGGGCACGCGCCCTTCTCGGCGCAGATGCTCTCGACCGCGCAGGAGTGCGTGAAGTCTCCGACGACGCCGCGCCGCGCCATGATCTCCCGCAGCTCCGCGCGGAACCGCTCGTAGGGCTCGCCCTGCCAGATCTCCTCGAGGGTGGAGCGGTGGATGCTGCCGAGCACCGCAGTCTTGTGGTCCTGCAGGATGCAGCAGGTGACAGCGTCCCCGTTGGCGTTGACGGTCGTCGAGTACCACCCGACGAGGCAGAACTCGTGCAGCGCGTCCGCGGCGCGGGCCCGGCGGGCCCCGGCGTCGAAGAGCTGGCGCACCTTCACGCCCGCGCGGAGCGACAGCGGAGCCTCCGCGAAGACCTTCCGGGTCGAGGCGTCGATACGCTCGGCGATCGAGCTCTCCCAGAACGAGAATCGCTCCAGGCTCTCGAAGTAATCCTCCGCCAGAACGGCCTCATAGAGCCGCAGCATCTCGGCAATCTCCTCCTCGGCCATCGTCGGCATCGGGCGAACGGGGTAGAGGCCGTTTAGCCAGAAGCGGTCGGCTCCCGTTTCCCGGAAGAGGCGGTACATGTCGGGGAGCAGGCGGTAGTTGTCCTTGTAGACGAGGAACTGGACCCGGAGCAGCGTCGAGGCGCCGGTCTCGCGCTTGATCGCCGCGGCGGTCCGGATGTTCGCGACGACGCGGTCGAAGTTCTTCCCCGAGGTCTGCATCATCGCCGCGTAGGAGGCGGGCTCGGCCGTGTTGAGGGAAACGCAGATCTCGTCGCAGCCGGCCGCGAAAAGGGCGCGGATTACGGGCTCGGTCAGGAGGACGCCGTTGGTCGTCACATCGGTGATCCGGAGCCCTCGCGCCCCGAGCTCGCCGATCAGCTCGGCCGCGTCTTTCCGGAAGAGCGGCTCGCCGCCCCCCATGAGGCGCACGCCTTGGACGCCCATCGCCTGCATCTCGTCGAAGAGAGCGAGGAGGCGTTCCCGGGTCAGCGCGAAGTTGCCGGCGCGGATCTCGGAGGTCGAGCAGAAGAAGCAGTCGATGTTGCAGCGGTCCTGCCAGGAGATCTCGACGACGCGGGGCGGCGGCGCAGGGCCTCCGCGCACCGCTCCGAGAATTGCGGTCTTCTCCTCCGCGGTCAACCGTTCCCAAGAGTACGCCACTGGCCGATCTTACGCTCGGGGGTCGGCGGCCCCGGCTAGAATCACGGCGAGGGTCGCCGTCTGAGAATCGAAGTTCTGGCGTTGTGGCTGGCCTACGCGGGCTCGGCGGCGCTCGCCCTGTGGCTGGCGCGCCGTTTCGTGGCTTCGGTTCCGGCGCGGACGGGCGTGGTGCTCGCGCTCCTGCCCCTCGTCTTCACGGGCAAGGCGATGCTCCTGGGGAGGCTCTACGGCCCGTCGGATCTCTACTTCACCGCAGACCCGTGGAGACCGCTCGCCGCGGCGCAAGGAGCCGCGGAGCCTCGCAACCCGATCCTCTCGGACCTCGCGTTCGCGAACCTGCCCTGGAGGGCCGCGGTCCGGGAGTCCCTGGCAGAGGGGCGCCTGCCGCTCTGGAATCGCTTCGTTCTGGCCGGCAACCCGCTCCTCGGGACGGCGCAGGCGGGCGTGCTGCACCCGGCAACCTGGCTCGGCATCTGGCTGCCCGTGCCGCTCTCATGGACCTTCTCCTGCACGTTCACGCTATTTCTCGCGCTCGCCGCGGCTTTTCTTTTCTTTCGCGACTTCGGCCTCGGCGAGCGAGCGGCCCTGACCGGCGCCGCCGGCTGGGCCTTCTCGACTTACCTCGTGTTCTGGAACGGGTGGAGCGTGGGTCCCTCGACGGCGACCTTTCCGCTGCTCCTCCTCGGGCTCCGCCTTCTCGCCCGCGAGCCCGGCCGCCGCGCGATCGGGCTGACAGCCGCCGCCCTCTGGCTGTCCCTTTGCGGGGGGCACCCGGAGTCGTTCTTCCACTGCGCCGCCGCGGGTGCGGTGTACTTCGCCTGGGAGCTCTTTGCCCGCCGGCGCCTCGCGGTCGCGCGGGCGATCGGCGCAGCCCTCGGGGCCGGAGTGCTCGCGCTGCTTCTAGCGGGCCCCCAGCTCTTCCCGCTCCTGGAGGTGATCCCGCACTCCGCCGAGTACCGGGCGCGCCGCGCCGCGCTCGAGCGGGGAACCGCGCGCCAGGCCGTGCCGCTTTTCGAGGCCGGGCGCCGACTGTTGCCGGACATCCTGCCGTTCGCCCACGGCATATATGGAAAGAGCCCCGTCCAGTCCGAGCGCGACGACGGCTCCGGGATGCCGCTCGGTTACGGGGGCGCGGTTCTCTTTCCGCTGGCCCTCCTGGCGCTCACGGATCCCCGCCCCCGTTTCCGCGGCCGGGCGATCTTCGTCGGCTTCGCCGTCGCGGGGCTCGCCTACGGCGCGAGCTTCCCCGGGCTGCTCGACGTGACCGCCCGGCTGCCGGGCTTCGCCCTCGCGCTCAACTACCGGCTCGTGTTTGTCGCGGGACTGGGGCTGGCCGGCCTGGCCGCCCTCGGCGTCGCGCGGCTCGAGACGCAGGAGGCCGCGAGCGGCCTCTGGCGCACCGCCGCCGTCAGCGGCGCCGTGATCCTCGGCGCGTTCCTGCTCGCGCTCCCGGTGTTTCGCGACCGCGGGTTGCCTCGCGCGTTCGTGTGGACCGGCCTCGCCTTCGAGCTCGCGCCGCTCGTGCTCCTCGTTCTCGCGGGCCTCGCGCGCGTGCCGGGTCCTCGTCTGGCCGCGGCCGCCCTGGCGCTTCTCACCGTGCAGCGTTTCTTCGAGATGCGGGGCACCTATCCGACGCTGCCGGTTTCCACACTCGCCCCGCCCCTCCCGACGCTCGCGGCGCTCCCGCCCGGAAGCGATCCGCGGCGTGTCGTCGCTGCGGGGACCGTTCTGCGGCCCAACGGCGCCGCGCTCTACCGGCTCGAGGATGTCCGGGGCTACGAGTCGCTCGTGCTCGACCGTTTCGCCGACACGTATCCGTTGTGGTGCGAGGCGCAGCCCGCGTCCTTCAATCGGATCGGCGATCTGACCCGGCCGTTCCTCGGGTTCCTGAATGCCCGGTACGCGATCGGCGCGGCGGGGGACCCTGTGCCGCAGGGCTGGCGCGAGCACGCCCGCGGACCGGAGATGGCGATCTTCGAAAATCCCCGGGCGCTTCCCCGGGCGTTCGTTCCCGCGGGGCTGCGCCGCGAGGCCGACCCCGCGCGCCTTCTTGCGGCGATGGCCCTCGAGACGGATTTCGCGAGGACCGCGTGGGTTTCGGGCGATGGCGCGTTGGAGGAGGCGAATGGCGTCGCGGCCCTGCGGCTGCGCGCGGTCGGCCCCGACCTCGTGATCTCGGCCGAGGCGTCGAGCCGCGCGTTCATCGCGACGTCGCTGCCCGACTGGCCGGGTTGGGTGGCCGAGGAGGGGACTCGGAGGTTGCCGCTCGAGACGGTCAACCACGCCTTCGTCGGAGTCTGGATCCCTCCCGGCCGGCACACAATCCGCCTCTCGTACCGGCCTCACTCCTGGTCGCTCGGCCTCGCCGCTCTCGGGGCGGGCGCGGCCGCCGCCCTGCTTCTCGCGACGGCCCGGCGGCGGCGCTCGTAGAGGGAGACGAGGATGATCCTTCTCGTCGCCCGCTCGCTCGCCGTCTACGGTGGGACGGCGGCCCTTCTGCTGTACCTCGCGCACCGGTTCGTCCTCCCGCTGACGCGCAGGACGGCGCTCCTGCTCGCCCTCGCGCCCTTGATCTTCACCGGCCGGGCGATCTTGACCGGCGGCGTGTTCGCGCCGCTCGACATCGCGTACCAGGCCGAGCCGCTCCGGACGCGCCGCGCCGAGTTCGGGATCGAGCGGACGTGGAACCCCCTGACTGTGGACGTCGTTTCCCAGATGCTGCCCTGGCGCAAGGCCGTGCGCGACGCGCTCGAGAACGGCCGCCTGCCGCTGTGGAACCCGCACCTGCTCGCAGGTGCGCCGCTCCTCGCCGTCCAGCAGCCGGCCGTGCTTCATCCGGGCACGTGGATCGGCTTGCTGCTGCCGTTGCCGCAGGCGTGGACCTTCGACATGACGCTGCGCTTCCTGCTCGGGCTCCTCTCCGGTTATCTCTTCTTCCGGGGCATGCGCGCGAGCGAGATCGCGGCGCTTTTCGGCGCGGCGGCCTGGGCATTCTCGGATTTTTTGGTCTTCTGCGTCGGGTACCCGGTTACGCCGAGCGTGGCGCCCTTCCCGCTGCTGCTGCTCGGCCTCGCGCGCCTGGCGGAGCGCGGGGCACGCCGCGACGTGGGCCTCACGGCCGCTGCTCTCGTGGCGATCGTGATCGCGGGCCATCCCGAGACGCTGCTCTTTTGCGTCACCGGGGGAGGGATTTTCTTCCTCTTCGAGCTCGCCCGAGCCGGACCCGGGCGGCGGCTGCGGCCCGTTCTCCTCTCGTTCGCGGCGGGCGCGCTTGCGCTCGGCCTGACGGCGGTCCTCCTCGCGCCGTTCCTGGAGATCCTCTCCCAGACTTGGCAGTACGCCCTGCGCACCCAGTTCTACGCCAGGGACCGGCGGTTCGAGGAACTGGCCGAGGCACTGCGGCGCCTGACCTCGAGCGTGGTCCCCTATGCCTGGGGCGCGCTCGGGAGGAGCCAGGTCGTCGAGTGGCTGATCGTGCCCGCCGGGTACGCCGGCTCGCTTCTGCTGCCCTTCGCGGCGGCGGGCCTCGGCGCTCCGTCGCGCCGGAAGTGGGCATTCGTCACGATGGGCCTTTTCGGCCTCGCGGTAAACGCCCGGCTCTGGGGCGTGTCGAACCTCCTGGCGCATCTGCCACTCTTCGACATCGCCGTCTGCGACTATCTCGTGTTTCTCTGGGTGTTCGCGATGGCGGCGCTCGCGGTCTCCGGGCTCGACCAGCTGCGCGAGGGCCGCGGCTTCGCGCTCTTTGCCGCCGGGGCGGTTGCGGCCACGCTCGCCGTCGTCCTGGTCGCCTTCGTCCGCGGCGGCGCTCTGCGCGATCTCGGCATGAGCGCCGGGTACCTGCGCCTGCGCGTCCTGCTGCAGGTGGTCCCGGTGCTCCTCGGGCTCGGTATCGTTCTCGTTTCGGCGCGGGGCCGGGGGCTCGGAAAAGCCGCCGCCGCGGCGTTGGTCGTTCTCTTCGTCGCCCAGCGGACTCTCGAGGAGCGAGAGGTCTACCCGACCTACCCGGCTCGGGCGTTCTATCCGCCGCTCCCGGAGCTCGACCCCGTCCCGCGCGGCGAGCCGGTCCGCATGGCGGCGCTGGGGTGGACGTTCGCCCCGAACATCGCGGCGATCTACGGTCTGGAGGACGCGCGGGGCTACGACGCTATGGTGCTCGGATCGCTCGCTCAGACCTTCGGGCTATGGTGCCTGCCGCCGGCAAACTTCTACAACCGCATCGAAGACCCCACGCTGCCGTTCTTGGCCTTTCTCAACGTCCGCTACGTGCTGACGCCGGCCGGCTACGCGCCGCCTCCGGGCTGGAGGATCCTGACCGACACGCGCGGCGGCCGGCTTCTCGAGAACCCCAGGCCGCTCCCGCGGGTCTTCGTCCCACGCCACCTCGCCTGGTCGAACGACCCCCGCACGCACCTGAGGGTCATGCACACGATCCGGGATTTCGCCAACGACGGCGTGGCCGGCCGGACGCGGCCGGGACCTCTCCGCTGGCTGGACAACGGCCCGGCCGAGGTGCGCGTCACCTCCTACGAGCCGGAGCGGATCGCCCTCTCGATCGACGCGGCGGTCGAGACCTTCGTCGGCACGTCGATTCCCGACTGGCGAGGCTGGAAGCTGACGATCGACGGAAAGAAGGCGCCGCTCGCCTTCTTCAATCGCGCCTTCCTCGGCTTCGAGGTGCCCGCGGGCCGCCACGAGGCGATGCTGCGCTACCTGCCCGACGGCTTCGTCTACGGGGCCGCGATCACACTCGCGACGCTGGCTCTGTCCGTGGCTCTCGCTCTGCGCCGCCCGCGGACGTGAGGGAGAGCGCGAGCAGCATCGCGACGGTCGAGAAGACGCGCGCGGCCGACCAGGAGATCCACTGCGAGAGACCTTCCGCGCGGTGGATGTAGGCAAAGAGAAGGAAGCCGGTCACAGCCGCTGCGACGCCCAGGGGGAGCCACGCCATCCGCGTCAGCCGCCGCGCCGCCGCGGCGGCGCATGCCACGGGGATCAGCCAGGGCAGGCCGTAGGCCGTTCCCGCCAGCGTGCGGGCGATTGCCCTCACGACGACGGGAAAGTGGTCGGGATGGAGGTCGAGGAGAGGGCCGTACTCCGCATAGCCGTGGAGGAACCCCCGCGTCGCCCCGAAGGCGGACCAGGCGGAGAGACACAGAACGGTCGGGGCGAGCAGCAGCGCGAAGACCTTCCACGCCGGACGCCGGCCGGGCTCCCGGCGGAGGAGCGTGAAGAGGAATGCGGCCGCGAGCACGAACGGAAGCGCTTCCACCTTCGTCGAGGCCGCCCCCGCGAGAAGCATACCGGCCAGAAGGGTAGTCGGCCCCCGGGCGGCCGCGGGCGAGAGCAGCAGCGCCATCGCGAGGGTCTCGAATGCAAGAAGGGGCATCTCTCCGTTTCCTCCGATGTCCGCCTCCATGCCGATCAGGCCGATCGCGGCGACGACGAGCGCCGAGGTAGCGGCCGCGGCCGTCCGGGGGAGCGAGGCGCGCAGGACGCCGGGGAGGCCGAGCCCGAGCGCGGCGAGCAGGAGGGGAAACGTCAGGACGGCCCCCGTCCAGACGAAACGTCCGGCCGCGATCGTGGCGAAGGCCCCGAGGTTCGTCACGAGCGGCGGATAGTACGCGTGCATGTAGCCGTGAACCTCGTTCCGCATGAACGACTCGTCGAAAGTGCGGGCGAGGGCGAACTGCTGCGCCTTGGGGCCCCAGAAGAACAGAAGATCCGGCGAGCTCGCGGCTCCCGAGCGCGCCGCGGCCAGCGCGGCGAGGACGGCCAGGAGCGCGAGGGCATGGGCGGCCAGCCCCGCCGCGCCGAGCGGCTCGCGCGGAACCGGGCCGGCGGGCTCCTTCGGGACGAGCACCCGAAGGGCGCACGCGAGAAGCGCGCCCGCCGCCGTCAGCGCGGGAACGTTCCACGGGATTCCCAGGAGCACGCCGGCCGTCATCGCGAAAGAAATGAGAACCGCCCCGCAAGCGCCGGAGAGCGCGGCGCGGCTCACGAAGGGCAGCCACCCGAAGGCCGGGTGCGCAAGCAGCGGCCAGCCGGCCAGCGGCAGGAGGAGGAAGGCCGCGAGCCAGACGACACCCGCGCTCATCGTTTTGGCCGGCGCCAGACGGTTCCGTCGGCGGTCTCGAGAACGGGATCGCCGGGCGGTGTCGCGGGCCGCGGCCCGCCCAGCACGAGGTACTCCACGTCGCGCCAGAGCTCGGGAGACAGCGACTGGCCAGAGAACGCGGCGGGCCGCGGACGCCGGCCGGGCAGGAGAGCCACGGCCATGCGGTGGTACCAGGTTTCCTGAATCGCATCGGGCGGTTCCGTCCTCACGACGACGGACGCACCGGCGGGAATCACGCGGCCCGCGGCGGTCAGCAGCGCGTAGCCGGGGGCCACCATGTTCGCCTGACTCCGGTCGAATGGCGTGCGCGGCCGCCGCAGCCAGTCGCCGCTTTGCGGCAGGCTCGCGATCGCGCAGGCGACGAGGACGGCGGAGCCGAGGAGAGACGGAAGGACGCTCGAGGGCTTGGAGGCGCGGTGCGGCAACAGGGAGATTGTAGCCGTCAGGCAGACTCGATCAGCTCGGTTCGTGCTTGCTTGCCTCCCAGTGCTCCAGCAGCTCCTGACCCACCGTCTTCGTGACGAAGATCTGCTTCAGGTAGTTGAGCGTCGTGACGGCGAAGGGGAGTCCGGCGGCGGAAAAGGGCGCGCCACAGGCGGCAATCGCGAGGTGGCGCGCCTTCTCGACCCTCGTGAACTCCGGGTTCTTCCAGTCGAGCACGCTCCCGTAATAGCGGAAGACCATCCGGTACACGTCCGAGAGGAGCATGCGGAAACCCATCTCGCTGCCCCACACGAAGCAGGCGCCCGTGCGGACCTGCTCGAGGAACTCGGAGTGGGACGAGGCCTCGGCCACCGTGTAGACGCGGGCGAGCGGCGCCAGAGTGTGGGCGTCGGACCCCGCCACGAGCGAGACTGCCCCGCGTTTTTCCCGCACGACGGCCATCAGGTCTTCGACGAGGCGGTTGTGGTGCGAGGTCATGGCGCCGTTCTTGACCTCGAAGATGTCGAACATGCGCAGCATCTCCTCGAAGTAGCGCCTCGGGGAGTTGCGCATCCGGTAGTTCTGGAACATGTGGTTGGCCGACGCGATGATGCGCTCCTCGCGCAGGTAGTCGTGCAGGTCGTAAATGTTGCGGCGGCGGCGCTGGATCTCCGCGTGCTGCTTCTCGTCGATGTCGAAGACGTTGACGTGGATCCTCTGGCGGGTATCGGGAAACCACGTCTCGACCTCCTCCGAGATGAAGAAGTCGTCGAGGTCGGGCCGACGGTCGAGCAGCGCGAGGCAGCCGTCGATCGAGTCATGGTCCGTGATCGTGACGAAGTCCATGCCGCGCTCCTTGGCGATCCGGTAGACCTCTTCGGGGCGGTTGTAGGAATCACGCGTATTGGCGATCCGTAGGTACTTGAAGGTCGAGTAGACGGAGTGGCAGTGGAGGTCGGCCTTCTTGAAGCGCCGATCCGCGAACCAGGCGGGCTGCTCGGGATCGACGTCGTTTCTCGAAGACACGCGGAGACCTCCTCGAATGAGCGCCGACAGGGGAAACAGGCGGGAAGGTCCGTTTTCTTCCGCCCGCCTGAGGGTACCATCCCGTGTTAACTTCCCGCTGTGGTACGGCTTTTGTTCCGGATTCTCTACGGGACCCTGCTGGTGGGCGTTTTCCTCGGAGCCGTGTGGTTCGGCTTCCGGGGCGCGATCGTGGGCCGCTCGGTCGCGGTGCCCGACCTGACGGGAAAAACGCCGGAGGAGGCGCTGCGCGTGGCCCACGCCGAAGGCCTCCAACTCGAGGAGCAGAAGGGGCGCGCCCGCTTCGACGAGCGCATCGCGAGCGGGCGGGTGCTCCTTCAGCAGCCCGAGCCCGGCTCGCTCGCCAAGCCCGCGCAGGTCGTGCGGGTCGTCCTTTCGCTCGGACCGCGGGAGCTGCGGGTTCCCGATCTGACGGGACTGGCGCCGCGCGCCGCCGCCCTGAAACTGTCCCGGGAGTCGCTCGAGCTGGGTCCGGCCTCCTGGTTCCGCGACCCCGGCGCCCCCGCCGGCATCGTTGCCCAGGATCCGGAGCCCGAGACCCCCGCGGGCAAGGGCGATGCCGTGCGGGTCCTGATGAGCCGGGGCGCGGCGGAGGCCCGGATCGTCATGCCGGACTTCGTCGGCAAGGACGCCGAAGCCGTACGGGCCCGCCTCGAGAAGTTCGGCTTCCGGGTCGGAAGCGCTCGATTCGAGGCCTACGAGGGCGTCCGGCCCAACACCGTCCTCAAGCAGTTCCCCCCGGCCGGCTATCCGCTCTCCGCGCGGGACGTCGTGTCGCTGACGGTCTCGCGGTCCCCGGAAGCGCCCGCGTCGCCCCGATCATGAACGTCCGCATCGCACCCTCCCTGCTCTCGGCGGATTTCGCCCGTCTGGCCGACGCGCTGGCGACGGCCGAAGCGGGCGGCGCCGACATGGTGCACGTGGACGTGATGGACGGCCACTTCGTCCCGAACCTGACGATCGGGCCCCCCGTCGTCCGGGCGCTTCGGAAGGCCACGCGGCTGCCGCTCGACGTCCACCTGATGATCGAGCGTCCCGAGCGGACTCTCCCGGAGTATCTGGACGCCGGCGCCGATTGGATCTCCGTTCACGTCGAGGCGACGCGCCACCTCCAGCGCTGCCTCGACGGGATCCGGCGGGCCGGGGCCAAGGCGGGCGCCGCGCTGAACCCGGCCACGCCGACCGGAGCCCTCGCGGCGGCCTGGCCCGATCTCGACTACGCGGTCGTCATGTCGGTCAACCCCGGGTGGGGAGGACAGCCCTTTCTGCAGACTTCGGTCGAAAAGGTGCGCCGCCTCGAGAAGGAGGCCCGCGAGGCGGGGAGCCGGCTGGCGATCGAGGTCGACGGGGGAGTCTGCCAGGCCAACGCCGCCCCGCTCGTCGCGGCGGGAGCGGAAATACTTGTGGCCGGAGCCGCGATTTACGGTGCCGAGGACCCGGTCGCGGCGATCGGCGCGCTTCGCGACGCCGCCCGATCTCCGGTCCGGGTGTAGGAAGCATGATCTGGCAGCCGGGAAAGAGGACCCTTCTCGCGGCGATTCTGGCCGCGGCAGCGGCTTTGCCGGCCACAACCGGCTGCTCGGGCACGAAGAAGCCGGACAAGATCACGCGGGAGCTCCTGACCGAGACCAAGGAGGCCCTCTTCGAGAAGGGCAAGGCGCTGGTCGCCCGAAAGAAGTACGAGGACGGGCGCAAGTATCTCAATCACGTGTTCGAGACCTATCCAAACGAGACGCTCGGCCGCGAGGCCCTGCTGCTCGTGGCGGACTCCTACTTCCGCCAGAAAACGACGACCTCCTACACGGAGGCCCGCTACCGGTACCGCGACTACCTGAACCGCTACCCCGGGGCGCCGAGCCGGGACTACGCCCGGTACCAGTTCGCGCTCTGCTACGACATGGAACACGAGCGGCCGGACCGGGACCAGACGGCGACGCGCGAGGGCATCGACCAGTACCGCGCTCTCATCCGCGAGTTCCCGGATTCCGGCTATGCGGGCGCGGCGCGCGAGCGGATCCGGCAGCTCAACGACCTGCTCGCCGAGCACGACTTCGGGGTCGGATTCTTTTACCTGCGCAAAGGGTCGGCGGCCTCGGCGCTGTCCCGGTTCACCACCCTGGAGCAGCGATTCCCGGACTACGGGGCTCGGGACAAGCTCTACTTCTACGAGGCGGTCGCGCTGGGCCGGCTGGGGCGAAAAGACGAGGCCCGCCGGTACTACGACCGGGTCATCGAGGAGTTTCCGCAGAGCGAGTTCGCCAGGAAGGCCCGGTCCAAAACAGGTGCGAAATCAGCGGAAAAGCCCTCGACGGCCGCCGTGGCGGTTGACACGAAGCCGGAAAGCCAGTAACTTTTAGGCCAGAAACCGAAAGCAGCCGTATTTTTTAAGGAGTCGCCATGCGCCTCCCCGTTCGAATTGCCGGTGCTCTGGCCCTTTTTATCCTCTCCACGGGAGTGGCGGCAGCCCAGGCCCCGCGGCCGGAGCTCTCCGGCGGGCTTTCCCAGTCGCCGAACGAGATCACCTCGATCGAGGCGACCGCCCAGCAAACCACCGAGGCGGCCCCGCAGCCTTTCGGCTACGAGAACGAAGTCAGCTGCTTTGGGTACATCGGATTGCCGGCCGAGCGCTTCGTGGCCAGGGTCGTCGGGGCCGAGAACATCTCCGAGCAAACCGACTACACGTCCGGCGACCTCCTGTATCTCGATGCCGGCCACGATCGGGGGATCAAGCCGGGCGAAGAGTTCTGGGTCATCACGCCGGGTGACGACGTGGTTCACCCCATCAGCGGAAAGTCGATGGGCCGGTTCTATCAGAACCGCGGCCGGGTCTCGGTCGTGTGTGTCGAGGGACGGACGGCCACCGTGCGGGTCGGCCTGGCCTGCACGGACATCCCGATGGGCTCCTACCTCAAGGCCTACGAGCCGGTTCCCATCCCGCTCGGCCGCCGGATGCCGACGGCGGTCGCGTGCGACCCGCCGTCCGGCAAGGCCACGGGGCGCATCGTGTACTCGCGGGACGGCGTCGTGGCCATCGGCTCGGACATGAACGTCCTGATCGACCTGGGACTGGCCGAGGGAGTCCAGCCCGGGGATCAGCTGACGATTTTCCGTTACGCGAGCGGAACCGACTACGGCATCCGTCCCCAGGGCTCCTACTGGGTCTACACGGCGCCCCCGGTCGGGGTCGAGATTCCGCGGACGTACCTCGGCGACCTCGCCATTCTCTACGTGGGTGATCGCTGGGCGATGGGCCGCGTGATCGATTCGAGTCGGTTGATCGAGATCGGCGACCAGGTGGAGCTAAAGTAGGCCCAGTCTCTTTTTCGCCGGAAAAAGTTCGGAGAGGCGCTGAGCGCCTCTTCTTTTTTTTGGCCCTTGGCCCCGCCCCGTCCGCCTCCCAATCGGGACCCCTCGTCGTTGGCATGGGAATTGTCGTCCCGAACCCTCGACGCCACAGGATCGCCGAGCATCTCGCGCACTACCGCTTGCGTTTTTCCTTTGCTAAGATGCGCGCCTCTTTCGTTTCGCATTCTTTGTTTCGGGGAGGCATCGTGAATCTGGATGGGCAACTCCAGGAAATCATCGACGAGCTTTTGACGCACGGCATTTCGCTCGAGCTCGCCAAGAAAGAGTTCGAGAAGAAATACATCGTCGGCGCCGTCAAGCGATCATCCGGGAACCTGGGCCGCGCCGCATCCTCGCTGGGCATCCACCGCAACACCCTGCGCAACAAAGTCGGCATTCTGAACATCCGGCTGCCGCGCGAGAAGTTCCGAGTCTCCCCGGACATCACAAAGAAGAAGTGATTTTTCGCGCTACGCGCGAAATCATCCTCCTCCGGGATGACGGCCGCTACGTTTTCGGTTTGTCCGGCGGGGGCGGCTCGTCGCTCTTGACCGAATCCTTGAAGTTCCGCAGGCCCTGGCCGAGCCCTTTGCCCAGCAGCGGAAGCTTCGTGGCGCCGAACACGATGAGAACGATCAGCAAGATGATCAGGAGCTCCGGGACGCCGAGTGATCCGAACATCGTGTTCTCCTTCGTGTGTCCTCCGCCGCGAGCCTGGACGAGGCCGGGAGACGCTCTTTCAGCTTAACAGAAGGGCCCCGCAGCGGGCCTTCAGGATCGCTCCGAAACGTCCGTCTTCCTCGCCGCCCCGGAGCAGGCGGCCCACGAGGTCGAGCTCCCCGGGCAGATAACGGCGATAGAGATCCCCCTTCCCGCGGACAATCGCGCGAGCGAAGGTGCCGCACACCTTCCAGGC
Source organism: Thermoanaerobaculia bacterium (assembly GCA_046716885.1). Taxonomy (GTDB): domain Bacteria; phylum Acidobacteriota; class Thermoanaerobaculia; order UBA5066; family Gp7-AA6; genus DAHUXD01. Next base: position 10,796 of record JBKJWL010000234.1, on the reverse strand, counting down.
GCGCTGGAGGAGGACGCGCCGGAGGCGGCGGGCCAAGGCGTCCGGGTCGACGAGGCGGCGGGACGCGAAACGGGCCACTACGCCGCGCGCCGCCTCTTCGGACATCCACGCGAGGGTCGTGCGCTCCCACAGCAGAGAGGCGAGGTCGTAGCTGTCGGGCCCCGCGCGCAGGTCCTGGAAGTCGATGACCGCCGCGACGTCTCCAGCCGGGAAAAGGTTGTTGCCGTGGTAGTCGCGGTGGCAGAGCGCCGTCGGATGCCCGAGCACTTCGTTCACCAGCGCGTCCGCCCACGAGTCGTGCACCGCGCGTTGCGCCACCGGCAGCGGAGCCTCGAGGAGCAGATCGAAGACCGCCTCGCGCGCGAGGTCGAGCTCGCGGCGGAAGTGGGCGGCGTCGAAGGGGGAGTTGATTCCCGGATCGGGAGTTTCGGCGATCGCCGCGGCGGTGTCGGCGGCGCGGCCGAGCCAGTCCGCGCGCGTTCTCGGAGCGCCCGCGAGGAGCGCCGCGAGATCCTGCCGGCCGAAGTCCTCCACGATCTGGTTGCCGAGGCCGTCGTCCGCGATCAGAGCCGGCACGCGCACGCGACTCTCGAGAAGGGTCCGCGCCGCGACCCAGCGCAAACGCGAGTCCTCCTCCTCCACGGGATAGACGACGCCGACGGCCGTGCGGTTGTCCGGCAGCGTCAGACGGAAGTAACGGCGCCGCCCGACGTCGCCGGCCATGACCTCGACGGTGAGCGGCGCGGGATAGGTCCGGCGGGCGAGGGCTTCCAGGCCGGCGGCGTCGGAGGGAAACAAGCTCTCGGCTCTCAGCCCGCCCGCTTTCAGCCGGCAACGTGAGAGCGGATGGCTGACAGCTCCTTTAGCTCGCGCTCTTCGCCTGGGAGAGCAGGACCTTCGTGATGTGGATCGGCTGGTTCGGGCGGTCGTTGGCTCCCCGGGGAGCCGCCGCGATCTTGTCGGCGACCTCCATGCCCGAGATCACCTCGCCGAAGGCTGAGTACTGGTTGTCGAGGAAGTTGGAGTCCTTCACGACGATGAAGAACTGCGACGAGGCCGAGTTGGGATCCGCCGAGCGCGCCATCGACACGATGCCGCGCTTGTGCGGCGTGTCGTTGAACTCCGCCTTGACCTTCGTGTCGCTGTTGCCGGTGCCGTAGGGGCGCGACGGGTCTTCCGGCTTCTTCGTGTTCGGGTCGCCGCCCTGGATCATGAACCCGGGAATCACCCGGTGGAAGAGCGTTCCGTCGTAGAAGCCCTTCGCGGCGAGTTCCACGAAGTTCTCGACGTGCTTCGGGGCCTTGTCGTAGAGAAACTTGATCTGGACGTCGCCCATGTCGGTCTGCAGCGTGGCGATCGTGTTGGCGTAGTCGCGAGCCACTTTCTTTCCTTTCGCTGCCTGCGCGGCCGCGAGGGGGAAGGCGCAGGCGAGCATCACGGCGATGGCGGTGCGTGTTTTCACTTCGACTCCTTTACGAACCGGTCGGAACCGGCGAAACATAGCATGGGGAAGTTGGCAGTTCAGGCCACTGTCAACTCTCTCTGCCCTGATACCATTCCCCCATGTACGCCGCCCTCGCCCGCGCCGTACTCGGGGAGGCCGACCGCGGCCGCGCGGCCCTGGACGTTGAGCGACTGCGCCGGCGTTATCCAAGAGCGTCCCGGGACGAGATCGGCCGGCGCCTGGTGCGCCGCGCGGCGCTCCAGTGCGCCTCGGCGGGCGCCCTTCTGACGGGGCCGGCCGCGTTCTTCGGGGCGATGCCCATCAACGCGGGGCTCGCCTATCAGGTCGTGGCGCTGAATCGGCTGGTGCTGGCGCTCGCGACCCTCTACGGCAAGCCGCCTCGGGAGAAGGACCGCGCCACCGGAATCGCCGCGAGCGCCGCCGCCGGGTTGAGCTCCGAGGTCCTCCGGCAGGGCCTCGTGCGGCTCCTGCGCAAGCTCATTCGCCGCCGTCCCGGGGCGCGCAGCGTCGTGGGCGCTCTCGCCGGGGGAGCTCTGGGTTACGGCACGGCGCTGGCGGTCGGGAGCTTTGCCCGGGACTCCTTCCGCGGGCGCGGGCTGCACGCGTGGGCTCGAAAGTGAGCCGTGCGGCCGTCGACGCGCTCATCGTCGGCGGCGGCTTGATCGGCTGCGCCCTCGCGGCGGAGCTCGCGCTGCGCGGCCTGAGCGTCACCGTCATCGAACGGGAAGAGCCCGGGGCGGAGGCTTCCGGCGCCGCCGCCGGCATGCTGACAGCGCAGGCCGAAGCGCACGCTCCCGGCCCGTTCTTCGATCTCGCGCTCGAGAGCCGGAATCTCTACCCCGCGTGGTCGCGGCGGCTGCTCGAGGAGACGGGTATCGATGTGGGCTATCGCCGGACGGGCCTGCTGCAGTGCAGCTTCGCCGAGGGACGGGAAGACAGCGATGCGTATTCCTGGCAGCGCGAGCGCGGTCTCCGCGTCGAGGACCGGCCGCGGGAAACGCTCGGCGGGGTCCTCGGGGGCCGCCTGTCGCCGGAGGTCGCCTCCGCGGTGTTCTTCCCGGACGAGGGCGCGGTCGACGCGCGCCTTCTCACGCGCGCGGCCTGGCTGTCCGCCGAGCGCCGGGGAGCGAAGATCGTCACGGGCTCCGCGGTCACCCGTTTTCGCGTCGAGGGGGGCGTGTGCCGGGGCGTGGAGACGGAAGGCGGCGCGCTGGAGGCCCGGGTCGTCGTCGACGCGGCCGGCGCCTGGGCGGCCTTCGACCCTGCCTTTCCGGTGCCGGTCGAGCCTGTGCGCGGCCAGATCGTGCAGGTGCGCGTGGTGGGCGAGCCCCTCTCGACCCTGGTGTGCTCCGACGAGGTCTATCTGGTTCCCCGGGAGGACGGAACAGTGCTCCTCGGATCGACGGTGGAGCACGCCGGCTTCCGGAAAGAAGTCACCGCCGGTGCGGTGGAGCAGCTGCTGGCCGCGGCCGCGCGGCTGGTCCCGTCGATCGCGGCCGCTCGCTTCGTGACGGCCTGGGCGGGCCTGCGCCCGGGCACGCCCGACGGTCTTCCCATCCTCGGAGCCTCCCCCGTGGCGGGGCTCTTCTTCGCCACCGGCCATTTTCGCAACGGCATTCTGCTCGCGCCGCTGACGGCAAAGCTCCTCGCCGACGGGATCGCCGGAGAGCCCGCGCGCGATCTGTCCGCGTTTTCGATCGAGCGCTTTGCCGGAGCTCCCGCCTGGGCCTGACAAAGTGTACGGCGGGACACTCTTTTTCGGCTAGAATCTTGCATCAGCCGCAATTCCTGAAACGGGAGCTATCGAAGAAATGAGAACAGCAGTTTATTCGGGGATCCAACGAGTAGCGGACGCGCTGTGGAACGTCGCGCGGGGGGTCGACCGCCGGTTCGAGGAGGGGTCGTTCCAGCCGAAATGGGCCCCCGCGCCGCTGCTGAAGCAGAGGCAGAAGACCTTTCCCCCCCTGGGGTTCCCCCGCAAGACCGACTCCCTGTGCCCGCGCTGCGTCTCGGAGGTCCGCGCGGAGATCCTCTCGGGCGAGGCCGACTGGAAGGTTCTGATCGAGGGCAATCCCGGAGAGATCCCGGCGGATATCGTCGAAGAGGACGGCCGGATCCTCATGAAGAAAGACTGCCCCAAGCACGGCCACTTCGAAGACGTCATGTCGACGGACCCGGCGTTTTTCAAGCGGCTGGAGACGATGTACCCCGGCCGCGACTTCGTCCTACCGAAGGACGGGCTCCACGAGCACGGCACGTCGTCGATCAAGTACGGGCGCGGCGCCGTCCTGACGATCGACCTGACCAACCGCTGCAACATGATGTGCGACCCCTGCTTCATGGACGCCAACCAGGTCGGCTACGTCCACGAGCTCGAGTGGGAAGAGGTCCAGAAGCTCCTGGACGACGCGGCTTCCATCAAGCCGCGCCGTCAGCTCTCGGTCCAGTTCTCCGGCGGAGAGCCGACGATCTCGCCCCATTTCCTGGAGGCCGTGCGGTACGCGCGCAAGATCGGCTACTTCTCGGTCCAGTGCGCAACCAACGGTATCCGCTTCGCGCAGGACGAGTCGTTCGCGAAGGCGGCGGCCGAGGCGGGCCTGCGCTTCGCGTACCTCCAGTTCGACGGCGTCGGCAACGAGGCCAATCAGCATCGCAAGGTCGGCAACCTGTATGACGTCAAACGGCGCGCGATCGAGAACCTCCACAAGCACGGAGTCGACGTAACGCTCGTCGTGACGATCGTCAACACGATCAACAACGATCAGGTCGGCAACATCATCCGCTTCGGCATCGAGCACATCGACAAGGTCACGGCCGTCGCGTTCCAGCCCGTCTCCTTCACCGGGCGGGACGAGGACATCGACGACGAGACCCGCACGAAGCATCGCTACACGCTCTCGGATCTCGCGCACGACGTGAAGACGCAGGCGGGCATCGGGGAGCCGATGCGGGACTGGTATCCGCTTTCGGCTTCGGGCCCCTTCTCCGACCTGAAGGACCTTCTCGGCGGGCTCGAGACCGAGTGGGGCTCTTTCAAGTGCGGTTGCCACCCCAACTGCGGGATCGGCACGATGATGCTCGTGGAGGAATCGACCCGAAGAGCCGTGACGGTCCCGTCGATTCTGGATGTTGATCGACTGCTTTCCGACATCAAGGCGATCACGGACTCGGGGCGCAAGAAGGCGTGGACCGCGGTCCAGGTGGGGCTGTCCGTCATGCGCAATCTGCGGCCCGAGGGGATTCCTTCCGGGCTGTCGCCCTGGAAGGTCGCGAAGATCATGGACGGCCATACGGGCGGCAAGCTCGGCTTCTCGAAGAAGAAGCGCGATTCCTGGCGCGTCTTCTTCATCGGCGGGATGTGGTTCCAGGACCTTTTCAACTACGACTTCCGCCGCACGGAGATGTGCATCATCCCGTACGCGACGCAGATGGGTGAGATTTCGTTCTGCGCGTACAACACGGGCGTGGGCTGGCGCAAGATCATCGAGGAGATGTTCCAGACCGCATCCCTCGCGGAGTGGTACAAGAAGAACGGGCGGCACGAAGTCTACGCGCGCGGGCGAAACGTGCCCCTGCCGGTGCTGCCGGGGCAGAAGGTCCCGGCGATGCCTATGGGGTCTGACCCCCTCTCGCCCCGGTCTCTCCCGGTCTACGGCGCCGCAGGCAAGTAGAGGCAGGGCCCGCCCCCGCCCGCGTTTTACCCCCGCCGCCCCCAGCGCGGTTGTCCAGCGGAAGCCGGCGAGGCGGCGCCCGGCGAACGGGCCCCGCCGGCCGGACCTCGCGTGACCCCCCCGGACCGTTCCGACCTTTGCGGCCCGCCTGCACGCTGCGCCGACTCATGGGCGATCCGGCGCTCTGCTTTCTCCTTCGCCCGCTTGCGCTCCTCGGCCTTGCGGAGGCGGATCGCGGCGATGCGCTCGGCGATGGGGACCTCGAAACGCTCGGCCGGGGCCTTCGAATAGTCGAAGCCCGGTACGGTGATGCGCGGGAGGCGCTTTCCGATCTCGCGCTCGATGGCCGCGAGGTCGGTCGACTCCTCCGGAGAGACGAAGGTGAAGGCGTCGCCTGTCATTTCGGCGCGCGCCGTGCGTCCGACCCGGTGGATGTAGTCGTCGGGAACGTTCGGCACGTCGAAGTTGACGACGTGCGAAAGGGCCTCGACGTCAATGCCGCGGGCGGCGATGTCGGTGGCGACGAGGACGCGGAACTTACCGTTCTTGAAACCGGCGAGCGCCTGCGTGCGCTGCGCCTGGGTGCGGTTGCCGTGGATCCGCTCGCAGGAGACGCCCTTCTTCGCGAGGGACTCGGCGAGGCGGTTGGCCCGGTGCTTGGTTCGAGTGAAGACGAGAACGTTCTTGATGTCGCCCCGCTTCAGGAGCTCGACTAAGAGCGGCGCCTTCAGGTTCTGCGCCACGGGATAGACGGCCTGCGTGATCCCCACCGCCGGTGCGGCCTTGCGCTCCATGTTCACGGTGAAAGGGCTCTTCAGCATCTCGCGCGTGAGCTGCTGGATCGGCGGCGGAATGGTCGCGGAGAAGAAGAGCGTCTGCCGGCGGGCGGGCAGGTGTTTCAGCACCCGGCGGATGTCCGGGAGGAAGCCCATGTCGAGCATCCGGTCCGCTTCGTCCAGGACGAGGATCTCGAGCCCCTGGAGCTTCGCGTAGGGGAAGCGGAAGTGGTCGAGCAGCCGTCCCGGCGTTGCGATCAGGATGTCGGCGCCCGTGCGGAAGGCGTGCTCCTGGGGACCCATTGACACGCCGCCGAAGACGGCCGCGGCCGAGAGGGGCGTGTGGACCGTGAGCTCCTTGGCGTGCTCTTCGATCTGCGCCGCGAGCTCGCGCGTCGGCGTCAAGACGAGGGCGCGCGTGACCCCGCGCTTCTTGCCGATGAGCTGGTGAAAGATGGGAAGTAGAAACGCCGCGGTCTTGCCGCTGCCCGTCATGGCGCAGGCGAGTACGTCGCGGCCTTCCATGGCCGGCGGGATCGCGTCGGCCTGGATAGGTGTGGGTCGGGTGAATCCCATCTCGCGCACGCCGCGCAGAAGATCCGCATGGAGTCCAAACTGAGAGAAAGGCACGGAGAATCCTCCTCGGTGCAACGAATCCGGCTGGTTTTTCGTGAGGAACGGAGGATCCGCCGGTAGGGCCTGCGTTCGCGGGAGCGCCAGACTGTCACAGCACGCCCGAAAACGCAAACTCGGGGGTCAGGTCTTCAAATTTCGGCTTTTGCCGAATTCCGAAGAATGAAGACCTGACCCCTCGCTCCACCAGCGCGAGAGGCGGCCCGTCGCGACCGCGGGTGTTCCCGAAGGCGAGGGGGAGTAGTGCGAGATGTCGTTGAAGAGCGAAAGGCGCGCATGCGAGACGTCCTTGAAGTCGAGGATGTTGAGCGAGGCGGGGCTCTGGTCGAGGTGGTCCCGGTAGCGGCGCAGGTCGAAGCCGAGGAGGGACCCGATCATCAGGCGGATCGTGGCCTTGTGCGACGCCACTAGGACCTGCTCGGACGGATGCGCCGCGACGATCTCCAGCAGCGTCGGGATCGCGCGGGCCGTCACGGCGAGGCCCGTCTCGCCGCCGGACGGAGAGAAGGAGTAGGGGTCCGCCTCCCAGCGCGCGTACTCCTGCGGGTACTCCTTCTCCACGGCGGCGCGTGTCTTGCCCTCCCAGTGCCCGTGCGAGATCTCGCGCAGGCCTTCCTTCGGCTCGACCGGCTTGCCGTGCGGCTCGGCGAGGATGCGCGCCGTCTCCATCGTGCGGCCGAGCGGGCTCGCGTAGAACGCGGCGATCGCCTCGCGGGAGAGCCGTCGGGCGAGTTTGCGGAGCTGCTCGCGCCCGATGTCCGAGAGCAAGACGTCGGTCTCGCCGGCGAAGGCGTCCTCCGCCGACAGCACGGTGGCGCCGTGGCGGACCAGATAGATGCGCGTGGCCGTCATCCCTTCACCTGCATCCCTTTCTTCGCGAGGATCTCGCGCAGCCGCTCGCGCTGGTCCCCCTGCAACTCGATGGAACCCTCTCCCGCGGCGCCGCCGGTGCCGCAGGCTTTCTTCAGGTCCCGACAAAGGGCATCGAGAAACGGGCGATTGTCGGGCAACCCGTCGACGACCGTGACGTGCTTGTCGGAGGCCCGGTTCTCGATGCGGATCTTCACCGTGATCCTCCCCGGCACGGCCTCCGAGCCCGCCTCCAGGTTCTTCGAGCAGCGGCAGTCCGCCTGCGGCCAGCCGCAGCCGGGACAGACGCGTCCCTGCCCGCTCGAATAGACGACGCGCAGGGGCGGGGCCACTACGCGTTCTCCGCGCCGAACAGGGCGAGCAGATCCTTCCCGTAGGCTTCGAGCTTTGCCGGGCCGATGCCGGGAATCTCGGAGAGTGCTCCGAGGGTCGACGGACGGGCGACCGCGAGCGCGGCCAGAGTTCGATCGTGCAGTACGACGTAGGCGGGCACCGAGAGCCGCGCCGCCTCGCGGCGCCGCCACGCCCGCAGCGCCTCGATCGAGGCGGGATCGGCGGGGGCGGTCGAGGCGGAGGGTTTCGACGGTTTCTTCCTCTTCGCCGGCGGCCGCGCCGGTTCCGGCAGGGTCAGCGCGACCCGTGCCGTCCGTCCGGCCATCACGTCGCGCCCGGCCCGCGTCAGCGAGAGCGTCCGATAGGCGTCGTCGGTCGCGGACAGGAGACCTCCGCCCTGCGCCGCGTCGATCCATGCGCCCACGGCCAGGGCGCTTTCGCCAGCGAGAATCCCGGTGGTCGAGAGGCGGGCGAGCGACTCGGGCAGCCCCTCGAGGTCGCCCGTCAGCATCGCGACGACCTTGCGCTTGCCCCAGCGCTCCCCGCCGCGCGCTACACCGGACAGGATCTTGCGCAGCCGGATGAGCTCTTCGGCCGAGAGGTCCTGGCGCCGGAGGCAGTTCCCGCAGAAGCCGCAGTCGGGCGGCGCCTCGCGCTCGCCGAAGTAGCCGAGAATCGCTGCGCGGTAGCAGCCGGACGAGTCGGCGTAGGCGATCATGCGAGCTAACTTTCGGTGGTCGAGCTCTCGTTTTCGTTCTCGCTCCGAATCGCCCGGCGGCTGAGGCCTTGGCCTCGGCCTCGGATCGTCCGGCGGCGACGCCGGATCGTCGTTCTGGTCGATGAGAAACTTTCGCGTCCGGACGTCCACGTAATTCCACAGGAGAGTGACGTCTGCGCGGCGTCCGTCGCGCCCCCCGCGGCCGATCTCCTGGTAATACGCCTCGAGCGAGCCGGGGATCTCGAAATGCACGACGGCCTCCACGTCCGGCCGGTCGATGCCCATCCCGAAGGCGTTGGTGGCGCATACGACGCGGAGCGAGCCGTCCGCGAATCGGTTCTGGACGCGGGTTCGCTCGGACTCTTCCAACCCGGCGTGATACGCCTCGGCGGCGACACCGGACTGCTGCAGCGCCTCGGCGGCGCGGCCGGCGCTCTTCCGTGTCGCCGCGTAGACTAGGGCGCAACGTCCCCCGACGAGCTCGGGCAGCAGAGCGCGCTTCTCAATCTCGCCCGAGACTTTCCGAACGTCGGGAAAAAGATTCGGCCGGTCGAAACCGGCGACGAAGACCTCGGGATTGTCGAGGCCGAGGAGCCCGACGATGTCCTGACGGACCTCCGGTGTCGCGGTCGCCGTGAAAGCCAGAATCGGGGGCCGGCCGGGAGCGCCGTCGGAGCGGCGGAGGCACCGGGCCGCGTCGGCGAGCGTCCGGTAGTCGGGCCGGAAATCGTGGCCCCACTCGGAGACGCAGTGCGCCTCGTCGACCGCGAACCGCGCGATCGGCGTCTCTTCCAGGAGCCGCCGGAAGGACCCGGACGCGAAGCGCTCGGGAGCGACATAGAGGAGGCGCAGCTTGCCTTCCCTCATCGCAGCCTCGGCCGCGCGCCGCTTTGCCGGCGTGGCGAGCGAGTGGAGCGCCGCGGCCGGGATTCCCTTCCGGGAAAGCTCGTCCACCTGGTCCTTCATCAGCGCGATGAGCGGCGAAACCACCAGGGTCGGACCCGCCAGGAGCACGGCCGGAAGCTGGTAGCCGATCGACTTTCCCGAGCCGGTCGGCATGACGGCCAGCAGGTCGCGGCCGGCGAGCGCCGCGCACACGATCTCCTCCTGGCCGGGGCGGAAAGACCCATGGCCGAAGTGAAGTCGGAGCGCGGCCCGGGGATCCATGGACGGCATTATCAAGCAGACGGGTGGCAACCGGGCTCGACTCGGTATAGGCTTCGCGGTTCGCCATGAACGCCATCGACGACATCGCTCGGCCGATCGCCACGCGGTCCGACCGCCGGGGCATCGCAATCGTGGCCCACGTCGACCACGGCAAGACGACGCTGGTCGACGCGCTGCTAAAGCAGTGCGGCACGTTTCGCGTGGGCCAGCACGTCGCCGATCTCGTCATGGACTCGGGAGAGCTCGAGCGCGAGCGCGGAATTACGATCCTCGCCAAGAATACCGCGGTCCACTACAAGGACGTCATCATCAACATCGTTGACACGCCGGGCCACCGCGACTTCGGCTCGGAGGTCGAGCGCATCCTGTCGATGGTGGAAGGCGTGCTGCTGCTCGTCGACGCGTCGGAGGGCCCGCTCCCGCAGACCCGGTTCGTCCTGAAGAAGGCTCTCGAAGGCGGCAAGCGGCCGATCGTGCTCATCAACAAGATCGACCGCGCCGACGCCCGCACGCTCGAGGTGGAGGAGGAGATCCGCGACCTCTTCCTGTCGCTCGCGACCGAGGAACAGCACCTCGAGTTCGAGGTCCTCTACGGATCGGGGCGCCTGGGCTACGTCTCCCGCGACCCGGAGGCGAAGTCGGGCGACCTGCGCCCCCTGCTCGATGCCATCCTGGAGCACATCCCGGCTCCCGCCGTCGGCGACGCGCCCTTCAAGATGATCGTGGCCAACATCGACTACTCGGACTATCTCGGGCGGCTCGCCGTCGGGCGGATCTTTTCGGGGACCGTGTCGCGGTCGATCGAGCTCGCGGCCGTGCGGCCGGACGGCTCGATCGTCGAGAAGGGTCGGGCCGGAAGGATCTACATGTTCGAGGGGATCGTGCGGGTCGAGGTGGCCGAGGCCTCCGCCGGCGACATCGTCGTCTTTTCGGGCTTCCCGGACATCGAGATCGGGCAGACGATCCTGGACCTCGCTGACCCGACGCCTCTCTCCGGAATCCGCGTCGACGAGCCCACGCTGTCGATGGAGTTCCGCATCAACGATTCACCGATGTCGGGGCTGTCGGGCAAGTACGTCACGAGCCGGCACCTCTCCGAGCGCCTGGAGAAGGAGCTCGAGAAGAACGTCGGCCTGCGGATGGAGAAGACGGAGGAGTCGGAC
>JBKJWL010000233.1:0-4274 GCA_046716885.1 Thermoanaerobaculia bacterium | reverse complement strand
AGCCCGCCTGCGCAAGCTCAACCGCCTTCTGCCCTACGCCGGAGTCGACTGCGACGTCATTTACTTTCCGTGGAACGCCGCGGCGATCGACTATCTGCCCCTGTTCGAGCTCGGCAAGCCCGTCGTCGTAAGCTGCCGCGGCTCGCAGGTCAACGTCGCGCCCCATCACCCCCGCCGCCACATTCGTGAAGGCCTGCCCGTCACGTTCGGTCGGGCCTCTCTGATCCACTGTGTCTCAAGCGCCATGGAGGGCGAGGCCGCCCAGTTCGGGCTCGACCGTGGCAAGTCGCGGGTGATTCGTCCGGGCGTCGATCCGGAGTTCTTCAGTCCCGCCGAGCAGCGGGAGCCTTCGGACCGCGTCCGGATCGCGGCCGTGGGGAGGCTGGATTGGACGAAGGGATTGACTCACGGGCTCCAGGCCGTCGCCCGGGTGGTGGCGGCCGGGGTTCCCGTGACGTTCTCCATCATCGGCGACGGGCCCGAACGGCAGCGGGTGCGGTATACGATCGAGGACCTCGGTCTGCAAGACCACGTCCGTCTGCTCGGGCGCCTGCCACCGACTTCCGTCCGGGATGAGCTGCGACGCTCGGACATCTTCATGCTTCCGAGCCTCACGGAAGGACTCTCCAACGCGGGCATCGAGGCGATGGGGTGCGGTCTGCCGATCGTGATGACCGACTGCGGCGGGGCCCGAGAGAGCGTGACCGACGGCGTGGAGGGATTCATCACTCCGCTCTGGGATCCGGTCGCGATGGGAGACGCGCTGCTGCTCCTGGCGAAGGACGCGGCCATACGCCAGCGGATGGGCCGTGCCGCACGGGAGCGTGTGATTCGCGACTTCACCGGGAAACGGCATGTCCTGGAGTTCGTGCGACTTTTCGAGGAGACGCAACGGTGCCCGGCCGCATAGCCCTCGTCGTACCGGCCTTTCCGAGGGTCTCGGAGACGTTCATCGTCAGCAAGTTTGCAGGGCTCCTGCGCAGAGGTTGGGACGTCCACGTGGTGTGCGGGCGTAGCGACCCGCAGGACCTCAAGCGATTCCCCGAGCTCGAAGCGGATGCGGGCGCCCTGGAGCGGGTCCACGTTGACTGGCCCCACCGGCCGCGCTGGAAAGCGGCGGTTCTTGCCCCGGTCGTTCTGCTGCAGTGTCTCCTAGAGGCGCCGAAGCGGACGCTAGAGTATCTCGGCCGCGGGAGGCGGAAGTTCGGCCTTGCGGGAGTTCTCCGGCGACTCTACCTCGACGCTGAGCTCCTCCGCCTCGGTCCCGAGATCGTACACTTCGAGTTCGGCGCGCTCGCGCCCGAGCGTATGTATCTGAAAGAGCTGCTGGGCTGCCGGATCGTGGCGAGCTTCCGCGGCTACGACATCAACTTGGTCGGATTGGAAGAGCCCGGCCACTACGACTCCGTTTGGGCGGGCGCGGACGGCCTCCACTTCCTAGGCGAGGATCTCTGGCGGCGGGCTCGAAGCCGTGGGTGTCCGCCGGAGATCTTCCGTGCCCTCATCCCGCCAGCCATCGACCCCGACTTCTTTCGTCCGGAACCGCTGCCGCTCGAGGAGCCCGAGGCCGCTTCGCGTCCCCTGCGGATCCTGAGCGTGGGCCGGCTCGATTGGAGAAAGGGCTACGAGGACGCGCTTCTTGCAGTGCGCCGGCTCGTCGATCGGGGTGTGGCGTGCCAGTACCGAATCCTGGGGGACGGCGAATACCTGGGGGCCATCGCATTCGCGCGGTACCGACTCGACCTCGAAGGCGCCGTGGAACTGCTGGGCGCTCTCTCCAGGGAAGACGTCAAGCGTGAGATGCTGTGGGCGGACGTGTTTCTCCACGCCGCCGTCTCCGAGGGGTTCTCGAATGCGGTCATGGAGGCTCAGGCGATGGAGGTTCCCGTCGTGTGCGCGGACGCGGGGGGGCTGGCTGAGAACGTCGAGGACAGGATCACCGGATTCGTCGTCCCGCGGCGCAACCCCGAGGCCCTCGCGGAGAAACTCGAGGTGGTGGCCCGCGACCCCGACCTTCGGCGCCGGATGGGTCTGGCGGGACGCCGGCGCGTGCTGGAGAAATTCCGACTCGAGGATCAGCTCGACCGCTTCGAGAGTTTCTATGGCGACGTGCTGGAACGCGCAGCGGCGCCCGCTGGCGCAGTGGAACCGAAGTCGGCATGATCCCCGCCGATCCAGCCGTTCGCTCACAACGTCCCAGGGGAGCCCGCTGGAAGCCGTGGCTCCCGGTCAGCCTCGCCCTGGCATCGTTTTGCATCTTCCTTGCGGTGGCCGCCGGTCGCCGGATCGGGACGTATAGCGTCGAGACGGACTTCTATGGCGACTACGCTCCCGACGCCGCCCGGCTTCGAGCGGGGGAGATTCCGCAGAACGGATACCAGGGGCCCGGGTACCCGGCGATTCTGGCTCTCGTCGAGGGGGCGGTGGGAGAGCCCTTCCGGGCAGGTCGGCTGATCTCGGTTGCCAGCGCCGCGACCGTTGGCATCCTGGCCTTTGCGCTCTTTCGGCGCCTGTTTGGCTACTGGACCGGGGTCGGCAGCCAGCTGCTCGTGCTGGTCAGCGGCATTTTTCCGCGGCTCGCGGTGACCGCGTCGACCGACATGCTCTTCCTGATGCTGTGTCTGCGGCGCTGGTTGCGTTCTCTCGCACCGAGCTGCCTCCCCCATGGCGAGTCGGTGTCGCAGGTGTTTTGACCGGCATGGCGTACCTGACCCGGTACAACGGCGTTTTCCTGATCCCGGTCTTTCTCGTCGGGATCGGCGCGCTGAAGTCCTTCGGTCCCGGCCCATGGCGGCGCATCCGGTTGTCCTTCCTTTTTCTCGGTCTCTCGTTCCTGGTTGTGCTTCCCTGGTTTTACGCAAACCGCCGGCACAACGGGTCCGCTCTGTTCAACCTGAACTACCTCAACATCGCGACGGAGTTCTACGGGGATCGTTTCGGCGCGGACAAAACGGGTGACGGCACGGAGATCATGAGCGAGAGATTTGACTCCTTGAGCGAAGTCTTGCGGTACGACCCGCTGAGTATCATCCGGCTCTATCCGGTCAACCTCTGGAAGAGTTTGCGCCAGAGTCTTTCGACGCGGCTCGTGGGGCCGCTAGTTGGCGTTGCGGCGATCGTTGGCGTCGTCTTCGCTTTGCGGAACCGCCGTTCTGGTTTCCTCTCGATCGTCGCTCTGGCATGGGCGGTCTACTTCCTGCTGATGGCCCTAAATCACTGGGAGGCCAGGTATTATCTGTTTCCCGCCGTGATTTACGCGGGCCTGGCGGCATACGCGGCCGTCCGGCTCGGCGACTGGGCCGCCAGGCGGGGGAGGGGATTCTTCCGTACGCGCGCGACGGGCGCTCTAGCGTTCGCCTTGTTGTGGGCGATGTCTTTGCGAGCATCCGCAGCGGACGTCAGGGCCTTCCTCCGGACCGAACCGATCGAAGTGCTGGATGCCTGCGGCTATCTGCGTGGGCAGGGGATCCGAGAAGCGCGGATCCTGGCTCGAAAACCGCATCTGGCAGCCGTTTGCCAGCAGCGTAACGTCGGGTTCCCCCGGGTGCAGTCCGTGGAGGAGCTGCGCCGGTGGCTCGCCGGGACCCCCGTGGACTACCTCGTCATCAGCTCGGTCGAGATCTCGAAACGCAGTGGACTCGCGAGTCTGGAGGATCCCGCCGCGGCTCCACCCTGGCTGACCGCCGTCTGGGTGCATGAGAATCTCTCGTTCATTCTTTACAAACCGGCCGTGGTGCCGGTTGCGGGCCGTGCCCGGAGTCCTGAGACGACGAGCGCCGGAGAGGCATCGTCTCCGAGCCCATGACCGTTTACCGAGGTTTCTGCTGCCGATGAGCACGGAAGTCGCACTCCTCTGGATCGGAGATCGCGAGCCACCCGCTTGGACAGGCGGGCAGGTTTTTCGCGCGGACGCGAGCCCGGCCGCGGTTGCCGAATGCGTCACCCGGGAGCTTCCCGGGTCATCGCCCGGTGCGTGGCTCTTCTGGGGAAGCGAGCTCGGTGCGCCGGATCCGCGTCGCGTTCAGGAGGCTCTGGCGCGGCCAGGCGATCTGTGGCATGCGGGCCTTCGACTCGGAATGGCCGGGCTGCCAGCGACGATCGACCACGTCGCGCCGACCTGGATGCTGAATCGCGATCCCGACCCAGTGGTCGAGGCGACCTCGTGGCGAGTGTCCCTCGACGCCTGCCTCGTCCGGAGCGAGGTCCTGCGGCGAATTGGCTCCGTGCGCCCGGAGTTTCGAACTCTGGCCGGCGCGGCCCTGGAGTTCGGCCAT
>JBKJWL010000232.1:0-2934 GCA_046716885.1 Thermoanaerobaculia bacterium | reverse complement strand
CCCTCCCCGCCCCCCGGGCGCCCCCCCCCCCCCCCCCCCCCCCCCCCCCCCCCCCCCCCCCCCCCCCGCCCCCCCCCCCGCGCCGGGGCCCAGAGCCCCGGCCATCGACTGGCCCCAGTTCTTCGCGGCCGTTTCCACGCAGGGCGTCTCCTTCTCGGAGCGCCTGACCGCGCTCGAGGGCAGGCGGGTGCGCCTGCGCGGCTATGCCGTCGGGCACCCCGCCGTTGACGGAGGGCTTCTCCTGACGAAGGCGCCATTCGCGGATCCGCACGGAGTCGAAGAGACCGACGTTCCGTTCGACGTCGTCGGCGTGGTCTGGCGCAAGGGCCTTGCTCTGCCGAACGTTCCGCCGCGCCCGACGATCGAGGGGACGCTGCGGCTCGGCAACCGGACTCTTTCGGGCCAGGTCGTCACGATCCTGCTCGAAGACGCGATCCCGTTCCTGCCCGCTCGGGCGCGCGCAGAAGCGAAACGGCGGTAGGATCGCTGTCGATGTCCACGAATCCCGCCGCGCCGCGTCTGGTGCGGCGCCAACGTCGCCGCACGGGCGCGAACAAGCTTTCTATGCGGCGGGGAGTTCCCCTGAGGGAGGCAGTCCTCGGGGGCTTTACCGGCATTCTCGCCCACGCGCGCGCGACGGCCCGACGAGCCTCCAGCGACCCAATCGAATCTGTCCACGACTTCCGCAAGTCCGTGCGTCGCGCGCGGGCCGTCGTGTCGCTCCTGCGGCCGTCGCTCGGGAAGACCGCGGCTGCCGGCATCGCGGGCGAGCTGCGGCGCGCCTTCGGCCCGACGGGAGGGCTGCGAGACGCGCACATCCTCATCGACACGCTCCGGGACTTACCGTCCGACGATCCCGCTCGCGATCCGATCCTCCGCGCGCTCGAGGGGGAAACCGGCGGCGACTCCGCGCCGGCCGGGGAGGTGCTCCGCGCCGGAAGCCGGATCCTTCAACCCCTGCCGAGCGTTCTCGGCGTGACGCTGCCCCGCGAGTACTCGATGGAGGATCTCGCGCGCGGCTTGACCCGCGGCTGGCGGCGCACGCGCCGCACGCTCAAGAGCGCCACGTTGACGGGTCTCGACGCCGATTTTCATGAGTGGCGCAAGCGCGTCAAGGAGCTCCGCTACCA
Organism: Thermoanaerobaculia bacterium; assembly: GCA_046716885.1. GTDB lineage: Bacteria > Acidobacteriota > Thermoanaerobaculia > UBA5066 > Gp7-AA6 > DAHUXD01. Next base: position 1,804 of record JBKJWL010000232.1, on the reverse strand, counting down.
GGTCGAGCTGCTCGCGTCGACCGGTAGCTCCGAGCTCAAGCGCCGGGAGAAGGCCCTCTCCGCACTGGCCGAGGAGCTCGGCCGGGTCACGGACCTGATCGTCCTGCGGTCCGCGCTCGCATCGCGGCAGCAACGGGGATCCCTCCCGGCCGCACCGAGCCTGATGGAGAGCATCCGCACGGCCATCGGGGAGGGTACCCGGGAGCTCCTCGCGCGCGGACGGGAAGCTTTCGCCGACCACCCCGAGGAGTTCGCCCGCCGGGTTCTCGCCGAACGCGGCTGACCGCTAAACGCTCGCGCGGGTATTGCCCAGGCGCCGCATCCAGTCGTACAGGCCCTTCAGGTCGTCGACGATGATGCAGCCTCCTGGGGGGTGGCTGCGGCGGGCGCCCTGTCCGCCGACCAGGATGAGCACCGCGGAGGGGACGGCGCGGCGCAACGTCTCGAGCTGATCCCGCGACGCGGCGCCGGCGGTCGAGGCCGAAATGCTGATACCGATGGACGCACAGCGCCGCGCCTTGAGGGCGGCCACGATCTCAGCGACGGGCGTGTCGGTGCCGAGGACGTGGGGCTGGAGCCCCGCCACCGCGGCAATCAACGCCGCCATCTGGAGGCCGAGCCCGTGCGTCTCTCCCGCGAGCGTGGCCAGCGCCACCCGCGGACCCGCTGCTGAACGCTCGTACGGCATCCTCACGGTCCGCAGAACGTCCTCCATCCGCTGCGAGAAAAAATGCTCGTGGTGCACGCCGATCTCTCCCCGCGCCCAGGCTTCGCCGATTTCGTTGATCATCGGCACCGCCCGCAGGCGCAGGAAATCGATCGGACCGAGCGCGGCCGCATCGGCCAGAAGCGCCGAGGCCAGGCCCGGCCCATCGTGCGCGCGCACCAGGCCCATCAAGGATCTCAAGGGCGCCAGGCCCGGCGGCTCGACGCGGGGAGCGGCCGCGACGTCGGTCAGGAGGGATTCCAGACGCGCCTCCACGAGCGGCACCACCTGCCCGGGCCTGTGCCCGCGCGCGAGCGCAACCGAGATCCGGCGCAGGCGGCGCACGTCCGCCGAGCTGTAGAGCCGGTGGCCCGAGGGCTTTCGCTGCGGAACGGGAAAGCCGTACCGTTTCTGCCAGACCCGCAGCGTGTCGGCCGACAGGCCCGTGGCGCGGGACACGACTCCAATCGTCAGCCGAGGCTCCGAGGAGATGGGGAACCCGCCGCTTTGCTTGAGTGCGGGTTGGCCGTTTCGTATGTTCATGATTAGTCTATATATATACTTTGACTAAGTAAGTCAATAGCAAACGGGAGAGAGCCCCAAGATGGGCGTTTAAGCCTATTCATCCGAGCCGTTCACGTCGATGAGTGAACCTCGACAGACCTCGGCTCCCATCGCCGGCCCGCCTTCACGCCTCGTTCAACCTGGGGTGGTACCCTCCGTTCTCTTTCAGTTCTCGAGGTGATTCAGGTCCGATGAGCGAAGTTCATTTCATCGGTGGGAACGTCACTCCGGACGACCGTCTCGAGGATCACGCCCTCTATTTCAACCGCGAGATCTCGTGGCTCGCTTTCAACCGGCGGGTCCTCGAAGAGGCGCTCGACCCGGCGTGGCCGCTGCTGGAGCGCGTGAAGTTCCTGGCGATCTTCCACTCGAACCTGGACGAGTTCTTCATGATCCGCGTTTCGGGCCTGCATGAGCAGCTCGAGGCGGCCGTCACCGAGCGCAGCGCCGACGGGCTCTCGGCGCCCGAGCAGCTGCGGATGATCCGGGAGATCGTCCTGAAGGACGCCGGGCTCGCGATGAGGACGCTGACCG
>JBKJWL010000231.1:0-4369 GCA_046716885.1 Thermoanaerobaculia bacterium | reverse complement strand
TCGCGGAAGGACGTCGGGAATACCTGCGGCGCCGCGACCGCGACGACGCTGTAGGCGTAGGCGACCCCGACGCCGAGGCCGATCAACGTGAACATGTTCAGCGCCCGATTGACGATCGAGTTCCACGCCCGCACGAAGAATGGCCAACCGCCCCAGAGCACGACGGGCGTGGCCAGGAGCAACTCGAGCCAGCCCAAGAGCCTCGACGGCAGGAGATGGCCGAGCGGCTGGCCGGGAACCAAGTGCGCCATCGCCATCGCAAAGAGCGGGACGGTCAGCGCGGTGCTCACCCAGAATCGCCGCGTCATGTCCACGAGCTCCGGATTCTCCTCGTCCTCCAGAGACACGGTGCGGGGCTCGAGCGCCATCCCGCAGATCGGGCAGGCGCCCGGCTGATCGCGCACGATCTGCGGGTGCATCGGACAGGTCCATTCGGTCCTGCTCACCATGGGGGCCGCGAAAACGCGTTCGAGAGCCATCCCACACTTCGGGCAAGAGCCCGGAGCGTCCGTCCTGACCTCGGGATGCATCGGACAGGTGTACGCGGATCCTTTCAGCCTCTTCACGACGGTCCCCGGACCGGACCCTTCGGCTTTCGGCTGCTCCACTTGCTTCGCGGGGCTACTGCGGAACTTCTCGGCGCAGCCGGCCCCGCAAAACAAGTAGGTCCTGCCGCCCGAGGTCACCCGGTGCGGAGAGTCAGCCTTGACCGACATGCCGCAGACCGGGTCTTTGTGCGCCTCCCCGTTGCCGGTCGCGACCATCCGCTGATCGTTTTCGTGTTTCAAGCTTCTTCCCGACCGTTCAACGCGGACCGGCCTTCACGGTGAGCGTTGCGAACTGGCTGACCCACTCGCCGCCCGGATGGGCCGGCGAAGCGATCTGCACGGCTCTCAACAGAAACCATCCGGCGCGATCCAGGTGGAATGTCGCCCTTCCTTCCGCGTCGGTCTTTTGCATCCGCCCCGTTTTCTGGCCGGCAGCCACGATTCCGACGGAAAGACCGGCGAGCGGGCGGCCATCGCGCAGAAGGCGGACAGAGAAATCCTCGCCAGCGAAGAGCACTGTCGGGTTTTTCTCGGGAATAATCTCGAGCGTCATTCCCGTGGGCTCGGCCCAGGAGCCGTCGTTTTCAGGGTTTCCCACCCTCAGGAAAGTCTTCGCGTGCTTGGTGTAGGTCTCCCGCCACTTCCGCGGCTCGGGCAAGTTCTCCCAATCCTTGCCGGCGGTTTCCGTGGCCCCGATCTCCTCGAGATACTCCTTGACCTCAGCCGGTTCGAGATCGAGCGTGCGCGGCTTTGATTCAGCCCAGATCGTGGCAACGCCGGGGCTTTCCGCCCGGACGCGAAGCCGAAGCGACTTCTTTGCAAGAGTGGGCCCGGAAATGTCCACGACCTTGCCGGCCAGACGGCAGCGGGCGGCCGCGAGCCGGTCCGGCTTCACTGCCGTCTCGGTATCCGGGAAGGCCATCCCGCTCGTCATGTCGAGCGTCACGGCGCTTCCCGGTGCGACCGCCATTGACGGCGGCAAGAGCCAGGTATCGTGAGCAAGGGCCGCCGAGGCGGTCAGGCAGATCAAGACTGATGCGAATCGTTTTGTCATTTCGATTCCTTTCGGCTACTGCTTCGGCTTGTCTTCGGGCAGTCGGACTTCCGCAGCGTTCCCGTCGTCGCCGAGGTGCACCACGACCCTCGAGCCGACTCTCGCGTCGGCCGCGGTGGCCGCCGCCTTGTTCCTCGAGAACTTGGTCTTGCCCGTGATCGGGATGTGGACTTCCTTGCCGTCCTCGCCTTTGACCATGAGGTGATCGGGGCCGACCGCCGAGATCGTTCCCTTGACATGGCCTTTCCCATGGGCGAAGGCGAGCGCGGGCGCCAGCGAGAGCAGAACAGCGAAGGCCAGAATGATCGGTTTACGCTTCATAGGGGCTCCTTTCTTCAGTGTTTGTGTCCGGCGGGCGGCCGGCTCGCAGGTGATTCCGCCTTTCCTTCGAGGAATCGGGCCTCCTCCTCTCTTTCTTTCAGTTCCATGGGGCTGACCGGATTCATCTGGCTCATCTCTTCGAGCTCCTTCGGCGTGATCCATGGCAGATGGCGGATGAACGAGACGAGATGCCAGGTCGCCGGGTCGTCTTCCGAAGTGTCTTGCCCGTAGGCCGGCATGCCGGTCAGCCGGACGCCGTTCTTGATGATGGAGAAGATCTCCCCGTCCGACAGGGACTGCGTATCCGTCCCCCACATGTCGGGGGCCTTCGGATAGAGGTTCTGGCCGATCTCGGTCTTCCCCCTTCCGTCGTTGCCGTGGCAAGACGCGCAGTGATCCGCGAAGTGCGCTCGCCCACTCGCAACAGCCTCCGCGGAATCCGAGAACGGATTCTTCATCTTCCGGGCGTTCGCAGGGACCGCCCAGTTACGCATCCGTCGCGCGAGGAAGACCTCTGCGGCGAAGGGCTCGTCGCGGGCGCTGAATCCGCGTCGGATCATGCTTCGGAACGCGAGCGCCGCTCCGATCAAGATTGCGATGAAGAAAAGGAGAAGCACCCGCTTCCGCGTCGACATCACATGCCCTTCAACGGTGGACGTACTTTGCGGGATCGGAAAGAAATTTCTCCCTGTCGGCCCGGGAGCAGAAGTAGTACGTCTTCCCCTGGTAGGTCGCCTTCTCCGTCGCCTGAGTCCCCACCTCCATGCCGCAGACGGGATCCACGCGGTCTCTGGCCTGCGCCGCTGACGGAGCGGTCGGCTTGCCCTGCCCCATCTCGGAGTGGTCCATCTCGCCGGATGGCGGCTTCTTGAACTTCGGCGCAGCCGGCTTGCTCTCGCCCAGCTTGGAGTGGTCCATCTTCGGGTCATCCCTTTCGGATTGCCCCGTTTTGGAGTGGTTCATCTCGGCGGATGGCGGCTTCTGGAACTTAGGCGCCGGCGGCTTTTCCTGGCCCATCTTGGAGTGGTCCATCCCTTCCATCGCCGAAGGATCCATACCCTTCATCCCCGTGTGGTCCATTCCTTTCATCCCGGGCACCTCGTCCCCGCCAGGGGCGGGACGGACGCACAGCGAAAGCTGGGTCCGAATCTCCGACAGGGCGGCCTGCAGATCGCTGATGGCGGCACGCATCTGCTGCGGGTTGTTGGTTTGCCTTGCCTCTTCGAGCCGGCGGTTCGCGTTCTCGACGATCCGCAGGCCTTCCTTTGCAAGCGGGAGGCATGCGCCTTCCCCGGTCGGCGCGCTTCCCATCTGATGCACTTCGTGTTGAGCCAGACTTACGCCGGCCCGGCCCAGAAACGCCGCAAGAACCAGCGCAGCTCGAATTCCGCTTCTCATCCTGTTCCTCCCTGGGTTCATGACATTCACTCCTGTCCCGGCGGCGCCACGGAAACCGGAAGCTCTCCCGAGCGTACGGCGCCCGGGATCTCGCTCGCGCTTATCCCGGTCGTCATCTCGCCCGGCATCGGTGGCGCATCGAGTCCGTCCACGAGCAGCATCCCCTGGATCTGAACGGCGGCCACGTTGGCCTGCTCGAGAGCCGAGAGGTAGCGTTCGCTCGTCTGAAACAGGGTCCGCTGCGCGATCAGGACTTGCGGATACGCAGCGCCCATCTGCTGGAATTTCGCGAGGTAAAGCCGATAAGCCTGCTCGGCGCGCGGCAGAATCTCCCCGCCGTACTCGTCCACCATGCGCAGGGCCGTCAGATACGCCTCGAATACGCCGGAGAGACGGCTTCGCAGAGCCAGCTCGACGCGTTGGACCTCGGAGCGTGCCCGGCTCAGCGCGGCCCGGGCGGCTGCGCGGTCTCCCTGGTTGCGATTGAAGAGCGGGATCGAGAGCCCGGCGGAGACCGAGCCCTCCCAGCCGACGGGCTGGCCCGGCACACCCGGCGCCGTTTCCAGCCGTTCGCGATCGTAATCGGCACCGACTCGTAGGAAGAGATCCGGGAAAGCCTCGCGGTCGGCTCGGTTCACGATGGCCTCCGCACGGTCCACCTGCGCCCGCGCCCGGCGCAACTGGGGGCTCTCACGCAGGAGTGCGGCGACTGCCGCTTCGCGATCGAGCTCCGGGGGCGACGGGTCCACTTCGCCCGCGAGCGTGCGGAGCTTCATGTCGGGCTGGCCGATCATGGTCGCCAGGCTCAGCCACGTGTGGTACTGCTCGTCTCGGGCCGCGTCGAGGGCGAGACGCGTTACGCGAGCCTCGATTTCCGATTCGAGAACGTCGGGGCGATCCGCGGCTCCCGTGTTGTAGAGCTGCCTCGAGACTTTGACCGCCTCGTCGGTCAGCTGTGTCAGCCGCTCCCGAACGTGCACCCGGCGGGCGGAGACGACCGCCTCGAAGTAAAGCGAACGAACGCTGTTGAGGACTCGAAGCCGCTGCG
>JBKJWL010000230.1:0-17241 GCA_046716885.1 Thermoanaerobaculia bacterium | reverse complement strand
CAACGTGAGTGTCGACGGCGCGACCGAGCACAAGCCGCTGACGCGGGAAGGAACGATCCTGGGCACGTTCCAGTACATGGCCCCGGAGCAGCTCGAGGGCGGCGAGGCCGACGCGCGCAGCGACATCTTCTCCTTCGGGTGCGTTCTCTACGAGATGCTGACCGGCCAGAAGGCCTTTACGGGCAAGAGCCAGGCGAGCCTGATCGGCTCGATCATGAACACCGACCCGCCGCCGATCTCGTCGATCCAGCCGATGATCCCGCCGGCTCTGGATCGGATCGTCAAGGGTTGTCTCGCGAAGGAGCCGGAGCACCGGTGGAGCACGGCGCACGACGTGATGCTGCAGCTCCAGTGGATCGCGGAGGGCGGCTCGCAGGTCGGGCTGCCGGCGCCCGTCGTCGCGCGGCGCAAGAACCGCGAGAAGCTCGCGTGGGCCGTCGCGGCCGCGGCCCTGGTCGCCGCCGGCGGTCTCGCCTACGGCTTCATCCGCCGCGCGCCGAAGCCGCCGCCGCTCATGCGGTTCGAGATCGCGACGCCTTCCGAGGTCACGACGATCGACGTTCCGCGCATCTCTCCCGACGGAAAACTCCTGGCGTTCGACGCGACCGACATGGAAGGGAAAGCCAAGATCTGGGTGCGTCCCTTGAACGCTCTCGTGGCGCAGCCCCTTCCGGGCACGGAGGGAGGCGTTCGCCCCTTCTGGTCGCCGGACAGCCGATACGTCGGGTTCGTGGCCGACGGCGTCATGAAGAAGATCGACGTGACGGGAGGGCCTCCCACCAAGATCTGCGACGCGCCCGGAGCTTCGGACGGCAGCTGGAGCCCGGAGGGCGTGATCCTGTTCGACGGGACGGGCACGGATCCCATCCATCGGGTCGCGGCCTCGGGGGGGACGAAGATCGTGGCCGTCAAGCTCGACGCCGCGCGCAAGGAGACCTCCGTGGGATGGCCGGAGTTTCTTCCCGACGGCAAACACTTTCTGTACCTCGTGACCGGCGAGAAACCGGAAGACAGCGCCTACTGGATCGGCTCCATCGACTCGGACGAGAGGAAGATGCTCGCCCCGGCGCAGACGCTCGTAACCTACGCGCCTCCGGGCTACCTCCTCTTCGTTCGAGACAAGACGCTCGTCGCCCAGCCCTTCGACGCGAAGGCTCTCAAGACGACGGGCGAGCCGATTCCCCTGGCCGAGAAGATCGGGACGGACAACGTCGGGCTGGCGCGCTTTTCGGTGTCGCGTGACGGCGTGCTCGTCTACCGCACGGGAGATTCGAGCAGCCGCTTGCTCTGGAGGGACCGCGCGGGGCGGGAGCTCGAATCCCTGGGGGACCCGGGTGACTACGCCAACCCGATCCTTTCTCCCGCGGGCGACCGGCTGGCGTTCAACATGACCGACTCCCGAACCAGCAAGGGCGACATCTGGATCCGCGACCTCGCGCGCGGCGTCAACTCCCGCTTCAGCCTCGGGGCAGGCAACAACTTCAGACCCCTCTGGTCCGCAGACGGCAGCGTGATCGTCTTCACGTCCGACCGTGACGGCCCCCTCGATCTCTACGAGAAGTCCACGCGGGGCCAGGGCGGGGAGAAGGTGCTTCTCCACTCCGACGAGCCGAAGTACGCTTCCAGCTGGACTCGAGACGGGCGATACATCGCCTACGCGACCCAGAACCCGAAGTCGGCCTGGGACCTCTGGGTGCTGCCGACCTTCGGCGACCGCAAGCCGATTCCGCTCGTCGTCAGTCCCTTCGTCGAAACCCAACCCGTGTTTTCGCCCGACGGACGCTTCGTGGCGTATGTGTCGACGGAGTCCGGCCGCGGAGAAATCTACGTCCAGACCTTTCCCGACGGCGCGGGAAAGTGGCAGGTCTCCAACGCGGGAGGCACTGATCCGAGCTGGCGGGCGGACGGCAAAGAGCTCTTCTACCGTTCCCCCGACCAGAGGCTCATGGCGGTGGACATCCGGAGCACCGGCGAGTTCCAGGCCGGCATCCCGCAGAGCCTCTATTCCATCCGTATCCAGCCGGGCAGCCCGCGCAACAAGTATCTGGCTTCTCCCGACGGCCAGCGCTTCCTCTTCGTCGCGCCGCTCGGCCGCGAGTCCATGACTCCGACGACCGTCGTCCTGAACTGGAGCACCGGGATGGGCCGGTAGGCCCAAAGAATAATCAGTAAGCTTCTATTCTGCAGGACCTTAGGACAAGTGCGGCATATTCGTGAGCGCTAGGAAGCGGACAACGATCTATCTGGACTTCTGACATCGAGGTCCTCGTGAAGCTCGAGGCCATGCGCCGAAAGGTGCCGATGGCCGAAGTCATCCGCCAGGCGCTCCGCAGCCATCTGGGCAAGCGACCCGCGAAGGCACCGCCGGGGGCCGGGGCGTTCGACAGCGGCCACACCGATACGGCCGATCGAGCGGAGGAGCTGCTGGCGAGTCGATCCGCGTCCGGGGACGCCGGTCGGTGCGGGATCTCAAGGCCAGGATTCGTTTCGCACAGACGGATACGACTACGGAGCCCTCGCCCCGGGAGCCCGGGATGATGGAAAATAGAGGCCGCGCCATGACTGCCCGGTTCCGGACGATGAACGCCATGCTCGAGCAGCTCCGGCTGTCGCGCACGGTCCGCAAGGCGGAGCTGGAGCGCGGCGACTGCGTGCTCGTGACGACGGAGCATTCCGTGTACTCGATTCAGGTCCTCGAGGACGCGACCTATTGCATACGCGGCGGCTGGTTCGACCGGCAGAAGCTGTCTCCGGTGACGGAGTCGGTCGCCGGGTGCAACTGGGGCGGAAGCGCGATCAAGAATGACATCGTCGCCGCCTGCGGGCTGCACCTGGAGTTCGGCAACCGTGTGGTGACGAGCCGAATCCGCGAAGTCCTCGTCATCCGTGGTGGCGCGCGGGAGAGCCGGGGGCTGCGTCCCATTCACAGCCCCGAGCTCCTCGTAAGCTGCTACGGACCCCGGTGCGAGACCGCCTCCGCCGGGTAGGTGTCCGGCCGGGGCTCGGCGCGCTCAGGCCGTGACGGGCCGGCATCGCGGCGTCGCGCGACGGTAAGCGATTCCTCCTCGCCGCCTTGTCACGGGCGACCGCTGCGCCGCGCGTCGCGCTCCTGACCAATTGGACGGCGGGGATGGCGAAGAAATGACGCTTGACGCGGTGGCGCGAAGCCGAGGCTCCAGAGCCGGAAAGGTAGAATAGACCGTGCCCGATCGCTCCCGCTACACGTCCCGCCGGACGACCCTGGAAGAGCAGGGGAAGGAGACGGACGTCTCGATGCTCAGCCCATCTGAGCGCGTCGGCATGGTCTGGCAGCTCACGCTGCAGGCCTGGATGTTCAAGGAGGGAATCCCTCATGAACCGCGACTTCGTCGAGATGTTGTCCGAACTGTCCGCGGCGGGAGTTGAGTTTCTCGTCGTCGGCGCTCACGCCCTCGCGGCACACGGTGTTCCTCGCGCCACCGGCGACATCGACATCTGGGTGCGGGGGACTCCGAAAAATCAGACCGTGTCCTGGCGGCGCTGACGCGGTTCGGCGCCCCCTTGTTGGATCTGAGGCGCGAGGATCTTACTCGCGCCGGCACCGTTTTCCAGATAGGTCAGCCGCCATCCCGCATCGACATCCTGTCTTCGATCTCGGGCGTGGCGTTCGAGGCCGCCTGGCCGCGCCGGATCCTGGTCGAGATCGAGGGCATCGGGATTCCTGTCCTCGCCCGCGAGGACTTCATCGCGAACAAGCGCGCTGCCGGGCGTGCAACGGATCTGTCGGATCTCGCCCTTCTGTCCGAAGCGGCCGGCCCTCTCGACGAGCAACGCTGAGCCTGCGCGTTCGTTGTAGGCTCTTCGCGCCTTGACCCTGCTTTCGGGTTCGCGCCTCGGCCCCTACGAGATCCTCGCGCCTTTGGGCGCAGGCGGGATGGGGGAGGTGTACAAGGCGCGGGACACGCGGCTGGAGCGGACGGTGGCGGTGAAGGTGCTGCCGTCGCACATGTCGGCGTCGCCAGAAGTGCGGCAGCGGTTCGAGCGGGAGGCGAAGACGATCTCGCAGCTCTCGCATCCGCACATCTGCGCGCTCTACGACGTGGGGCGGGAGGGCGAGACCGAGTACCTGGTGATGGAGTACCTGGAGGGCGATACGCTCCTGGATCGCCTCGCCAAAGGGCCGCTTCCTCTGGAGCAGACGCTCAAGTTCGGCATCGAGATCGCCGATGCGCTGGACAAGGCGCACCGGCAAGGGATCGTGCACCGGGACTTAAAGCCCGGCAACGTGATGTTGACGAATTCGGGCGTGAAGCTTCTGGATTTCGGCCTAGCCAAGGCGATGGCGCCTGGCACACCGCAGTCGGGGCTGACGGCGATGGCGACGGTAGCCGGGGGGCCGAGCCTGACGGAGGCGGGCACGATCCTCGGGACGTTCCAGTACATGGCGCCCGAGCAGCTGGAGGGCAAGGAGGCGGATGCGAGGAGCGACATCTTCGCGTTCGGGTCGGTGCTGTATGAGATGGCGACGGGGAAGAAAGCTTTCTCTGGCGCTAGCCAGGCGTCCTTGATCGGCGCAATCCTGCACACCGAGCCGCAGCCGATCTCCGCGGTCCACCCCATGACGCCGCCCGCACTCGACCGCGTCGTCAGAACCTGCCTCTCCAAGGACCCGGAGGACCGGTTTCAGACGACGCACGACGTGAGGCTCCAGCTCAAGTGGATCGCGGAAGCAGGTTCGCAAACCGGCTTGCTCGCGCCGGTCACGGCTCAGCACAAAACACGCGAGCGAGTGATTTGGGCCTCGGCTGGTTTCGCGCTCGCTGCTATGGCAGCGGCCATCGTGTTCTGGGTGCTCGCCGGGCTTTCAGCACCGCCTCTGCCAACACCTCAGCCCGTCAAGCGGGTGACGATAAAGCTCCCGGATACTGAGCCGTTGGCACTAGCGAAGTTCGGCCCTATGGGTATCGGTCGTACTTCGGTTGCCCTTTCGCCAGACGGATCGCTGCTTGCCTTTGCGGCTGAGCACAACGGCAAGTCGCAACTCTCCTTGCGCGCACTCGATCAGTTCGACGCAAAGCCGATTCCCGGCACCGAAGGCGCCTACAATCCATTCTTTTCGCCTGATGGCAGGTCGCTGGGATTCTTTTCAGAGAACAAGCTGAAGAAAGTTTCGCTGCAAGGCGGCGAGCCAGTGGTGCTCTGCGAGGCCAGAACGCCGCACGGCGCGACTTGGGGGCCGGATGACACAATTGTATTTGCCGATTCAGAGGGCAATAACCTGTCGCGGGTCTTCGCCTCGGGCGGTAGGCCGGAGGTCTTGTCGAGGACGGAAGACAGAGCTTTCTATCCGGAGTTTTTGCCGGGCGGCAAGGCGGTTTTATTCTCGATCAAGGGGTTCCATAACCCCGACTACGGGCACATCGCAGTGCTCTCGCTCGCAACCGGCGAGCGGCGCGTACTACTCGAAGGCGGCACCAACCCCCGGTACGCGGCGAGCGGTCACATCGTCTTTGCACGCGCGGGGGCAATCCTGGCCGCGCCGTTCGATCTGTCACGCCTCGAGGTGACTGGCCCGGCGGTCACGCTCGTTGAAGGGATCAGAATCGAAGAGTGGGGCGCGGCGCAAGTCGCGCTTTCGGCGGAAGGCACGCTCGTTTATGTGAGCGGGGGGCCGGCGTGGATAGGCAAACTCACCTTGGTAGACCAGCAGGGAATAAGCAAACCGCTCGCGGCGCCGGCGCAGGCCTATGGTCCGATTCGCGTCTCCCCAGACGGTCAGCGGCTGGCGGTAACGGTCGTGGGGGCGACTAGCGACGTGTGGGTCTATGAGCTGACACGTGGGACATTCACCCGGCTGACAGTGGAAGGGTCGAATTACCGACCGGTGTGGACGCCAGACGGGCGCCGGATCATTTATCAGCGAAGCACCGGTCCAAACCAATTTCAGATGGTTTGGCAGCTTGCGGACGGCAGTGGTGCCGAGGAAGTGCTCACCACGAGCAAGTACCGTTGGACGCCGGAATCCTTTTCGCCCGACGGCAAACTTCTCGCCTTTCAGCACAATGACCCTGACACAGCGGTTGACCTGTCAATGCTCCCGCTGGAAGGCGACCGCCAGCCATATTCCTGGCTCAAGACGAAGTTTAATGAGTGGGGGCCCGCTTTCTCGCGCGACGGCAAATGGGTCGCCTACACCTCGGACGAATCCGGCCAGTACGAAATCTACGTGCGGTCATTTCCTGACGCTGGCGGGAAGCGGCAGATCTCCACCGCTGGCGGCGAAGAGGTGGTCTGGTCGCCTGACGGTCGCAAGTTGTTTTACCGTGATGGACTGAAGTGGATGTCGGTCGCCGTCCAGACCCAGCCGGAATTTCGCGCCGAAGCGCCGAAGGTGATGTTTGAGGGACCTTACCTGAATGTCCCCGGCGTCTCCTACGACGTAGCGCCCGACGGGCAACACTTCGTAATGATCGAGGAGAATCAGAAGCATGCCCCGACAACACAGTTGAACATCGTGCTGAATTGGTTCGAAGAGCTGAACCGCCGAGTTCCGGCGGGAAAGAAATAGATGTCCCTGGTCTCCGGCGCTCGGCTCGGGCCCTATGAAATCGTCGCGCCGCTCGGTGCCGGCGGGATGGGGGAGGTCTACAAAGCGCGGGACACGCGGTTGGAGCGCATGGTGGCGATCAAGGTGTTGCCGCAGCACCTTTCCGCGTCGCCGGAAGTGCGGCAGCGGTTCGAGAGAGAAGCCAAGACGATCTCGCAGCTCTCCCATGCGCACATCTGCGCCCTCTACGACGTCGGCCGGGAGGGGAAGACCGAGTATCTGGTCATGGAGTACCTGGAGGGCGAGACGCTGTCGGATCGGCTCGCCAAGGGGGCGCTGCCGCTCGAGCAAACGCTCCGCTATGGCGTCGAGATTGCTGACGCCTTGGACAAAGCGCACCGGCAGGGAATCGTGCACCGGGACTTGAAGCCCGGCAACGTGATGCTGACGAAGTCGGGCGTGAAGCTGCTGGACTTTGGTCTGGCGAAAGCGATGGCGCCGGCGACGAAGCAAAGCAGCCTGACCTCTCTTCCGACGCAGCAGGGCCTGACGCAGGAAGGGACGATCCTCGGAACGTTCCAGTACATGGCGCCCGAGCAGCTCGAGGGCAGAGAGGCGGACGCGCGGACGGACATCTTCGCGTTCGGATGCGTGCTCTACGAGATGGCGACGGGCAAGAAGGCCTTCTCGGCATCGACCCAGGCGTCGCTGATCACGGCGATCATGTCGAGCGAGCCGCCCGCGATCTCCTCCGTCCAGCCGATGTCGCCGCCCGCGCTGGATCGCGTCGTCAAGACCTGTCTCGCCAAGGACCCGGAGGATCGGTGGCAATCGGCGAGCGACCTGAAGCGGGAGCTGCGCTGGATCGGCGAAGGGCCCCCGGCGGGCATGGCGGCACCCGTCGTCGTGCGGAGCCGAACCCGCGAGCGGCTCGCCTGGGGTCTGACGGCTGTGGCGTTTCTCGCAACCCTGGCCGCAGCCATGGCGGCGATGCGCTCCGCCGATCGGGCCGCGGCCCTCTCGCGTCCGATGCGCTCTTCCATCGTCCTGCCGGAGAAAAACGCCCTGCGGGGCGTCGCCATCTCGCCGGACGGCCGCAGGATCGCCGTCGTCGCCAGAGATTCGTCCGGCAAGAATCTCCTCTGGATCCGCCCTCTGGATTCGCTTTCCGCGCAGTCGCTTCCGGGCACCGAGAATCCCTCTTTCCCCTTCTGGTCGCCAGACAGCCGCTTCATCGGCTTCTTCGCGGACGGGAAGCTCAAGAAGATCGACACCACGGGAGGCCCCCCGCAAACGCTTTGCGAGGCCCCGTTGAGCCGCGGGGGGACCTGGAGCCGTGAGGGCGTGATCCTCTTCGCGCCCACCGTCGATGGTCCGCTCTACCGTGTTTCCGCTTCCGGCGGGCTCCGGACAGTCGCGACTCGAATCGACACGGTACGAGGCGAGACCAGCCACCGATGGCCGTTCTTCCTGCCGGACGGGCGTCGGTTCCTCTACCTGGTCACGAGCTTCGGGTCCGGGGGAGAGCGGGGGAAGTTGGGGATCTACGCCGGGTCGCTCGATTCGAAGGAGGAGACTTTTCTTCTGTCCGCCAAATCGACCGTGGCGTACGCCCCACCCGGGTACCTGCTCTTCCTGCGCGAACGGAATCTGCTGGCGCAGCCCTTTGACGAGAAGGGGCTTCGATTGACCGGCGACCCTCTCCCCATGGCCGAACAGATCCAGTACTTTCCGCAAACGTCCCACTCGCTTTTCTCCGTGTCGACGAACGGGTTGCTCGTCTATCAGGCGGAATCCGGCTCGGTTCTTTCGCGGCTGGTCTGGCTGGATCGCAGCGGACGGGAAACCGGTTCCCTGGGCTCCCCGGGCGACCAGGCCAATCCGCGCCTTTCCCCCGACGGGAAGAGAGTTGCACTGGACATCACCGACCATCAGACGGGAAACATGGACGTCTGGATCTTCCAGTCCTCCGGCGGCGTTGGGACGCGAGTCACGTCCGATCCTGCGATCGACGCGACGCCGGTTTGGGCGCCTGACGGCGACCGAATCGCTTTCATGTCTCTGCGCCTGAAACACGCAGATCTCTTTCAGAGAAGCTCCAGCGGCGAGGGCGGCGAGGAGGCGATTCTCCAGTCGGAGAGAACCAAGTACACGACCGACTGGTCCCCGGACGGACGGTTCGTCCTCTATCGTGTCATCGACGCGGAGAGCAACTTCGAACTCTGGGTGCTCCCTGCAGGTGGGGACCGAAAGCCGATTCCTTTTCTCAAGACGGCGTTCGGGGTCAGTCATGGACAGTTCTCGCCCGACGGGCGATGGGTCGCGTACGCGTCGAACGAGTCGGGGAAGTGGGAGACCTTCGTCGCTCCGTTCCCGGGGCCGGGCGGCAACTGGAAGGTCTCGAGCGCCGGGGGCTCCGAGCCGAGATGGCGGCGCGACGCGAAGGAGCTGTTCTACCTCGCGCCGGACGGGAAACTGATGGCGGTGGAGGTCAAGGCCGGCCAGACGTTCGAAGCCGGCGCCGCGACGCCGCTGTTCCAGACTCGCCGGCGGGTACCCGTGTCCTCCACGGATTTGTTCAGCTACGACGTCTCCGCCGACGGTCAGCGCTTCCTGGTGAATACGGATGTCGGCGAGTTGACCTCTTCGCCTCTGACCGTCGTTCTCAACTGGACGGCGGAGTTGAAGAGATAGATGGCGCTCGTCTCGGGCTCCCGGCTCGGCCCGTACGAGATCCTGTCGCCGCTCGGCGCGGGAGGGATGGGGGAGGTGTACAAGGCGCGGGACACCAGGCTGGAGCGGACAGTTGCCGTGAACGTGCTGGCGTCGCATTTTTACGGCCTCCCCAGAAGTGCGGCACCGGTTCGAGCGGGAGGCGAAGACGATCTCGCAGCTCTCCGGAGCCGGGACGGCGGGCGCGCGGCGGACCCGGTCGGAGGAAGACGCGCAGGACTCGGACATCGACGTCTTGACTACGATTCTTCGATCGATCAGAGATTCGTAGGATAAACTCCTCCGGGAGGTCCACATGGCGCAGGCGGTTGTTTCGCCCAAGTTTCAGATCGTCATCCCGAAGGTGATCCGGCGGGAGGTGGGTCTCCAGTCCGGTCAGATCGTTCAGATCATCTCCAAGGGGGGGGTCATCACGATGGTCCCGGACCAGCCGGTAAACCGGATGAGGGGATACCTCAAGGGCATGAAGACGTCGGCCTTGCGTGAGAAGAAGGACCGTTCGTGATCGTCGTCGACTCGTCGGGCTGGATCGAGTTCTTCACGGGCGGTTCGAACGCGAGGCGGTATGGTCGCTATCTGAACAGGCCGTCGGAGCTCGTCACGCCGACCATCGTTCTTTACGAAGTCTACAAGCTCGTCAAGCGCGAGCGGACGGAGGAGGAGGCTCTCCTGGCGGTGGCCCAGATTCAGAAGACTCGCCTCGTCCCCCTCTCGGAGTCATTGGCGCTCGCGGCGGCGGACGCGAGCCTGGAACTCCGCCTCGCCATGGCGGACGCGATCGTCTATGCGACGGCGAAAGCCGAAGGCGCCGAGTTGGTGACGGGGGACAGTGATCTCCGGGGACTTCCTGGTGTGACGTACTTGCCAAAGACGGCGCGGCCCGAGCCGTGATCGCGAGACGGTTGGAGGCGTTGACCCAGGGCCGGGAGCTCGGGTACGAGTAAGACTCGTAGTACTCTTACCGGGAGGCTTCATGCGCATCACGTCCAAGGGACAGGTCACGATCCCGATCGAGATCCGAGAGAGGTTGGGCCTGCTCGCCGAGACGGAGGTGACCTTCGAAGTCGCCGGAGACGCTGTGCGGATCCGGAAGGCCCGCGGCTCCCGTTCTCGTGGCCAGAGCGTGGTCCGGCGGCTACGAGGCCGGGCGACGTCCCGCCTGAGCACCGACCAGATCCTGGCGCTGACGCGCGGGTGATCGGTGGCCGAAGTCCTGGTCGATAGCAACGTCCTCCTCGACGTCGTCACGGAGGATCCGCGCTGGTTCGGCTGGTCGTCCGATGCGCTGGGCCGTTGTGCCGAGGAGGCCACTTTGGTGGTTAACCCGATCATCTTTGCCGAGGTGTCGATCGGTTTTGACCGCATTGAGGACCTCGACGAGCTGATCGCGCCGGGTGTCGTCGAACGCGCCCCTTTGCCGTGGGAGGCGGCGTTTCTCGCGGGAAAGGCATTCGTGAGATACCGAAAGAGGGGCGGGCGCAAGGGCTCGACCTTGCCCGATTTCTACATAGGCGCCCACGCCGCGGTGGCGGGAATGGCGTTGCTGACGCGGGACGCCACGCGCTACCGGACCTACTTTCCCGATGTGCGCTTGATCGCGCCGGAGCGCGCATGACCCTCTCCGCCGGAGCGAAGCTCGGTCCCTACGAGATCCTTTCGCCGCTGGGGGGGCGGGATGCCGCCCGATCGGTCGGCCTGCTTGCGTTTCCCTCATGACGAGCGGCCTTCCGCAGGAGCCGGCGCCCATCACGCTCTTGACGAATTGGCCCTCGGAACTGGAGAAGAAACGATGAACCTGTCCCGTCGACTGCTCCTGTCCTTGGCGCTTTCGGCCGCGGCCGCGGATCCCGCGCGGGGAGAGGACGACGTCGTCGCGCGAATCGCCGGTGCGGCGCTGACGGGCGGCGGCGCCTCTACGTTCCTTCAGACGCTGACGGATACGGTCGGCGGGCGCGTCACGGGGAGCAAGGAGTCGCTGGCGGCCTCGCAGCTGATCTTCCGGACACTGAAGGAGGCCGGCTACGCGAACGCCCGTTTCGAGGAGTACGCGCTGGAGTCGCGCTGGACGCGCGGGCCCGCGACCGGACGGATCGTCGCGCCGATTGACCGCGCGCTCGTCGTCGGCTCCTACGCCTGGGTGCCGGGGACGGCCGGGGAGATCTCGGCGCCGCTTCTCGACGTCGGCGCCCCGAAGTCGCTCGATCTGCCGGCGCCGGCCGAGACGCTGCGGGGAGCGGCGGTCCTGATCGACCCGCAGAAGGTCGGCCGCGACCCGTCGTTCGTGATGCGCTCCATCATGGCCCGCAAGCTCGCCGAAGCGGGCGCAGCCGCGATGCTGATCCCTTCGGACAAGCCGAACCGAATGGTCTATACGTCCGCGTTCGGCTTCTACCCAAAGGGGCCCTTGCCGGTGATCTCCGTCGCGAAAGAGGACGCACTGCTGCTCCGGCGGCTCCTCGCGAAAGGGCCGGTCCGGCTCGCGCTCGACGTACGGAACACTTTCGACACGAGCCCGTACCGCGAGCGCAACGTCCTCGCCGACCTGTCCGGCACGAATCCCGACGAGGTCGTACTCCTGGGCGCGCACCTGGACTCGTGGGATCCCGCCGAGGGTGCGGACGACGACGGCTCGGGTGTGGCCGCGGTGCTCGAAGCGGCGCGCATCCTGAGGTCCCTCGGCGTTCCGCCGCGAAGGACGATCCGGTTCGCCTTTTTCTCGGGCGAGGAGGAAGCCACGCTCGGCTCGCGCGCCTACGTCGCGGCGCACGAGAAGGAGCTCGATCGCCTCCGCGCGGTGCTCGTCATGGACTCGGGCGCGGGAGCCCCGCGCGGCGTGGAGCTCCACGGGCGCGAGGACCTCGAGGCGCCCGTGAAGAAGCTGCTCGCGCCGCTCGCTTCGCTCGGCGCTGCGGGAACGAGCCTCGACGCGTCGTTCGACCGCGACCACGCGCCATTCATGGTCTCCGGCGTCCCGGCGATGACCCTGTGGGTCGAGCCGGGAAGCTACGACGAGCACCACCACACCGTCACCGACACGTTCGACAAGGTGGACCCGCATCTGCTCGCGCTCGACACCGCCGTGATGGCAATCGCGGGCTGGGAGCTCGCCAACGCCCCGGCGCCGATCGGGCGTCGGCTCTCGCCTGCAGAGGCGGCCGAGCTTCTGGAAAGAACCGGAGTCGAAGGAACCCGCCGCATGGTCTACGGCGCGTCGCCGCGCTGACCGGCTACTTCGAGGGCGTCGTGCCCGGCGCGGGCGGAAAGTGCGAGAGCAGCGTGCCGATCTCGCGGTCAGCGATATTCTTCTTGGTACCTCAATGGCGCTGACGGGTTGCGTCAGCTTCGACGTCATGGAACGACTTGGCCTCGACGCCGCTTTGACGTTCGACCGCGACTTTCGGGACTGCGGATTCTGTATGCTTCCCGGAGAGACGAACGGGGGTGCGCGGTGACCTACACGACGCTCCTCGAGGAGACACTCGAGGCCTGGGGCTTCACGCGAGGCGGAGTCGTCGAGGAGCTGCAGAACCTTCCCGAGAAAAACCTCGACTTCCGGCCGCGGGAGGAGTCCCGCACCGCCGCCGAGCTGGTCCGTCACATCGTCGAGTCGGGCCAGATGATGACGGGGGAGCTCGCCCGGCCCGACGGGGACTTCCAGCGCAAGTCCTACGAGGCGCTTCTGAAAGAGCACGGCAAGGGCATCGGGCTCGAGCGATCGAAGCGGGGGCTGCGGGAGTTGCTGCGCCGGTCGCACCGCGACGGCGCGGCGCGCATCCGGCAGGCGGGCGAGCTCCTCATGCTGCAGCTCATCCGGCGCTTCGACGGAAAGATGGGCACACGCCTGGCCTGGATGAACCACGGCATCGCGCACGAGGAGTACCATCGCGGCCAGCTCGCGCTGTACGCGCGCCTGCTCGGACGGGTACCGGCGCTGACGCAGCGAATCATGGGCGGTTGAAGGCAGGGAGGACGCATGGCTCGAGGGGCAATCATCTTGGCGGTCCTGGCTCTCGGTGCAGCCGGCCTCGCGCCGGCGCAGGTTCAGACGAAGGAGTCGCAGACGGCGATGACGCCCGCGCAGGCGCTGGAGCGGCTCAAAGAGGGCAACCGGCGCTTCCTCGCGGGGCAGCCGCGGGCCGGTGACGTAAAGGCCAGGATCCTCGCGACAGCCTCCGGCCAGCACCCGTTCGCGGCGGTCGTCAGCTGCATGGACTCTCGGGCACCGATGGAGCTGATCCTGGACCAGGGGATCGGCGACATGTTCAGCCTCCGCACCGCCGGCAACGTGATCGACTCCGATGTCCTCGGCGGGCTCGAGTACGCGGCGAAGGTCACCGGAGCGAAGCTCCTCGTCGTCCTCGGCCACACCCACTGCGGTGCCGTCAAGGGCGCGATCGACGACGTGCGGCTCGGAAACCTGACGCAGCTTCTGGCGCGAATCCGGCCGGCGATTCTCATGGCCGGGCCCGGCTCCTCCTCGAAGGACAAGGCGTTCGTGGCGCGCGTCGAGGAGCAGAACGCGCGCCTCGGCATGAAGGAGATCCGCGAGCGCAGCGCGATCCTGGACGACCTCTTCGACTCGGGCGCGGTCGGCCTGGCCGGCGGCCTGTACGACATCGAGACCGGAAAGGTGACGTTCCACGCGGATTAGCCGATGACGCCTGCGCCTGCTCGTTTCGGGAGCGCAAGGCGCCCCTCGCCGGGCGCCAACGGATCGGTGCAGCGGAGGATCGGCTCCGGCGCGTCGGTGTAGTCTTTCCGGCACCGTGACCCTCGCTTCCGGAACCCGCCTGGGCCCCTACGAGATCCTCGCTCCGCTCGGGGCGGGCGGGATGGGGGAAGTGTACCGGGCGCGGGACACGAAGCTTTCGCGTGAGGTCGCGATCAAGATCCTCCCGGAGGCGTTCGCGCAGGACGCCGAGCGGCTGGCGCGCTTTCAACGGGAGGCGCAAGTCCTGGCCTCGCTCAACCATCCGAACATCGCTCACATCCACGGCCTCGAGGAGTCGGGCGGCGCGCGGGCGCTCGTTCTCGAGCTCGTCGAGGGCGAGACGCTCGCCGAGCGGATCGCGCAGGGCCCCCTGCCGGTCGAGGAGGCGCTCGAGGTGGCGCGCCAGATCGCGGACGCGCTCGAGGCCGCGCATGAGAAGGGGATCATCCATCGCGACCTGAAACCGGCCAACGTGAAGCGCACGCCGGAGGGAAAGGTCAAGGTCCTCGACTTCGGACTGGCCAAAGCGCTGGCCCGCGAGGGGTCCTCGCCGGACGTCACCTCGTCGCCGACGATGACCGCCGCCTCGACCCAGGCCGGTGTCGTGATCGGGACGGCCGCTTATATGTCGCCCGAGCAGGCCCGCGGCAAGGCGGCCGACAAGCGCAGCGACATCTGGGCCTTCGGAGTCGTGCTCTACGAGATGCTGACCGGAAGCAAGACCTTCGGCGGCGAGACAGTCTCGGACACGCTGGCGGCGGTTCTCAAGACGGACCCCGACTGGACGGCCCTGCCCGAAAACACGCCGCCCGGTCTGCGACGGCTGCTGCGCCGCTGCCTCGAACGCGACCCCAGGCGGCGCCTCCACGACATCGCCGACGCGCGGATCGAGTTGGAGGAGGCGCCTGGCGATTCCCCGGCCGCCGTCCCGATTCCGGCGCGCGGCGCACGGCCGTGGCTATTCGTGTCAGCGGCGCTCACCGCAGCCGCAATCGCGGCATTCGCGACCTGGCGCCTCGTGCCGCGCGCGGCGGTGTCGAGCGGCCCTGTGGTCTCGAAGCTCGCGCGCATCACGCGGGACGCGGCGCGCGCCGAGTGGCCGAGCTGGTCTCCGGACGGGAGCCTGCTCGCCTACGCCTCCAACCGCAGCGGCAACTCCGAGATCTACGTCCGGCGCGGGGAGGGGGGCCAGGACGTCGCTATCACGAACGACCCGGCCGAGGACGTGCAGCCGGCCTTCTCTCCGGACGGCGGGGCGGTGGCCTTCGTCTCGACTCGCTCCTCGAAGACCGGCCTCATCCGGATCGGGGGCACCTTCGGCCGCAACGTGCGGACGTACGGCGGCGACCTTTGGGTGATTCCCGCGCTCGGCGGGGCGGCGCGTCGCCTGGCCTCGGACGCGAACTTCCCGGTGTGGCGGCCGGACGGCAAAGGCATTCTCTACGTCACGGGCGCCGAGAACCGCCGCGCGATCATGGAGGTGCCGTCCAGGGGTGGCCCTCCGCGAGCGATCCTCCCGAGCGATGCGTCGACCTTCGAGTTGAGCCGGATCGCGTGCTCCCCGGACGGGAAGTGGATCAGCCTCGAAACGCAGGAGGAGGGCCTGCTGTTGATGCCGGCCGCGGGAGGAAAGCCGCGCTCGTTCCTCCCGGGCTTTGGTCACGCCTGGGAGAGGTCGTCAGGACGCCTCTATTTCATCGTTCGCGACCCGCAGGGAGGCAGCCGCATTCAGTTCATCGAACCGCGAGCGGATCCCTTCTCGGCCGTCCCGAGCACGGTCAGCCTGATGACCTCGGACTTCCTGGAGCTCGCCGTCACGAGCGACGGCCTGCGCATCGCCGCGCCGGAGCAGGAATCCGCGCGCAACTTGACGCGGATCCCCCTCGAGCCGGGTGGCGGCGGGCCCGCCGGCCCCGAGGAGCCACTCACGACGGGGCTCGTCACGGACAGTTATCCCAGCGTGTCGCCCGACGGACGGCGCGTCGCGATCGTGAGCGACGTCCTCGGGCACATGGAGGTCAGGATCGTCGACGTCGACAGCCGCCGGAGCGAAAGGCTCCAGCTCCCCGGAGAGGACGTCGCACAGGTTTCTCCCGTCTGGATGCCCGACGGGCGGCACCTCCTCATCAGCCGTTCGCTCCAGGGAATCCGCAGCTCGAACTGGATCGTGGCCCTGGACGGCAGTAAGGCTGAGGAGCTCATGATCCGGTCGGCGCAGGGGTCCTGGGCGCTCAACACGTCTCCGGACGGCAACACGATCTACTACCACGACATGGCGGACGGTGTGCAGCAAACGTTCTCGCTCGACCTCGCGACGCGGAAAAAGACGCAGTTGACCAACGGTCCCGGAGACAAGTTCGACACGGTCGCCTCGCCCGACGGCAATTGGCTCGCCATCACGGCCACGAAGGACGGCACGTTGCAGCTCTTCCGGATGCCCGCAGAGGGCGGTCCCCTGCAGCAGCGGACGACGGGATTCGAGCGAATGCGGCATCCGTTTTTTTCGCCCGATGGGAAGTGGATCTACATCCAGCCGAGTCACGGCAATATCCACCGGGTGAAGGCGGAGGGCGGGCCGCTCGAACCGGTCACGCGCTTTCCCGAAGGCGGGCTCTTTCTCGAGGAGCCGACCCTGTCGCCCGACGGCCGGTACCTCTACTACTGCCGCAGCAACGGCGGTTCGGCGATGTGGCTCATGACGCTCGAGGACCCGAACCGGCGGCCATGACTCTCTCCGCCGGCATGCGCCTCGGTCCGTACGAGATCCTGTCGCCTCTCGGGGCGGGCGGGATGGGGGAGGTCTACCGGGCGCGGGACACGCGGCTCGGGCGCGAGGTCGCGGTCAAGGTCATCCCTGCACACCTCTCCGGGGAGGCGGACGCGCTCGCCCGCTTCGAGCGCGAGGCCCGGGCGGTGGCCGCGCTCTCCCACCCCAACATCCTCGCGATTCACGACTATGGACGGGAAGGGAGCGTCTCGTATGCCGTGATGGAGCTGCTCGAGGGCGAAACGCTCCGGGAACGCCTGGCGGCGTCGGCGCTGCCGATCCGCAAGTCGATCGAGTACGCGCAGCAGATCGCGCGCGGGCTGGCCGCGGCCCACGACCGCGGCATCGT
The DNA here is from genome assembly GCA_046716885.1 of Thermoanaerobaculia bacterium. GTDB lineage: Bacteria > Acidobacteriota > Thermoanaerobaculia > UBA5066 > Gp7-AA6 > DAHUXD01. The sequence continues at coordinate 155 of JBKJWL010000230.1, read as the reverse complement.
CCACCGGGACCTCAAGCCCGAGAACGTGTTCCTGACGCGCGACGGCCTGGTCAAGATCCTGGACTTCGGTCTGGCCCGCCAGCTTCCGGCCTCTCCGATGGAGGCCGAATCGCCGACGGCCGGCACCGCGTCGGGCATGATCCTCGGCACGGTCG
>JBKJWL010000229.1:0-3414 GCA_046716885.1 Thermoanaerobaculia bacterium | reverse complement strand
CCGAAGCTCTCGGTTTCCAGGATCGGCCCTGAGGGCTTCCGTGAGAACCCGAAGGGCGTCGCCCGACTTTCGGGCCTGGACCAGGCGCCGGGCCTCCAGGATCGCCTCGCGACTGCGGGCTGCGGGGTCCATCTGCTCAGCCGGCCTGCTCGCCGCCGGGACAGTCGAAGATGCGGCGGGCGCCGGTTTGCCCGCGCCGGGGGCGGGGCGCGCGGCAGCAGCGCCCTGTCCGCGACTCTCCGCCTCCACCGCGAGCTTCTGCCGCGCACGCACGACATCCCCGCGGGACGCGAGGTTCGCCGGGACTCGCAACGAAGCCTGCCCGGCTCCGGCCCAATCTCGCGCGTCGACGAGGGCCACGAGCTGGTCGGCGTAGAGCTCGGGGCGCTGCTCGAGCTCTGAGGCGGGCAGAGCGGCCAGGTCCGACCGGGCCTCCGCAAGCTCGCCGCGCTGGACACGCGCCCGAACGCGCAAAGTCAGCGCCTCGGGGTGGGACGGCTCGAGGGCCAGCGCCTTCGAGGCCCAGCGATCGGCGCCCTTCGCGTCTGACCGGTCCATCGCCTCCCGCGCGAGGGCGAGCGGCCAGTGCGCGGCGCCGGGCTCGCGACGGGCGGCACCTTCGAGTGCTTTCCTCCGCTCGGCCGGGGGAAGCTTCGCGATTTTCTGTTCCTCCGTCTCGACCAGGCCCGCGAGCGACGGAATCGCCAGCAGCGTTCCCTGGGGCACGCGGGAAAGGAGCAGACCCCGAAACTCGGCCTGCAGCTGCGGCTGGAGCCCGGGTGGGGGAAACGACGGGAAGCGGCGTTCGACCTCGAGGAATCGAAGGAACGTGTCGTCGACGTCGGCCGGTCTGGCGGCCGCCATCTGAGCGAGAGCGAGGCGGACGAGGCTCTCCGAGAGCGACGCCGGCCTGGCGAGATAGCCGAATGCGGCCACGCGAAACTGGTCGATCGCCTCGAGGTACTTCTGGTCGTCGAAAAGGACCTGCCCGGACCTCAGGCGCGCCGCGTTGAAGTCGTCCTCCCCGGGGTCAGCGCCCGCGGCGACCCCGGAGATCACGAAGGCCCCGACTGCGAGTAGGATGAGCGGGTGCAGCTTCCTCAACGCTGGGCCTCTCTCGGCCGCGAGGCGCTCTTCCCCGCCGACACGGACGGAAGGGATCGGTTCGCGTTTCTCATGCTTCTCGCGTTCATCCTGGTTGCTCCGTGGTTGGGAAGCGCGCGGCTGCCCGCTTTTCTCAACGGGCTCCCGACTCCCGTGGGCCGCCTTCTCGTGCCCGCCTTCGCGTTCGCGATCGGCGCCTTCACGTTTTCGTCTCGCTCGTCTTTTCGCTCGCTTCGTCCACTCGCCCTACCGCTCGGGTCGCTCCTGGGGATCGCTCTGCTCGGAGCCCTTCAGCTTGCCCCGCTTCCAGACCGGGCGTTCGGACTCGTTGCTCCTGTGAACCTTGAAATTTACCACGAAACTGCTGAAATCCTTAGTCTTTACGGCAAATCGGCCCCACTTCCTCGAGTCTCCCTGGCCCCGGAAGAGACCGCCGGCAGTGTCCTGCGTTTGGGCGGTTACGCGGTCCTTCTCCTGGCCGCGGCCCAGCTCCTGCGTACCCGCCCGCGCCGGCGCGTCTTCGTCGGGACCCTCCTGACAGCCGCATGCCTTCACGTCGTGGCGGCCGGGGTGGTCCTTGCAGGCGGCGGGCCATTTCGCGGGGCCTTCGGATCGGCGGAAGACTTCGGCGACTACCTGCTCGTGATTCTGCCCCTCGCCTTCGGGGCCTTCTGGGCAGCGATTCTGACCAACTCCGACCGCGGGCGGGACGCCGTCGACCGGGCCGAGCGCCTCGAGCAGCAACTGTCGCCCGTGGTCGCGCGCGGTCTGGCGTTCGCCACGCTCATGGCCGGCATCGCCTTGACAGGTTCGGGCGGCAATGTCGTCGCCGGAACGGTCGCGATCGGGTTTCTTCTCGCGCTGGCCTCGCGCCGGCGCCGGCGAAAACGCCCCGCCGGCGCCGTCGCTACGGGTGTGACGGCGTCGCTGCTCCTGGCGGCCCGCGTAAACGCCCTGCCGCTCGCCGCCCTCGAATTCGGCGGAGACATGAGCCGGCGCATCGCCGTCTGGCGCGCGAGCCTGGATGCCTGGCACCGGTTCCCGATTCTCGGGACCGGTCTGGGGGCGTTCCGCGACGCTTTCCGGCGCGTGCAACCCCGCGAGCTTTCGGGCTTCGTCGACACCGCACAGTCGGACCTGCTCCAGATCCTCGTCACCGGAGGAGCCGTCGGGGCGCTGCTCGCGGTCGTTGCCTGCGCCTCGCTCCTCGCCGTGCTCCTGCGCCTCTGGAAGGAGCAGAAACACCGGGAAGAGAGCGCAATGGCCCTGGCCGGAGTCGGGGCCCTCGCCGCTCTGGGGCTCGACGGCCTGGTCGAGTTCAATCTGGGCGCCCCCGTGGTCCCCGCCACTTTGGCTTGCGTCCTCGGCCTCGCCGTCGCAGCCGGCCTGGGCAGTCCGCGCGAGCCATACGCGGCCCCTCGAACCCCATGAGGCCGTCGGACAGCCTCTCGTCGGGATGAATCGAGCCCCCGCCGCCGGGGTCGTTCTCGACGGTGCAGCGGTCGCCCGCGCGATCCGGGAGCGGGTGGGGGTAGCGGCTGCGACGGCCGCCGAACGGGGAGCCGCTCCCTCCCTGCGTGTTTTTCTCGTCGGAAAGAACCCGGCCTCTCTCTCGTACGTCGGCTCCAAGACGAAGGCGGCGCTCGAGGCCGGGATCCGCGCCGAGACGCTCCGGCTGCCGGCCACGATCTCCCCGGAAGGCCTGCTCGCCGAGCTGTCTCGAGCGAACGCGGACCCGTCGGTGCACGGCATCCTCGTCCAGCTCCCGTTGCCGCCGGGACACGTCGCGGCCCGGGTGCTCGACTCCGTTCATCCGCTCAAAGACGTCGACGGCCTTCACCCGGAGAACGTCGGCCTTCTCCACCAGGGCCGACCGCGCTTCGTTCCCTGCACTCCGGCGGGAATCGTGGCGCTCCTGGACGCCTACGAGATCCCCCTTGCCGGACGCCGGGCCGTCGTGCTCGGGAGGAGCGACATCGTCGGCAAGCCGATCGCGGCGCTTCTGACGGCGCGCGACGCGACGGTCACGATCTGCCATTCAAAGACGAGTGACCTGGCCGCGATCTGCCGCGAGGCGGACGTGCTCGTCGCGGCGATCGGCAAACCCGGATACGTCACGCGGGAGTTCGTGCGCGAGGGCGCCGCCGTCATCGACGTCGGGATCAATCGGCTCACCTCGCTCGCGGAGACGCCGGAGAATCTGAGGCGCTCGGCTCGCGTCCGAAAGGCTCTCGAAGAGAAGGGCCGGCTCCTGGTCGGCGACGTGGACTACGACGAGGTCGCGGCGATTGCCGGATGGATCACGCCGGT
>JBKJWL010000228.1:0-20741 GCA_046716885.1 Thermoanaerobaculia bacterium | reverse complement strand
GCGGGGGGGCGAACTTGGCGGTCTTGCGGAGCTCGAAGAGGGACTTGAGCTCCGCGAGGTCGGCCGCGCGCACGGGGGGGGCGTCGCCGAGGCGGACCGGGTCGACCTCGTTCAACGCGCCGGTCCGGATGAGAGTCCGAATCGAGCGGCGGTCGTACGAGTCGTTCTCGAACCCCGGCTTGTCGACGGCGTAACGCTTCTCGGCGTCCGGCGCCGCCGGGAGATCGGCCTTCGCGGCGACGGCGACCAAGGCCGGCGCGGATCGGGGCGGAAGCGCCGCGGACTCGGGTGGAGGCGGCGGTGCGATCGGAGGCGCAGCCGGCTCGGCTCTCTCGGCCTCAGGCTCGGGCACGGGGTCCGGAGCGCCCTCGCCCGACTGCAGCAGCATGTACGCCCGCGCCTCGTCGCGCGACGGGAAATCCATCCCTTTGCCGCACCGCGGGCAACTGAATCGAGCCTGGGCCGGAGGGATCTTCGCGAGGGTGATCGAGAAGCTCGCCGCGCAGCTGGGGCAGTCGAAAGTGTAGCGAAGATCGGCGTCGCTCGTCACCAGAGCTCCTGAAACTACACGCAATCTTAACATGCGAAGCGCGATTCAGCGGCGCCGGAAGCTCTCGCCGGGAACGTCGAACGCGCCGCGGAGGATCGCGACGTCCGTCCTGCCGTCCGATTCGAGAATCGCGACGACGTCGAAGCGGCGCGGCCCCCGACCGACCCGCTGGCGTCGGACGTACTCCTCCGCCGCGCGCGCGATGCGGCGCTGCTTCTCGAGCGTGACGGCCTCCGCCGGCGCCCCGAAGCCGACGCCGCTCCTACCCTTCACCTCGATGAAGCAGAGCACTCCGTTTTCTTCGGCGACGAAGTCGATCTCGCCGGAGCGCCCGCGATAGTTGCGCGCGCGGATCTCGTAACCGGCGGCCTTCAGGCGCTTCGCCGCGAGATCCTCGAAGCGCTGGCCGACGCCCCGTGAGCCGAGATAGCGCGCGGGGCGCAGGGGGCGAAGTGCCTCGAGGAGCCGGGCGAGAACCGCGCGGGGGGTCACGCGCGCCCCATCACCCCATGGACCGGCGCGCGAGCTCGAGGACGTCGAAGGGCTGCGTCGCGACGCCGATCTCGTCTTTGGCGTTGCCGATCATGACCATGCAGAAGGGGCAGGAGACGCCGACGGAGCCCGCCCCGCTCGCCGCGATCTCCCGCATGCGGGTCTGGTTGATGCGGTCGCCGAGCTTCTCCTCCATCCACATGCGCCCGCCGCCGGCGCCGCAGCAGAGGCCGTTCTCGCGGGAGCGCTCGAGCTCCCGGAGCTCCAGGCCCGGAATCGCCCGCAGGATGTCGCGCGGCGCGTCGTAGACGCCGTTGTAGCGGCCGAGGTAGCAGGGGTCGTGAAACGTGATCGTGTCGGGGATGGGCGTCGTCATCTTCACGCGGCCGGCGGCGATGAGCTCGGCGACGAGCTGCGAGCCGTGTACGACCTCGTAGTGGCCGCCAAAGTCGCCGTACTCGTTCTTCAGGCAGTTCATGCAGTGGGGGCAGTTGGTCACGATCTTCCGGACCTTGTGGGTGTTGAGCGTCTCGACGTTCTGCTGCGCGAGCATCTGGAAGAGGTATTCGTTGCCCATGCGCCGGGCGGAGTCTCCGGTGCAAGTCTCCTCGGTGCCGAGGATCGCGAAGGAGATTCCGGCCGCGTCCAGGATCTCGACGAGCGAGCGCGAGACGCGTTTGGCGCGGTCCTCGTACGAGCCGGCGCAGCCGACCCAGAAGAGGACCTCGATCTCCCTGCCCTCCGCCTCGGCAGCCCCGAGTGTCGTCACCGGCAGGTCTTTGGCCCAGTCGGCGCGGGACGCCGCCGCCATGTTCCACGGGTTACCGTTGGTCTCCATGCCGCGGAAGGCATTCTGGACTTCCTTCGGGAACTCCGCTTTCTCTAGCACGAGGTAGCGCCGCATCTCGGCGATCTTGTCAACGGCCGGGATGATGAAGACCGGGCACGCCGTCGTGCAGAACCCGCACATCGTGCAGGCCCAGATCGTGTCCTCGGAGATCCAGCCCCCGATGAGCTCCCGGCGCGCCTGCGGCGTGCCCCCGTTCCCGCGCCCGTCGCCCGCAGCGAGAATCGAAGGCGTGGCCTCGTAGACCGCGTCGCGCACGTCCCCGATGAAGATCTTCGGGTCGAGCGGCTTCCCCGTCAGGGCGGTCGGGCACACTTCGCGACAGCGGCCGCACTCGGTGCAGGTGTACCCGTCCAGCATCTGCTTCCAGCTCAGGTCCTCGACCCGCGAGGCGCCGAAGCGGTCCGAGTTCTCGAGGTCGACCGTGCGGAGCTTGCCCATAGGCTCGAGGTTCATGAAGAAGATGTTGGGGATCGACGTGATGATGTGGAAGTGCTTCGAGTACGGCAGGTAGTTGCCGAAAACCAGGATGTCGGCCAGGTGCCCCCACCAGCACCACTCGTACAGCGCCTGGAGCCTGGCGGCGGACGCGCCTGCGAGCAGCCCGGCGATGGCCCCGACGGCGGGCGCCCAGGGCGTGCGCAGGGAGGGATCGAGGGCCGTGCGGGCCGCCTCCGCGACGAGGTCCGTGGCCACGAGAAACGCGATGAGAAAGAGGATGATCCACGCGTCGGTCGTCAGGTCGAGGCGTTTCGGGCGTGCGAAGGCGCGCCGGAAGACCGCCATCCCGACTCCGAGGAGTGTGAGGACCTCGAAGAGATCCTTCACCAGCGTGTAGCCATTGCCGGCGGCCCCGGAGAGGAGCACGAACCCCGGAATCAGCCCCTCGACGACGAGCGCGAGCGTCCGGACGGTCAGGACGACGAAGCCGCCGAAGATCAGGATGTGGAACACGCCCGCGTAGAAGTCGCGGAACATGCGCTTCTGCGCGAACGCGTACTCGAGCGTGCGGGCGATGCGCTCCGGGATCCGCGTGAAGCGGTTGTCGGGCCGGCCCGCGAGGAGGACCCGGATGCGGCGCGACGCGGAGTAGACGAAGGCGGCGATCGCCGCGAAAACCAGGAGCGTGAAGACCACCCGGCCGGGCAGGCCGAGGATCGCCCTTTCGGTCGGCAGGGGCGGCACGGGCCGGAGTTTAACCCGCCCGCCGTGAAGCCCCTAACGGAGGAGCGCTGTCGCTGTCGTTCGCAGCGCGAGGAGTCTCCCGAAGGGAGGAGCCTCGCGAGCGGGAGCGACGGTTATTCGGCCTTTGCCGCCCGCACGGCTTTGGCGAACTCGGGGATGATCTTGAAGAGGTCGCCGACGACGCCGTAGTTGGCGACCTTGAAGATCGGCGCCTCGGCGTCCTTGTTGATCGCAACGATGACTTTGGAAGAGCCCATGCCCGCGAGGTGCTGGATCGCTCCCGAGATGCCGCAGGCGACGTAGAGGGTCGGGGAAACCACCTTGCCGGTCTGGCCGACCTGGTGCTGGTGGTCGATCCAACCGGCGTCGACGACGGCGCGCGAAGCGCCGAGCGCCGCGTGAAGGGCCTGCTGCAGGTCGCGCACGATGGGCCAATTCTCGGGCCCCTTGATGCCGCGGCCTCCCGACACGATGACGTCGGCCTCCGAAACGTCGATCTCCTTGGACTCCGAAACCTCGACGCGCACGACTTTCGCGCGCGGCGCGACGTCGCCGAGCTCGAGCGGCTCGACCCGGGGCTCCGCCGCGCCGTCCTCCCCCTCGGCCGGAAAGACGTTGGGGCGCGTCGTGGCGATCTGGAGCTTCGCGGCGCCGCAATCGACCTCGGCCCGGGCCTTGCCCGAGTAGACGGGGCGCCAGGCGACCAGGCGACCCTCTTCGACCCGCAGCTCCATCACGTCGGCCAGCGCCGAGACGTCGTGGCGCGCGGCATACCGCGGCGCGACGTCCTTGCCCATGGCCGTGGCGGCGATCAGGACGGCGTCGGGGCTCTCCTTCTTCGTGGCCGCCTCGAGCGCGCCGACGTAGCCCTTCGTGCTGTAGAGGGCGAGGTCGTCGCGGTCGGCGACGTACACAGTAGCGGCGCCGTACTTGCCGAGGTCCCTGGCGAGCGCGGTCACGCCCTTGCCGGGGATCACGGCCGCGGCCGGGCCGCCGCCGAGCTTGCGTGCGAGCGAGAGCGCTTCGAGGGAAGCCTTGCGGATCTTGCCGTCGCGCTGCTCGATGAAGACGAGAAACTTCATGGCTAGATCACCTTGGCTTCTTCCCGGAGCAGCCGCGCCAACTCCTTACCAGCCGCCGCCGGATCGTCGCCGGGCACCATCTTGCAGGCCACGCGCGCCGGAGGCAGCTCGAGCTTGCGCCAGCGCGTCCGGGCGTTGGCGGGATCGGCCTCCGGCACACCGAGCTCCGCGAGCTTCTTCTCGGCGATCGGTTTCTTCTTGGCCGCCATGATGCCCTTGAGCGAGGCGTACCGCGGCTCGTTCAGGCCCTTCTGCGCGGTGAGCACGGCGGGAAGCGAGCACTCCACGACCTCGTGGGCACCCTCGATCTCCCGGTGCGCCGTGATCATGCCCTCCTTGACCTCGAGCTTGATGACATTGGCCACGTGGGGCAGGTCCATCAGCTCCGCGAACATCGGTCCCACCAGCGATTCGTCGTAGCCCACGCCCTTCTGGCCGAACCAGAGGAAGTCGTAGGAACCTCCTTTCGCGGCGGCCGCCAGCGCCCTGGCCGTTCCGAGGGCGTCCAGATAAGGGGTGCCCGTCGCATCCACCCAGATCGCGTCGTCGGCGCCGCGCGCGAGGCACTCGCGAAGGCCCGTCTTCGCCCGCTCGGGTCCGACGGTGACCACCGTCACGGTGCCTGCGCCCTTCGCCTCTTTGACCCGAAGCGCCGCCTCGAGAGCGTACTCGTCATAGGGCGAGACGATCCACTTCACGTCCGTCTCGTCGATCGACTTTCCGTCGGCGGCGATCTTGATCCTGGTCTCGGTGTCGGGGACGTAGGCGATGCACACCAGCGAGTTCATGCGCGAATCAATCCATCCTCTTCAATATGAGGCAGCCGTTGGTGCCGCCGAAGCCGAAGGAGTTCGAGAGCACGGTCCGCACCTTCACGGGCCTGGCCGTGTTGGGAACGTAGTCGAGGTCGCACTCGGGGTCGGGGTTCTCGTAATTGATCGTGGGCGGCAACACGCCGTGGAAGACGGCGAGCGCGCAAATCGCCGTTTCCAGGCCTCCGGCCGCGCCGAGCAGGTGCCCGGTCATCGACTTCGTCGAAGAGACCGCCAGCTTCTTGGCATGCTCTCCGAAGACCGTCTTGATCGCCAGCGTCTCGGCCTTGTCACCGAGGGGCGTCGAGGTGCCGTGGGCGTTGACGTACTCGATCTCCTCCGGATTGATGCCCGCGTCGGCGAGGCAGTTCTTCATGACCCGCGCCGGCCCGTCGCCGTCTTCCGAGGGAGCGGCGATGTGGTACGCGTCGCCCGACATGCCATAGCCGGCCAGCTCCGCGTAGATCCGAGCGCCGCGCTTCTTCGCGGACTCCATCTCCTCCATCACGACGAGCCCCGCGCCCTCGGCGATCACGAACCCGTCCCGCTCGCGGTCCCAGGGGCGCGAGGCGCCGACCGGATCGTCGTTGCGCGTCGAAAGGGCCTTCATGACGGAGAACCCCCCGACGGCCAGCGGAGTCAGGACCGACTCGGTGCCGCCGGCGATCGCGAGGTCCGCGTCCCCGTACTGGATCATCCGGTAAGCCTCTCCGACCGCGTGGGCGCCCGTCGTGCAGGCCGTGGCCGTCGTGAGATTCGGGCCCTTGAGGCCGTACTTGATCGAGATGTTGCCGCCCGCCTCGTTGACGATGAGGCCCGTGATGAAAAAGGGCGAGATGACTCGGGGGTTTCCTCCGCTTTCGACGAACTTCTTCTGGGTCTCCTCGATGAGCGGGAGTCCCCCGATTCCCGACCCGACGACGACGGCGAACCGATCGCGGTTCTCGTCGGTCACCTCGACGCCCGAGTCCTCCATCGCGAAGTGCGCCGCCGCCATCGCGTAGTGAATGAAGGTGTCCATCTTCTTGATCTCTTTTCGATCGATGAAGAGGGACGGGTCGAAGTTCTTCACTTCGCCGGCAATGCGGGAGCTCAGCCGCGACGCGTCGAACCGGGTGATGGGGCCCAGGCCGCTCCGGCCTGCGGTCAGCCCGTCCCAGTTCTCCGCGTTTCCAATGCCGAGAGGAGAGACGAGGCCTACGCCGGTGACGGCCACCCGGCGTGGCGAGGAAAAACGGGGCATGCGGTTTAGTTTTTCGAGGAGTTCTTCTCGATGTACTCGATGGCGTCCTTGACCCGCTGGATCTTCTCGGCGGCCTCGTCCGGAATCTCGATGTTGAACGCTTCCTCGAAGGCCATGACGAGCTCCACGGTGTCGAGCGAGTCCGCGCCGAGATCATCGACGAAAGACGCCTCGGGAGTCACCTCGTTGGCGTCCACGCCGAGCTGCTCGACGATGATGCTCTTCACTTTTTCTTCCACAGCCATTCCTGTCCCCCTTCTTGCGGAATCGAAAGACGCCGTATTGTTCCCCAGATGCGCCCCGGGGGCAAGGGCGGGAAACGTTACATATAGAGGCCCCCGGAGACGTTCAAAACCGTGCCCGTGATGTAGCACGCCTCCTCGGAGGCGAGAAACGCCACGGCCGCAGCGACGTCGTCGGGAGTCCCCAACCGTTCGAGCGGGATCTGCGTCGAGAGGCGCTCGCGCGCCACGTCCGTCATCTTGTCGGACATCGCCGTGGCGATGAATCCCGGCGCCACGGCGTTGCACGTGATGTTGCGCGACGCAAGCTCGCGCGCGACCGACTTGGTCAGGCCGATCAGGCCCGCCTTCGATGCGGCGTAGTTGGCCTGGCCGGCGTTGCCCATCAGTCCTACGACCGACGTCACGTTGACGATCCGGCCGTAGCGCTTGCGCACCATGCCCTTGATCACGGCCTGCGTGAGCAGGAAGACCCCGGTGAGGTTGGTGGCGAGGACCTTGTCCCAGGCCTCGCGCCCCATCCGGAGGACGAGGCTGTCCTCCGTGACGCCGGCGTTGTTCACGAGCACGTGGATCTCGCCGTGGGAGTCGAGCGCGTTCTTGACCGCCGCCGCGATCGCCCCGCCGTCGGCGAGATCCAGGCTGAGCGGCGAAGCCTTGCCGCCGGCGGCGGTGATCTCGGCCACGACCCGCTCGAGCGCTTCCATGGATCGCGCCGCGGCCACCACCGATGCTCCCTCCGCGGCCAGGCGCTTCGCAATCGCTTCTCCGATGCCGCGGGAAGCGCCGGTCACGAGGGCGGTCTTGCCTTCAAAGCGGGTCATCACGCAAGAGTCTATAGAAAGCCGTCGTTCCGAGGGCCGCCAGGCCCCGGGGAGTCCCCGACTCGTTCGGGATCCCTCGCTGCGCTCGGGATGACCGGCCGCTTGGCCGCGCGCGACCGGTCACTCCGGCTTCTCGACGATATCCGGCAGATCCCGGCTCCACCGATCGACGATCGCCTTCGCCAGGTCGGCGATGGCGAGAACGGCGGGATGGTCGGCGCCCCCACCCTCCGCCTGGCCCTCGGCCGCCAGGGTGACGAGCACGAAGCGGCCCTTCTTCGTGCGCAGGATGCCGGAGTCGTTTCGCACGCCAGACATCGAGCCGGACTTTCCGGCCCAGAGAAAGTCCGAAGGAAAACGCCGGGCGATCCGCAGGCGGGTCGGATCTCGGTCCAGGTACTGGAAGATCTTCCGCGAGGACTCCGGATCGAGAAGCTCGCCCTTCGCCACGCGCGTCATCCATTCGGCGACGTCGTGCGGCGTGATCGAGCCGAGGCGCAGGCCCTTCCAGGGTGAGGGACTATCCTCCCGCGTCGACAGCGCGGGAATCATGCCGAAGAGGCGGATGTGGTCCAGGCCGAGCGACCGCATCCGCGCGTTGATGGCGCCGACCGACAGCCGGGCGATCCACGCGTTGGTGGCCGTGTTGTCGGAGGGGCCGATCATGAGTGTCGCCAGATCGTTCCACGTCGGATTCAGGCCCGGGTCGAGCTCGAGGAGAGTTCCCGAACCGTCGGCCTTGTTCTGCGCGGTCAGTTCCCAGCGCTCGGAGAGATCCACCCGGCCCTCGCTGACCTGCGCCATCGCCTCCGTCAGCACCGCGATCTTGATCACCGAGGCCGATTCGAACTCGGCCGCTCCGTTGTGCTCGTAGGACCTTCCGCTCTCCAGGTGCCGCGCCGCCACACCGAACCGGCACTGGCAGCGCCGCTGCGCCGCGGCGACCGCCACGTCGAAGGGCGCGGCCGGCGGGCCGATGCTCGCGCATCCGGCCAACCCGAAGACCGCGGCGAGGAGGCCGACACAGCGCCTCGGCCTTTTCAAATCCAAATTCCCGATCCGAAATCGGAAATCCTCATGAGTGTCCTTCGACCTTGATGGACTTTTCGATCCGACGCACGAGGCCCGCGAGGACGTTGCCGGGCCCGATCTCGAGCGCCCGGTCGACGCCGGCGCGGGCGAGGCGCTGTATCGAGGCAACCCAGCGCACCGGAGAATCGACCTGGCGGATCAGGGCGTCGCGCAGACGGGCGCCGGCGGTCTCCGCCTCGGCGTCCACGTTGGTCACGACCGGGAGGCGCGCCTCGGCGATCGGGGTCTCCTCGAGGAGCGGCCGCATCCGCTCGCGCGCCGGGGACATCAGCGCGCAGTGAAACGGCGCGGACACCGGGAGCGGAATCGCGCGCCTGGCCCCGCGCGCGAGGCAGGCCGCGGAGGCCCGCGCGACGGCGGCGGCGTGGCCGGCGATGACGGTCTGCTCGGGCGAGTTGTAGTTGGCGGGCGAGACCGTTTCGCCCTGCGCGGCCTCGCGGCAGGCGGCCTCGACGTCCTCGGCGGCGAGGCCCACGATCGCCGCCATGGCCCCGACTCCCGCCGGCACGGCCTCCTGCATGAGGCGCCCGCGCTCCCGCACGAGGCGCACGGCCGTCGAGAAGGACAGCGACCCGGCCGCGACGTTGGCCGAATACTCGCCGAGCGAATGGCCGGCGGCGAAGGCGGCGCCCTCGAGCCGCTCGGGAGAGCGCTCGCGCAAATCGGCCCACGCCGCGACCGAGTGCGTCAGGATCGCGGGCTGCGTGTTGGCCGTCCGCGTCAGCTCCTCCTCGGGCCCTTCGAAGCACAAACGCGAGAGCGCCGATCCCAGCACCGCGTCCGCCTCGTCGAACACGGCTCGCGCCGCGGGCGAGCCCTCGTAGAGCGCCTTGCCCATGCCGACGGACTGCGAGCCCTGGCCGGGGAAGAGAAGAGCGAGCGTCACCAGCGCAGCAGCACGCTGCCCCACACCAGCCCCGCCCCGAACGCCGTGAGCAGGACCAGGTCGCCCGGCTTCACGCGGCCTTCGCGCACGCATTCGTCGAGCGCGATCGGGATCGAAGCGGCGGAGGTGTTTCCATAGCGTTCCACGTTCTTGCAGACCTTCTTCGGGTCGATCTTGAGCCGCTCGCCGACGGCGTCGATGATGCGCAGGTTGGCCTGGTGGGGAATGAAGATATCGATTTGGTCCTTCGTGAATCCCTGCTCGGCCAGGAGCTCCGTCGTGACGTCGGCCATGGCCTTGATCGCGACCTTGAACGTCTCGTTGCCCTTCATCTTGATGAACGGCAGCCGTTCCTCGATCGACTTCGGGTCGTTGGCGGGCCGGTCCGACCCGCCGCCCGGCATGCAGATGAAGTCGTGGTAGCTCCCGTTGGCCTTCATGAGGCTCCCGAGGATGCCGTGGTCGCCGCGGGTTCCCTGCAGGACTACGGCGCCCGCGCCGTCGCCGAAGAGCACACACGTGTTCCGATCCGTCCAGTCCACGTACCGGGACAGGATCTCTCCCCCGATGACGAGCACGTTCTGCGCCTTGCCCGATTGGATCAGGCCGTCCGCGAGGTGAAGGGAGTAGAGAAACCCCACGCAGGCGGCGCCGATGTCGGAGGCCGCCGCCCGCGTCGCGCCCAGATTCCTCTGCACGAGGCAGGACGTCGCCGGAAACGGCATGTCGCCGGAGATCGTCCCGACGAGGATCATGTCGAGGTCCTCGGGCTTCAGGTGAGAGCGCTTCAGCGCCTGCTCGCCCGCTCGGGTGCAGAGCTCGGAGAAGTGCTCGCCCTCGGAGACGATGTGACGCTCCCGGATCCCGGTGCGCGAGGTGATCCACTCGTCGGAGGTGTCGACGAGCTTCTCGAGGTCGGCGTTGGTCAGGATCTTCTTCGGGACGGCGGACCCGGTCCCGATGATCTTGGCGCGATTCATGCCTTCGCGAGGCGCTCTTCTCGCGCGTGGAGCTCCGCGATCTGCGCCTGGATCTTCTGGGCCAGGTTGCGGCGGGAGAACTCCGCGGCGAAGCGGATCGCGTTCTTGATCGCCTTCGCCGAGGACCGGCCGTGGCAGATGATGACGCAGCCTTTCACGCCCAGGAGCGGCGCCCCGCCGTACTCCGAGTAGTCGAGCCGCTGCTTGAACCGGCGGAAGGCGTCCCGCGAAAGGAGAAACCCGACGGAGGCATGGAGGGTCCGCTTGATCTCCTCGCGCAGCAATTTCTCGACCATCTCCGAGAGCGACTCGGAGACCTTGAGGATGACGTTGCCGGTGAAGCCGTCGGTCACGATGACGTCCACGGTCCCGTTGAAGACGTCGCGACCCTCAACGTTGCCGATGAAGTTCAGGCCGGTCTCCTTCAATGTCTTGAAGGCTTCCTTGGTCTGTTCGGTTCCCTTCGAGGCTTCCTCGCCGATCGACATCAGCCCGATCGAGGGGTTCTTCTTTCCGAAGGCGAGCTCGGCGTAGATCGAGCCCATGACCGCGAACTCCTTGAAGTGCTGCGTCTTGGCGTCGGGGTTGGCGCCGACGTCGAGCAACAGGCAGTGGCCGGTCAGGTTGGGCAGGACCGTCGCGAGGGCCGGGCGGTCCACCCCCTCGATCGTCCCGACGACCATCTTCGCGCAGACCATGGCCGCGCCGGTGTGGCCGGCCGAGACGAGACCCCCGGCGCGCCCGTCGCGCACGCAGTTGGCGGCGACGCGGATGGAGGAGTTACGCTTCTTGCGGATCGCCGCGGTCGCCGGGTCGTCCATGGTCACGACCTCGGGGGCGTCCACGATCTCGATGTCGGAGCCCCGATAGCCGGACTCGTCGAGCAGCGGCTCGAGCTCGGCCGCCTTGCCGACGAGAATCGAGGCAATCCCGAACTCGCGGGCGGCGGCGACAGCGCCGTCGACGTTCACGAGCGGGGCGTAGTCTCCCCCCATCGCATCGACCGCGATCCGCACGTCAGCCTCTGTGTCCTGAAGGCAACACGGGTGCGGGGATTATACGGGCATCCTACGTGTTGATCGCCTGCTTGCCCTTGTAGTACCCGCAGCGGGAACAGACGCGGTGCGGCTGCTTGGCTTCATGACAGTTCGGGCACGTCGACAGGGCGGGCGGCGTGAGCGCGTCGTGCGCGCGGCGCTTGTCGCGGCGGGCCTTGCTGTGGCGTCGCTTGGGATTGGGCATCGTTCTCCTACACTTTCTCCTTGAGAGCTTTCAGGGCCTCCCACCGGGGGTCGAGGGTCTCGGGCGCGCAGGCGCACGGACCCTGGTTCAAGTCGTTGCCGCAGTCGGCGCAGAGACCCTTGCAATCCGTCCGGCACAGGGGCTTCATCGGGAAAGCCATCTGCACGCGCTCCTCCGCGATCGCCGAGAGCGCAACGACCGGTTCGTCGTAGTAGAGCACGTCGACCTCCGCCGCCGACTGGCGCTCCCGGGGATACAGGACGAGCGAAAAGGTTTCCTCTTCCCGGAAGGGGTACGGCGCGAGGCACCGGCTGCACTCGAGCTCTCCGCCGTAGACGAGCCGGGCGTCGAGCGCGTATCCCCCTTCGATGCGGCTGATCACACCCGAGAGCTCGAGGGGGGAGAGAGACCGTAGGGGCTCCCGGTCAATCGTCGAGACGGCGACCGGCAGGGCGTAGGCGAACCGCACGGGCTCGTCGCGCACGACTTCCAGGGAGAGGGAGTCCGGGTGCTTCATGACGGAATCGCGCATTTTACCCGCGCGGCGGCGGTAGTCAACCAAGCCGGCGCGGGGTTGGCAGCCTTCAGTCGACAGGCAACACAGGCCAAACGCCCGCGGCTCAGGCTTTTGACTGTCAACGATCGACTGCCGACTCCCTTGTAGACTCCTCTCCGTGAAGGTCGCGATCGATGCCCGCGCGCTGCTGAACGAGCGGACCGGGATCGGCACCTACACCGACGCCATCGCCCGGGGCCTGGCGGCTCGCCCCGGGCTTTCGGTCGGCCTGTTCGCGCCGCGCGCCTTTCCGAGCGCCTACAACGGGTCGGGCCCATTCAGCCTCCATGCGGACCGCCACCCCTTCGGCATCGTGTGGCTGCATTCGACCCTTCCGCAGCGGATCTCACGGTGGGGCGCGGGGGTCCTGGTTTCGGCCCTGACGATCGGCCCGGCCCGGGGGGACATTCCCTTCGTCTCAACCGTCCACGACCTGACCCCTCTGACCCACCCCGAATGGCATGCCGCGCGCACGATCCTCGGCTTCGTGCCTCTGTGGGAGCGCACGGTCGAGCGGGCCGCCCGGTTCCTCTGCGTCTCGTGGACGACGGCGAACGACCTGGCGGCGCGGTACCCGGAAACCGCCTCGCGCATCCGCGTGGCGGAGAACGGCGTCGACCGCGGGTTCTTCTCGCCCGCGGACGATCCGGCCGCGCGGCAGCGCGCACGCCAGCGCTACGCCGACGGCCGCCCGTTTCTCCTGTACCTCGGCACGCTGGAGCCGCGCAAGAACCTCGAGGCGCTCGTCGTCGCCTGCGAGCGGCTCTGGGGCCGGCGGCGCTCCCGCCCGGATCTCGTGCTCGCGGGGGGAGCCGGCTGGAAGACGGCGGGGCTTCACCGGCGCATCGCGCGCTCCCCGTTCCGGGACAAGATCCACGTCGCCGGCTACGCCGCCCGCGACGCCGCGCGGGAGCTCTACCGCGCCGCCGAGGCCTTCGTCTACCCTTCGCTGGCCGAGGGCTTCGGCCTTCCGATCCTCGAAGCGATGTCGTGCGGCATTCCGGTCGTGGCCTCCACGGCCGCCGCGCTGGTGGAGGTGGGCGGCGAGGCAGCCGTGTACGCCCCGCCCCGCGACGTCGAGGCCCTCTCGCGCCAGATCGAGCGCGCGCTCGAGGACGAGCCGCTGCGCGCCGCGCTGTCGGCCGCCGGGCCCGCCCGCGCCGCCGGATTCTCCTGGGACGCGGCCGTCGAGAAGACGGCCGCGGTGATCGCCGAGGCCGCACGGGAGCGTCCATGAGCCCGGCCCGCGCGCCGCACGTCGGGATCGACGCCCGGAAGCTGAAGGACTTCGGGATCGGCTCCTACATCCGCAACCTCCTCGAGGCGATCGCGCTGCGGCCGGAGGCCGCGGCCTATCGGTTCCGTGTCTACGCGCGCTCCGAGGACCGCGGCGCGGTTCCGTCGCTGCCCGGGAACTTCGAGATCGTCGAGGAGAATTCGGCCGGCTACTCGGTCGCGGAGCTCACCCGGTTTTCCTGGCGGCTCATGCGGGACCGCCTCGACCTCTTCCACGCCACGCACTACGTGATCCCTCCACTCTACCGCGCGCGCGCCGTCGTCACGATCCACGACATCATCCACCTCCTCTACCCGCAGTTCCTGCCCAACCGCGCGGCGCTGCTGTACGCCCGAGTGATGATCCGCCGCGCCCTGCGGCGCGCCGACCGGATCATCACCGTGTCCTACAACAGCAAGCGTGACCTGGTCGACTACTTCGGCATCGCGCCCGCCCGGATCGACGTCGTCTACAACGGGGTGGCCCGTCTCTTTCACCCGAACATCGGCCGTGAGGAGCGCGACCGGGTCACGGCGAAGTACGGGCTACCGCGGCCCTACCTCCTCTTCCTCGGCGGCGAGAAGCCGCACAAGAACGTGCGCAACGTGATCCGCGCGTACGGCGAGGCGCGGCGCGAGCGGGCGCTGCCGCACGCGCTGGTTCTTGCCGGGACCATGCCGAAGAACCGTAGCCGTGTGGAAGCCCTCATCGCGGCGCTCGAGCTCGACTCGCGGGTTTTCCGCACCGGGGTTGTCGCGGAGGAGGACCTCCCGGGCCTTTTCGCCGGCGCGGACGCGTTCCTGTATCCCACGCTCTACGAAGGCTTCGGCCTCCCGGTCGTCGAAGCGATGGCCTGCGGCGTTCCGGTCCTGACCTCCTCGACCTCGGCCCTGCAGGAGATCGCAGGCGGATACGCGTACATGGTCGACCCGATGGACGTCGAGGCGATCGCGCGCGGGATCGTGGACCTCGCGACCGATCCGGCGCGGCGGGCCGAGTTCGCCGATCTCGGCAAACGCCGGGCCCGCGACTTCTCGTGGGACAAAGCCGCCGAGCAAACGTTGAAGGTCTATGCGGAGGCTCTCGCCCGGGGGAATCCGGGCCCCCGACTCCCGACTCCCGACCCGAATGAAGACCGCCGTCGTTCACGACTGGTTGAACGGGATGCGGGGCGGCGAGAAGGTGCTCGAGGCGATCCTTGCCCTGGTGCCGGAGCCGACCATTTTCACGCTGTTCCACATCCCCGGGTCCGTCTCCCCCGCCATCGAGCGGCATCCCATCCGCGTGTCGTCTCTGAATCGGTTGCCGTTCGCCCGCGCGCGCTATCGCCATTACCTGCCGTTCTTTTCCCGGGCGATCGAGTCTTTCGACCTGTCGGGCTACGATCTCGTCGTTTCGTCCTCCCACTGCGTCGCCAAGGGGGCGATCGCTCCGCCGGGAGTCCCCCACCTCTGTTATTGCCACACGCCGGTGCGCTACGCCTACGAGCAGTTCGACCTCTACTTTCCGCGCGGCCGGACCCGCCTCTACGGTCTCAAGGCCGCGGTGATCGCGCGGCTGCGCGACTGGGACCTCGCCACCGCCTCCCGGCCGACCCGGTATCTCGCCAACTCCCGCGCGGTCGCCGAGCGCATCCGCCGCCGTTACGGGCGCGAGGCGCGGGTTTGCCACCCTCCCGTGGACGTCGCGTTCTTCCGCCCCTCCGAGACACCGCACGCCCGCGGGGACTTCCTTCTCGCGGTCGGAGCCCTCGTGCCCTACAAGAGGTACGACCTCGCGATCGAGGCGGCCGGGCGGCTCAACCGCAGGCTCGTTCTGGTCGGCCGTGGGCCAGAGGAGGCGCGCCTGCGCACTCTGGCGCCGGCTTCCGTAGAAATCCTGTCGGGGCAGAGCCCGGAGCAATTGCGCGACCTCTATCGAAGCTGCGCGGTGTTCCTCCAGCCCGGGGAGGAGGACTTCGGAATTGCCGCCGTGGAGGCGCTCGCCTGCGGGGCCCCGGTCGTCGCGCTGGCGCGCGGGGGCGCCTGCGACTTCGTGCGCGACGGCGTCAACGGCGTCCTCTACGAGGACGAGAGCGACGGGGGCCTCGCCGCCGCCCTCCGCCGAGCCCTGGAGACCCGATTCGACTACACTGAAATCCGCGCCTCGGCGTTGCCTTTCCGGGCAGAGCGGTTCGCCGGGGAGTTTTCGAAAGCGCTCGGGGAGCTCTCGCGACCGTGATCCGAAAATCGACCCGGCGCGTCGCCGCGCTGCTCGCCGT
Organism: Thermoanaerobaculia bacterium; assembly: GCA_046716885.1. GTDB lineage: Bacteria > Acidobacteriota > Thermoanaerobaculia > UBA5066 > Gp7-AA6 > DAHUXD01. The sequence goes on along the minus strand of JBKJWL010000228.1, from coordinate 5,172 downwards.
CTCGGACGTGGGCGCCACCTTCGTGGCGCTCCTGGCCGCCTATTTCCTGCGCTTTCGGGCGGAGATCGTCCCGGTCACAAGGGGGATTCCGGACGCAGCTTCTTACTATCGCCTCCTGCCCCTCATCGCGGTGCTGTGGCCAATCGTCTACTACTTCTACGGCCTCTACCAGGTTCGCCGGAACCGGTCACGAGTCGAGGAGGGGCTGTCCGTCCTCGTGGCGACGGGGCTGGCCACACTTCTCCTGGCGGGGCTCGCGACCTTCTACCGTGGCTTCTCATACTCGCGGCTGGTCCTCCTCCTCTTCGTCGGCCTGGACGTGCTCTTCGTCTTCGCGGGCCGCACGGCCATCCGGCGCTACCTCGAGGAGGCCTGGCGGCACGGTGTCGGCGTGCGCAACGTGCTCGTCGTCGGCGCGGGCCGCCTGGGCCGCGCCGTCGTGGACAAGTTTCTCGAGCACCCGGAGGCGGGTCTCCGCGCCGTAGGGTTCGTGGACGACGCTCCCGACAAGCGCCGCGCGGAGCATCGCGGCGTGCCTGTCCTCGGCACGACCGCGGACGCCGCCCGGATCGTCGACGAGCGCGGCGCCGACACGGTGTTTCTCGCCCTGCCGCTCGAGGCCCACCGCACGATGCTGGCCGTCCTCAAGGACGTCGGCCGCACCGTCGCCGACGTGCGGGTCGTGCCGGACCTGCTTCAGCACATCACCTTCCGCGCCGGCGTCGAGGACCTCGACGGCCTGCCCGTGGTCCACCTCACCCAGGTCCCGCTGACGGGGTGGATGAGCCTCGTCAAGCGCACGCTCGACATCGGGATCTCGGCCGGCGCTCTGGTGGCGCTCTCTCCCGTGCTCGCCGCGATCGCCGCGGCGATCCGTCTCTCAGACGGCGGCCCTGTCTTCTACCGGCAGCGGCGCATGGGACTCGACGGCCGCCCCTTCGACATCGTGAAGTTCCGCTCCATGGTCGTCGGCGCCGAGGAGGAGTCCGGCCCCACCTGGGCCAGCCCGGACGACCCGCGCCGGACTCGCCTCGGCCGCTTCCTGCGCACGTGGAGCCTCGACGAGCTGCCGCAGCTTCTGAACGTGTTCCGCGGAGAGATGTCGCTCGTGGGGCCGCGGCCCGAGCGTCCCGAGTTCGTGCGCGAGTTCAAGGAGAGGTTCCCGCAGTACATGCTTCGCCACCGCGTGCGCGCGGGGATCACCGGCTGGGCGCAGGTCCACGGCTGGCGCGGCAACACGAGCCTCTCCAAGCGCATCGAGTACGACCTTTACTACATCGAGAACTGGTCGCTCTCGCTCGACATCAAGATCCTGTGGATGACGCTGCGGCACGGGCTGCGCCACCGGAACGCGTATTAGGCGCCCGACGGGAAGACCGAGCCCGGCTCGCTACGCCAGCTTCCGCAGCCGCTTCAGCCGCTCGGGAAGCTCGCGGCGCTCGGCTTCGTCGGGTATGACGCGGCCGAAGGCGCTTGCGCTGTAGATCGCTACGACGGATTCCGCGTCGCCCCGTCCTTCCGGGACCTCCTCGGCGAAGAGCCGCGCGACTTCGGCCGGCGGCGTCGCATCGGAGACGGCGCCGCGGCGGCGCGCGAGGAGCCCGCGCAGGACGAGGTAGGCGCGGGTCTCCGGTGTTACCCCGCGCGCACGCCGGAGGAGGCGGGCGAGGAGCCACACCGAGAGCGCCAGGGCGAGAACTGCGCCGACGGCGTCGGGCGAGAGCAGCTCGCGCGCCGACTGCCCGAACGCGGTCAGCGAGCTCGCCGCGTTTCCGAAGGACTCGCGAACGGCCTCGATCGACCCGATCTGGTCGCCCGCGTCGAAACCCAGGACCCGGCGGTCGTAGAAGAACTCGATCTCGCGGCCGAGCGAGGCAAGGCGCGCGAGCAGCGAGTAGGTTCGCAGCGCGGGGGGCACGCCGGAGGGGGGCGTCGGATCCAGCACCTGGAAGCCCGTCCCGTCAAGGTCCGCCTCGACCCAAGCGTGGAGGTTCTGCGCGCGCACGATGAGTGAGCGCGAGAAGAGCCCCTCCTCGCCGCCGAAGGAGCCGGTCACCAGGCGCGCCGGAATGCCGCGGGCGGCGAGCATCATCGCCGCGGCCGACGCGAAGTACTCGCAGTGTCCGGCCCGCGAGCGCAGCAGGAAGTGGACGATCGCGTCCCCGCTCGCCTTCGGCGGATCGAGCGTGTAGACGAAGTCCGCCAGCAGGTGGTCCTCGATGCGGCGATAGATTGCTTGCGGATCGGTCAGGTTCGCGGTCAGGCGGAGCGCGTACCGCTGGACCTCGTCCGGCACGTCCGCCGGCGAGATCATGCTGCGCCCGGCGCCCCGCGCCGGCCCGCGCCGGACATCCGCCCGGTAGCGCACACTCCCGCGGCCGGAGGAGACCTGCAGGACGCCGCCCGGAAGCTCAGAGGCGCGCCCTTTCTCGACAAGTACGGAAGAGGTTCCATACGGGAGGAACAGAAACCCCTGACCGAACACGTTGAGGTCCACCGAAACGATCGAGACCACCGGGCCGGGCCCGCCCGCATAAACCGATTCCTGGCGGCGCCGCGGACTGGCGCCCGGATTCCGGACCCAGCCCCCGTCCTGGTACTCGGTGAAGTCCGCTTCCCGCAGCCGCAGCCCATCCCCGCGAGCAAGCTCCGGCTCCGAGGAGAGACGGAGGATCACGCGCTGACTGCGCTTGGCCGCTCCAAAGGCTTCCAGGTCCACGCGGTCCGCGGCGAGCGCCCTCGAAAAGGCCTCGTCGATCCGGAAAGGCGCCACCGCGTACGGGCCGTGGAGACGCGGCAGGGCGAAGAAAAGCGGCGCGGTGAACAGCGCCCCGCCCAGGAGTGCCACCGCGGCGAGCCCCGAGGTCGGAACGGCCTTCAGCACCCTCTCCGGAGGCGCCTCTTCGAAGTCCGCCAGAACCGCCAGCAGCCCCAGGGTCCGGAACCCCACCCAGGACATCGCGCCGAAGTAGACGAGCGAGGACACGTGTGTCGACGTGGAGGCCGCGGCGAGCGTCAGCAGGAAGACGACGAGCAGGGCCAGTCGCGCCTCGCTCGGCCGCTTGAGCGACGCGAGCTTCGCGATGCCCGTGAACAGCAGCAGGTGCGCGACCGACGGCAGCAGGCCGGTTCGCAGGCTCACGACCGAGTAGCCGAGCCAGGCGAGGTACAGGAGCCCGGCCACGTTCATCGCGGCGTCCGAGATCCGCACGGTTCGCCCGGCGCGCGCGCGCCACCAGAGGACGAACAGCGCGGCCTCGAACACGAGGATGCCCTTGCGGCTCGCCCCCTCCGTCCAGATCAGCGGCAGCGGCGCCAGGAACGCCGCCGGCGCGAGCACCAGCAGGTAGGCGCGCGCGAGCCCGGGCGGCATCTCGCGCCGATTCCTCACGAGACGAACCACCGCAGGTCTCCCCTCCGCATCGCCGGGAGCTCCGGCGCGCCCGGCAGAGGGATGGTCTCCAGCCGGGCGAGCGCGTCGAGAATCCTCAGGCGCTGGCTCTTGCCGGCGCGGGCCGCCACCTTGACGCCGCGGGCGTGAAACCCGACCTCCGCGCCGCGCGACAGGAGCAGCAACGCCTGCCCCGCGCAGCGCGCGATCGTCCGTTCGAACCGCTCGAGCGCCGCCGCGTCGAGCGGCTCCGGCAGCGCGTTCTCCACGGCCAGGAAGAGCACACGGTCGCGCTCCGCCTCCCGCTCACGCACGATCCATCGCCCCATGCGCGCCGACTGCTTCCAGTGGAGGTCCCTCGGGTCGTCGCCCGGCGAGAACTCGCGCAGCGTGCGGATGTCGGAGCCGCCTCCCCGCGAGTGCGGGTGGGAGCGCCCGCCCCTCGCGTCCTCGGGAGGGACCACGGGCACCGGGCTCGAAGCGGGGAACGGGTAGACGACGATCTCGCGCGCGAGCACGGCCTTGCGGTACTTGCGAAAGAAGCCGAGCGGGAACCGCGAGAGAAGGCCCGCGTCCGCGTCCCGGTAGACGCCGCGGCGCGGGAAGACCCCTTCGACGACGACCTCGCGTTTCTCGCCGGGTTTCAGGGGGTCGATCCAGAGCGGTCCCGGCAGGGATGCGTGCAGGAAAAAGATCGCCTGCGCCGTGCCCGTCGCGAGCTCGTTCTCGAGCTTGAGCTTGAGCCAGGCGGGCCGGCTCGCGACCACCTCGCCGAGGGTCTCGAGCTCGCAGCGCACGTTTCGGATGTTGCGCCGCGAGAGGATGCCCGACACGATCAGCGCCGCGAGCATCGCCGCCAGCACGAGGTAGAGCCCGTTGTTGCCGGTGTTGGTCGCCGCGATCGCGACGACCAGGCACATGAGGATGTAGCCCAGGCCGAAGTTGGTGACGCGGATCTCCCAGTCGGGGATGAGGCGGGTCATGGTCAAACCGGCACTGCGACTTGCGACAGGATCTTCCTCACGATCTCCTTCTCGCGCCCGCCCGCCCCGAAGCCGTCCGAGGAGACCGACAGGATTCGGTGAGCGAGCACCGCCTCGGCGATCGCCTGGACGTCGTCCGGCGTGGCATAGGCGCGGCCCCCGAGGAGGGCGTGGGCCTGGGTGGCGCGGAAGAGGGCCTGCGCGCCGCGCGTGGACACGGGAAGCCGCAGCTCGGCCGTCTGCCGCGTGGCGCGCACGAGCCCGTGGATGTACTCGAGCAGCCGGTCGGCGACCGCCACCTTCTCCGTCTCCTCCTGAAGCGCGAGCACCTCGGATGGCGAGAGCACGGCCGGAATCGCGGCGAGCACCCGCTCCGTGCCGCCGCGCCGCAGCAGCATCTTCTCCTCGTCCTCTGCCGGGTACCCGAGAGCGAGCCGGAGAAAGAACCGGTCCATCTGGGACTCCGGCAGAGGGTAGGTGCCCAGGTGCTCCACGGGGTTCTGGGTCGCCACGACCATGAACGGCTGGGGGAGCGGCCGGCGCTCGGACTCGACCGTCACGGCGGTCTCGTTCATCGCCTCGAGCAGCGCCGACTGCGTCTTCGGCGTGGCGCGATTGATCTCGTCCGCCAGCACGATGTTTGCGAAGACCGGCCCGCGCTGGAACTGGAACTGCTTCGCTCCGACCACCCCCTCCACCAGGATGTTCGTTCCGGAGATGTCGGCAGGCATCAGATCCGGGGTGAACTGGATGCGCGAAAACGGCAGATCCACGGCCTGTGAGAGAGTCCTTACGAGC
>JBKJWL010000227.1:0-55675 GCA_046716885.1 Thermoanaerobaculia bacterium | reverse complement strand
CGTCCTTAGTACGAGAGGACCGGGACGGGCGAACCTCTTGTGCACCGGTTGTCGCGCCAGCGGCATGGCCGGGTAGCGATGTTCGAAAGGATAACCGCTGAAAGCATATAAGCGGGAAGCCTTCCTCGAGATGAGATTTCCCGGGAGCAATCCCCTGAAGGCCCGTGGGAGACGACCACGTTGATAGGCGGGGTGTGGAAGCGCTGTGAGGCGTGAAGCTGACCCGTACTAATCGGCCGTGAGGCTTGACCATAAAATTTTTAAGACGCGAATCGAGAACACAATCCGACTCTCTTGCATGAGCAGGGGACGTAAGCGCCGGCGGAGCCGGCGCTGCCTACTGCCGGGGGCTTGCCTCTGGTGGACGGCTTGCGGTCCCCGAACCCCTGGGCATGAGCGGGGAGCTGTGGTCCCCCGAACCCCCAGGTTTGTCGGCGGCCATTTGGTGGCCGCTCGGCGCTCAGAACTGAACAGGGAAACAGAGTTTCCCGGTGACCTTAGCGAAGGGGCCACACCCGTTCCCATTCCGAACACGGCCGTTAAGCCCTTCAGCCCCGATGGTACTTCGCGGGAAACCGCGTGGGAGAGTAGGACGTTGCCGGGGAATTATTTTTAGGGACCCTCGAGAAATCGGGGGTCTTTTTTTTCCGCGTGCCGCCGCGAGCGATCGCCGCCGCACAGCGGGAGTAGTCTCTCGGCATGAATGACGGCTCCCGCCTCGGTCTTCGCCGCCGGGTGGAGATCGCTCTGTTCCTCCTCGTTTTCGTGTCGCTCCTCCTCGTAGCCGCAACCCGAATCGTTTCGCTGGCCGCTCCCGGCGAGCTGCGGCTCGATGCGACCGGCGAAACGCGTTTTCTTCGCTGGGCGTACCGGGATCCGACGGTCATGTCCTCGCTGTCGAGCGTCGAGTTGCGGCTGAGGCGCAGCGAGGCCGTCTTCGTGACCTGCACTCCCGCCTGCGACCCGCCTTGGATCTGGGTCATGGCCGCTTACGGCCTCCCCGCACAGGCCGTCGTCGGTGCGGGAGTCGCCCCCGGTCCCGCCCGGCCCACGCGCGTCGAGTGGAGCCTCTCCGGTTTTCGCATCCTTCCGCGCCGCGGCACCGATGGCGGCCCCTAGCCTGCTCGCGGGCCTGGCGTCGGCCGTCTTCTTGGGCCGGAGCGCTCTCCCGCGAGGCCGCAGGGTCTCGGCGTCGGCGCTGGCGGAGGATGCCACCGTGGGGTTTGCGCTCGCGATCCCGGTCCTTCTTCTGTGGGGACTCGCGGGGCTGCCCTGGACACCGATTACGGTGCCCGCGATCTTGGTCGGGCTCTCCGCCGTCCTGCTGCTGGCGCGCCCGCGAACCGCGTTGTCAGAGGCTTCCCCCCGCGGTCCGGATTCCACCGCCGCCGCGATTTGTGCGGAGGTTTTACTCGGCGTCTGCTTTCTCGTCGTGTGCTGGAAATGGATCCGGGCGCCCCTCTGGTCCTGGGACCATTTCGCGATCTGGGGCGTGAAGGCGCGAAGGATCGTCCAGGACTCGACTCTGGACCTCCGCTTTCTCCAGCTGTCCGCCTTCGACAGCAGCAACCCGAGCTATCCGATCGGCCTGCCCCTCATCTGGAGAATCCTGTCGCCTTCGGATCCCGCCCCGCTCGCCTTTAAGGCCGCGCACCTCGCTTTCGCTGCGGGACTCGTTGCGGCGGTCCGGGAGGGCGCGAGGAGACTCGGTGCCTCGCGGGCATTCGCCGCACTCGCGTGCGCCGCTCTCTGCCTGACTCCGCTCTTCTGGGACACGGAGGAGCTCGGGCTCGCGGACCTGCCGCTCGCCTGCCTTGCCACGGTCTCGTTTCTCCTGCTGCTGGAGGCCCGGGCGGACCCCGGGTTTCCGGTCTGGGCCGTCGGGGCGGGCTTCGGGTTTCTCTCGTGGATCAAGACCGAGGGATTCTTCCTGGGGGCGCTTCTGGCGGCGGCCGGGTTCCTCCTGATCGCTCCATCCTCCGGCGGCGGGAAGTCGAAGTCCCGTTGGCACCGTCGGGCCGCTCTGACCGCGGCCTGGCTTCTGTGGGCGCTCTCCAGCCTCGCGGTCCGCCGGTCTCTTCTGGGAACGGGGGTCGGGTTTTTCGACGGCGACTGGCGCGGTCGGTTGATCGCCCGCTCGGCCCATCCGGGCCCGATCTTCTCGGCCGTGCTCGCAGACCTCGGGGGTCGGGAGTGGCTCGGCGTGTGGGTGGCTTGCGGCGTCGCCTCGATCGTTTCTCTCCTGCTCCGCCGGCGGCTCCCGATCCTGCTGTCCGCAGTGGTGGCGGCCCAGCTCGGCTTTTACGTTTTCGTCTACTTCGCCACCTACCTCGACCCCGTCGAGCATGTGGAGTCCTCGTTTCACCGCATCGCGGCGGCGCTGGCTCCTCTGGCGATCCTGTCGATCGTAGCGGCTCTCGCGGGAGCCGCACGCCGCCGCCCCTCGGCCGCCTGAGCGGCGGCTTGGCCGGATCCGTCTTTCGAGATAGAACGGTGCCTTCGATGACGACTCGGGAGCATCCCCGCCGCATTCTCTTTTTCCTCTCGATCCTCGGCGTGGTCGCCTACGGCGGCCTTCTGATCGAGCATTTCGCGCCCGGGATTGGGGGCTCCGACAGCGCTGGCCACGCCAGCGCGGCGCGTGCGATCGTCTCGGGGAGGATCGTCGAGCCGATCGAGGCACTCGGTCTGCTGGAGCTGCCCGACCGGTTCGCCCCCGCGTTCATCCCCATTTCGCACGAACCGGGGCCGCGTCCGAAGACGATGGTCCCGCGCCACGCCCCGGGATTCGCGCTTCACGTGGCGCTCGGCTCGCTCGTGGCCGGCTGGGATGCGGGTCCTTTGATCGTCAGTCCGGTCGCCGCGATCGTGTGCCTCCTGCTGCTGTTTCTGCTCGGCCGCGAGCTCGAGCTCTCGCGCCCCTTCGCCTTCGTGGGCGCCGCGATCCTTGCCTCCTGCCCCATCTTCCTCTTCCAGGCGGTGCAGCCGACGAGTGACGTCGCGGGCACGATGTGGGCCGTCGCCTCGGTGTTCTTCGCTCTGCGCTCGAGGCGGAGCGACCGATGGGCGCTAGTTGCCGGGGCGGCGCTCGGCATGGCGGTCCTCGTCCGGCCTGCCAACCTGCTGCTCCTCCTCCCCCTGGCCTTCGCTTTGAACTGGCGCCTGAAGACGCTCGCGAAGTTCGTCCTCGGAGGCCTCCCGTTCGCGGCGTTCTTCGCCGCCTGGAACCAGGCCGCCTACGGCGGCGTTCTCTGCCTCGGCGCCTCGGGCCAGCTCGCGGGCGAGCTGGCGCTCGGCAACGTGCTCCCGCGCCTTCGGCACTACGCGCAGTGGTTGACGGTGCAGCTTTCGCCTCTGATTCCTCTCGGGTGGGTCGGCGTTGCGGTCGATCGGAGCGTGCCCGCCCGCGAGCGGGCGATGCTCGTTCTCTGGTTTGCCCCGTTCCTTCTCTTCTCCTGCCTTCTCGGCGGCCCCTTCGAGGAGTGGTGGCACACGCGGGCTCTGCTTCCCGCGGTGCCGGCGCTGATCCTCGGGGCCCTGCTGGCTGCCCGCGACGTGCTCCGTCTGCTTCCGCAGCCGGAGGCCCGGCCGCGGCTACGCCTTCCCGCGCTCGCCGCGCTGCTGCTGCTCACACTCGTGGGTGCCGCGGAGTGGCGGAGCTACAGGCGGTTGCGCCCCCTCGAGGCCGCGAAGGGGGAGGCCGTGTTCTCGGAGGCGTCCCGGGCCCTGGCGTCGAAGGCGGAGGGCGGAAAGGGTCTGGTCGTTTCGGGGGAGCTCTCGGGGGCGCTACGCTACTACACCGAGATGATCCCCGTGCGGTGGGACCGCATCACGCCAGGAGACTTTGCCCTCCTCCGCGCAAAGGCCGGGGAGAAGGGGTACCGAGTCTTCGCATTACTTCTGCCGGAGGAAGCCGAGTCCGCGCGGGCCCACGCCCCGGGGTCCTGGGTGTCGCTCGGCGGCGTGAAGCAGGCCGAAGTCTGGGAGCTCAAGCCGGGGATCTGATGCGCCCGGCAAGTCGGCCGAGCGACGCCCTCGCATTCGCTCCTCGGTCGGCGCGCGTGTATTCTCGTTGCGATCGGGCCTTCCGCACGGGAGCGCGGGGACGGGCCCGATGGTGGCCGGACGGCTCGAGGCCCGCCTGTCCATTCGGGAGCTCTTGCCTCCGCGGAAGGGGAGCGCGATGAATGTCGTTCGGTCCTGCGCAGTCCGTGTTGCACTTGCGGTTCTCTGGATCGGAGGAGACGGCCTGCTGTCGGCGGAGGAGATCGAGGTCGCGGGAACCAAGGTGAACGGGGTCGGACCCGTGTTCGTCGCTCAGCCCCGGTTGCAGCCGGATTGGGGCACCCAGGACCTGGGCGTGCGGACGATCCATGGAACCGGCTTTCAGCCGCTCGATTCGACCTCGACGTATTCGTTCAACTCGATAACGACGCACAGGTTCCGCACGAGCGGGAACTTCTTTTTCGACGCCGTTCTTCCGGACCTTCCCGCAGGCGCCCTGTTCTCCGGCCTGGAGATCGAGGCGTGTGACGACAACGCGAGCCTCGGCGTCACTGCCACTCTCTTTCGGCGTACCTCCCCGGCGGGCCCCAATGGGACCGTCGGAAGCGTGAGCACCGGGGATCCGGAGATTCCCGGTTGCGGCTTCTTCGGCGTGACCAACAATCTCATTGGAACCGGCGAGGTCGTCGATAACTTCAACCGCATTTACTGGATTCGCGTGACCCTCCCGGCCACCGACGACTCGACGAGCCTGGGGGCCGTTCGCGTCTACTACCAGCTCCAGGTCAGCTCCGCGCCCGCCGTGGCGACGTTCGGAGACGTGCCCACCACCCACCTGTTCTTCCGGTTCATCGAGGCGCTCGCCGCCTCGGGAATCACCGCGGGATGCGGCTCCGGCAACTTCTGCCCGGACAGCCCGCTCACGCGGGGACAGATGGCCGTGTTCCTGAGCATTGCCCTGGGCCTGCATTTTCCTTACTGAGCGAGTGGCGAGCGCCGAGATGGCTCAGCGCGGGTGCGTGGGCAGCCGGGCGGGCGCCGCGGTCTCGGGCGCGGGCGTGCCGCGCAGGCGGTAGAGTGCGGTCCGGCGCTCGCCGCACGTCGCGCAGGTGCCAACCGGTTTTCCGGAGCGCAGTCCGTCGCGGATCCGCTTCAAGGGCGCCCCGGCCGCGATCCGGTCGAGTCCGTCGGCGGGATAGAACCCGATCGGATCCGACTCCCAGTAGATGCACGGGTTGACGGCTCCGTTGGGGCGGATGACGTAGTTGCGGTCCGGATAGGCGCAGCCGAAGAGACCCTGGTACCAGGCGTACCGCCAGTACTCGGGTCGATCGAACCCGGCGCGCAGGCGCCAGATCCGGCGCCGGAGCCTTCCGAAGAGGTCTCGGGGCTCGTCCTCGGGACTCTCAAAATCCGGATAGGAAGAGATGCGGATGCCCCTCTCGACCGCCTCGTGCGCGGCGAACGCGAGCTCGACGTTCAATTGCTTCGGGTCTTCGTCGGACAGGAGCTCGGGCGTCACGTCGACGCCGGGCGTGGGCGACACGAAGCGCACGTCGAGGTCCGAGGCGCCGTGCGCCGCCGCGAACTCGGGGAGGAGCGCCAGGTCCGCGCGGTTCGACTTCATCCAGGTGAAGATGATCCGGAGCTTCGGCGATCTCGATTTTGCCGCCCGCTTGACCCGGTTCAGGGTGTCGAGGCAGGCCAGAAGCCGATCCCATTTGGCGGGCACGCGGATCTTCTCGTAGGTCTCCTTCGTCATTCCGTCGATCGACGCCGCGACGGTCGCGACCCGGGCCTCGACGAGCGTCTGCGCCGTCGGCTCGGTCAGCGCGAGAAGGTTCGTCGGGAACCAGAGGTCCGGGACGCCGTACCGCCCGGCGATCGTGACGAGCTCGCGGAATCTCGGGTGGATCATCGGCTCCGCCGCGCACGCGAGCGCCACCCTCCAGGCCCGCGGGAACATGTCGGCCGCGATCTTCTCGAACACTTCGACGGGCATGTTGCCGTCGTCGGAAAGCTGAGTGTCGAACGGCGGGAAAACGAGCCGATCGGTGTTGGCGAAGTAGCACATGACGCACTTCAGGTTGCAGCGCGCCGTCAGGTCCATGATGACGTTGAGAGGCCGTGGCACGGCTGGATTATGTCATCCGCCTCCGGCCGACGAAGATCGAGAAGGCGGGGGCGGCGAGGCCGGTGGAGGCGAGGTGCTCCTCGGCCGCGCACAGCACCTGAAGGAGGCGCTCCTCGTCGGACGCCGCCTCCCGGAAGCCGATCGCGAGGCCTCCGAGGAGCGGGTGCAGGAGGCCGCCACCGCCCGAGAGCTCCGCTTCCGCGGCGAAGATCCGCCGCGCCAGCGGCAGCAGATCTTCGCTACGCGCCGCCTCGGCGGGCCGCTCGCGCGCGAGCCGGTCCGCGTCGATCCGTTCGCGCCGCCAGAGGGTCCGGCCTGTGGACGGGTCGCGCCGAAGACGATCGGGGAGGAGGCGAAAGTAACGTTGCACCAGCTCCATGCGCTCGTCGGAATACTGGAAGCACGCGGGTCCCGTGTACTCGGCGAAGACGAAGCACCCGCGCGACGAGAGAGCCGCGTGGGCGCGTGCAAAAAAGTCCTCGAGCGGCAGGAGGTGGTGCAGCACGTCGCTCGCGAAGATCGCATCCCAGGACCCGGGAGGCAGCGGCTCGCTTCCGACGTCGAAAACCGCGTAGGAGATCGACGACAGGCCCAGCCTCTCGGCGTGCAGCCGGGCGCGCTCGACCTCGTCCGCGCCCACGTCGGTCGCGAGGATAGCGCCGACCCCCTCCTTGCGGGCGAGCGCGCGCTCCAGAAACCCGCTCCCGCAGCCGATCACCAGCGTTCGCTCGAGCCGGCGCGCGAGATGCTCCGCGCGGACGTGCGACAGCCAGTCGCAATCGGGATTGCCGGTGGCAGTCCGATTCAGATGCCGCTGCAGCGCCGAGGAGGGCACCCAGAAGGGCGAGCCCGGATGAATCATCGGCGATCCGGGGCGCGGCGGCGCCCCCGAGCGATGGCGGCCAGAACCAGGGCGAGCGTTCCCGCAGAGATCCAGGCGCCCGGGAGAAGACCCGGCGGCCGGTAGCGCAGCGCGACGTGGTGCGTGCCGGCCGGGAGATGAAGAGCGAGAAATGGTCCGTTGGCGCGCGCCAGAGAAAGAGCGGCGCCGTCGCGGCCGCGCGCGGACCACCCGCCGTCCTGCACGAGCGAGACGACGATCCAGGCTCCGCCCTCGGCCACGCTCGCTTCGAACGACGCCGTGTTCGTCGACTCGCGATAATTTGCGATGTCGGCGGCGCCTCCCGCTTCGTCCGCGTCGCGATCGGCGAGGACCCAGGCCCGGGCGCTCCAGTCGCGGTTGCCGGCGATCTTCGGGAACGCCGCGCCGAAGGCCGCGTTCGCGTCCGCGAGAGGCTCCCGGATCGGAGCGCTCGCGACCAGGCGGACGCGCGCCGGAACGAACGCGCGCGGCAGGACGCGGGGGTTCTCGAAGACCCGGCCGTCCTCGCCCGCGTAGGCCGGACGCCAGCGCTCGGGAGACGGCGTCTGCCCCGGCGCGGTTACGAGGAAGCGCACGTTCAGAAAGTCGAGTGCCCCGCAGTCCGGGTTTCCCATGGTCTTGAAGTAGCTGCCCGGGGGATAGCCGCAAGCTGCGTCGAGGAAGGCGACGTAGTCGCGGCGCTCGACCGGGTCGTGCGTGCGGATGTCCTCGACGCGGGCGAACACGTTGGTGTTGGGAAAGAGCGCGGTGGCCGCGCCCGCGACGCGAAAAGGCGGCGGCTGAGCGCGCAGGAACCGGACGAGCGGCGTCTCGGGGTAGAAGAGCGAGGGCGAGAAGAGCCGGTAGTGGCTGCGCCACTGGTACAGAAGGTCCGCCGCGCAGAGAGCCGCGAGGCCCGCGACGTAGAGCTCTGTCCGCGCGCCCGTGACGAGCGCGAGCAGGGCCGCCGCCGCGAGGAGGCAGAGGGTCACCGCGAGCTGGCGCTTCTGGAAGCCAAGCGCGCCCGGCGCCGTCAGCTCCGGGCGAAGGTGCAGGTACCAGAGCGCGGCGATCCCGGCGAGAAGGAGCGGCGTGGCGACCGCCGCCAGGGCCGCGCGCGGGCTCTCCTTGCGGTCCCTCGCGTAGCGATCGAGCTCGAGGGCGGCGAGGGCCGGACCGGCGAGCGCGACCCAGGAGTAGAACCGGAGCGGAAAGACGTGGCGTACGGCCGGGATCGCTCCGAAGAGCTCGGCGAACGGCCACAGTGCGACGGCGACCCCGAGTCCGCAGGCCACGAGCCCGAAGAGCACCCAGGCGGCAGGAGCGCGGCGGGACCCGGGGCGCAGGAAGAGCAGCGCCGCCGCCCAGGCGACGATGCCGAAATAGCCGAGGGCCATCTCCGGGAACGCGCCCGTGACCCCCGAAAGCTGCGGGGTGTGGATCAGGTCGCCGAGAGACCGGGGAAAGAACGCCGTGGCCAGTCCCCGCCAGAACGCGTCGTGCGGAGTCAGCGAGAAAGCCCCGTTCCAGTGCGGCAGCGCCGCGAGCACCAGGCGGTTCGAGGCTCGGATCGCGAGGGCGGTCGGCAGGAGCAGGAACGCGGTCAGGCCCGCGGCCGCCGCGCCGGCCGCGATCGTGCGGCACGCGACCTTGCCTCCGTCGGGGAGGTCCTTCGCGATCGAGCGGGCGGCCACCCACAGCGCCGCGAACAACACGCCGAGGGCCAGGCTCTCCGGATGACCCGCGAGCGCCGCCGCGGCGAGCACAGCGGTCAACGCCGCCATCGAGCGGCGCCGCCCCCGGCCGTCGCGGAGGCGCTCGATGAGAAAGAGCATCCAGGGCCAGAGACAGAAGACGGCGGTGTGCGGAAAGAAGATCCACTGAGAGAACGAGAGCGAGAACGCGAACGCGATCGCCGCGAACACCGCAGCGCGGGTCGAAGCGGACAGCTCGCGCAACCACAGCCACATGCCCGTCATGGCGAGGACGAGCTTGGCGCAGCCGGCGGCGAGGAAAGCCGCGATGAGCGGGAGGGGCAGCGTGAAGAGCGTGAAGAGCGAGAATGCACCCGACTGGCCGTTGGCGGCGAGCGGTGTGCCGCATCCGTTCCACCGGTCGCGAAATGGCAGCGCTCCGTCCTCGAACGCCAGGCGCACGGCCTCTGCCCACGGGAGCATCTGCATCACGACGTCGTTCAAATAGGGGTTCGACGGCAGACCTCCCCCGGGGGAGAGCCAGGGCGTCGTTGTGGCGACGTGCTCGAGCGGTAGCACGGTCTTGCCTGGGAGGAGCGCGCGCGGAAATGGCAGGAGAGCCAGGGCGAAGAAGAGCGCGAGCGTGAGTGCCGGAATGGGACGCCCGAGGAGCCGCGCCAGGAGACCGGCGCCCGCCGCCGTGGCCGCGAGAAGCAGGAGGACGGCTGCGGAGGCGATCATCCTTCTATGCTCACGCGGCCGACTCGACTCCGCCTGGGCAGGCCGGCCTAGTTTGCGTCGGAGGACCCGGTCGCGCCGCGCTCCCGGCGGGCGCCGACGAAAATGTGGAAGTCCGCCTCGAGCGCCCTCGCCTCGGTCAGCCGATCCTCGGCGGCGCAGAGGATCTCGAGCAGGCGATCGTCCTCCGCGCGACCGGGCTCGAAACCGGCGATGACGCCGAAGAGGAGCGGATTCAGGAGACCGCCGCCGTAGGGAACCTCGGCGACGACGGAAAACGCAGTGCGCGCCAGCGGCAGCACGTCTTCGCTGCGGACCGCCTCGGTCGGGTCTTCCTCGATCAGCTGGCGGGGATCGATCCGCGTCCGCATCCAGAGGAGGCTTTGCGTCACGGGGTCCCAGCGGAGACGGTCCAGGAACAGGCGGAAGTACCGGTTGATCAGGTCGATGCGCTCGTCGGAATACTGAAAGCGATTGGGGCCGACGTACTCGTTGAAGACGAAGCGCCCGCCGGGCGCAAGCGCCTCGTGGATGAGGCCGTACAGCCGCTCGAGCCCGGTGATGTGATGGAGGACGTCGTTGGCGATGATCGCGTCGAAGGGCCCGGCGGGAAGCTCTTCATGCTCCAGATCGAGAACCCGGTACTCGATTGCCGCCTTGCCGTCTGCGGCCGCTCTCGCGCGGGCGCGGTCCACGATCTCCCGCGCCACGTCACAGGCGATGATCGCGCACACTCCGCCCTTGTCCGCCAGGGCCCGTTCGAGCCAGCCGGACCCGCAGCCGAGCACCAGGGCGCGGTGGACGACGGCCGGAAGGTGCCGGGCGCGGACGCCGGTCAACCAGTCGCACGCGGCATCGCCCGTCGAGATCCGGTGCAGGTAGCGGCGAACGACCGGCGAAGCGGTCCACACGAGCGACTCGAGCTTGTCCGTGAATGCCCCGTCGTTCCAGCGCGTCTCGTGCATGGCTCGCGACGATCATAAGCCGCCGGTGGCCCGCCCGGCAGTCGAGTCGGGCCGGCCCTGCGCGCGGCGAGGTCGCGGAAGATCGGCACGAACGGGAGAGCGCCGGTTGCGGCACCGGGGGCGCCCAGAGCACGTCGCAAGGCGAGTCTCACGATCAGAGTCTACGTTTCTCCACGGCCGGCCGTCGCTTGGGACTGGAATCCGCTCTTCGACGGCCTGCTAGCATCGGCGCGTGCGCGACGTCCCCTTCAGCCGCTCTCTTCCCCGGCGCCTCTGGCGCCGCCGGGACGCGATGCGCAAGGACTGGGACATCCGCGCGCGCGAGAACGCCCCGTTCTACATCTGCACCACCGCGGCGGAGTCACCGGAGGCATTCGCCGCCTCGGGCGAGAAGGACCTGTCCGAGCAGGTCATCGACGGTCTCGCGGTGTCGCGGGACTGGCGCGTGCTCGAGATCGGCTGCGGCATCGGACGGCTGCTGAAGCCCCTGTCCGCCCGCGTCGCGAAAGCCGTCGGCGTGGACCTGTCCGACGAGATGATCCGGCGCGGCCGGGAGTATTGCGCGGACCGGCACAACGTCGAGCTCTATCGGACCGATGGCTCGCTCGGTTTCCTCGAAGCCGGGAGCTTCGACTTCGTCTTCTCCCACATCGTATTTCAGCACCTGCCGCGCAAGACCTACGTCGAACGCTATCTGCGCGAGGCGCACCGGGTTCTGAAGCCCGGCGGGGTCCTCCGGATCCAGGTCGACGGCCGCTCGCGCCAGTTCTTCCGCCGCTTCATCGCGGATTCCTGGTCGGGCGTGGTCTTCTCGCAGCGCGATCTGACGCGGCGACTGGACCGGGCGGGGTTTCGGGTGACCGAGATCAGAGGAGCGGGAACGCAGTACCTGAGGGCGACGGGGCAGAAAACTACCGCGACCCCATCGCCTCCCGGAACTCCTTGAGCAGATCCTCCGGAATCCTTTCCGGCTCGCCCCGACCCGAGGCCTCGGCGATCAGGACGTGCGGCAGCTCGGGGGTGTCTTCCCACGTCTCGTGCTTCTCGAGGCCCGTGAGCTCCGGGACCTCGCTCTCGCCGTAGCCGCGGAAGACGACGTTCGCGAAGCCGGCCGACCTCAGCGCCGAGGCGAGGGTCGGTCGGTTGTAGAGGAACTGGTGGCCCCAGCCATGGAACGCGCGGTTCAAGCGCATGCAGTCCATCCGCCCGTCCTCGTCCGTGACGTTCTGCCACCGGTAGTGAGTCGTGAGGACCCAATCGAGGTTCGGCGTCGAGAGCCGGAGGATCCCCTCGGCCCGGAGGACGCGGCGGCACTCGGCGAGGAACGCGAGCCCATCCTCGAACCCCAGATGCTCGAGAAAGTGCTCGGCGTAGATCGCAGCGACGTCGCCGAAGGGCAGGCCATGGCGGACGTCGAGCACCTGGTCGACGCCCGGCAATCCCTGGTTGTCGATGTTGATCCACCCCGGGATCGACTGCTGGCCGGATCCGATGTGGAGGCGAGTTTCCCGCGCGGCGGCCCCGGGCACGGCGGCGGCCTTCCGAAAGAGTCGCATCGGGTCCGGGTGTTTACCACACTCCCGCGGCGCCGGAGAGCGGGAGCGGCGCAAAGCCGGTGAAGTCCGTGTGTTAGGATTTTTGGAAAGTCTAGGAGGTTCCCATGCGGCGATTCCTTCTCGCGACTCCCATCGCGCTCCTCGTGCTCTCCGCCTCCGCCCTGGCCCAGACCACGGGCGACATCGTCGGCCGGGTCATGGACGAGCAGGGCGGCGCCCTTCCCGGCGTCACAGTGGAGGCGCGGGGGCCCTCGTTCCTGGGGGTTCGCACCTCGGTTTCCGACGCGGCCGGGGCCTACCGTCTCGTGCTTCTGCCCCCCGGCGCCTTCAAGGTCACGGCGACCCTCCCGGGGTTCGCGCGAACCGAAGAGACGGTTACGGTGGCGCTGGCGAAGACCACGACCGTGGACATTCGGCTCCGGGCCGCCCTCGAGGAACGGATCGTCGTTTCCGGGGAGGCTCCGGTCGTCGACACGACCTCGACCGCGACCGGATCCAATTTCAACGCCCGCGAGATCCTGAGCCTCCCGACCGGCCGCAACTACTCGGCCGTGGTGCTCGTGTCGCCCGGCGTGACGACGCAGAGCTCCAACACCGAGAATTTCTCGAACACGATCGTCGTCTATGGCTCGACGGGCCTCGAGAACAGCTTCATCCTCGACGGGTCCGACACCACCGGGATCGAGTATGGCTCGCAAGGCAAGGAGCTCAATTTCGAGTTCATTCAGGAGGTCGAGGTCAAGACAGGCGGCTACCAGGCCGAGTTCGGCCGCTCGACGGGCGGCATCATCAACGTCATCACGAAGTCCGGCGGCAACGAGTTCCACGGCGATGTCTTCGGCTACTACGACGCCGACGCGCTGCAGGCCAACAACCGGCACCCGGACGACAACCTGTACGGGACCGCGCAGGGGTTCACGAAGCACGACTTCGGCTTCGACCTCGGCGGGTATCTCTGGAAGGACCGCATCTGGTTCTTCGGCGCCTACGACCGCGTCAAGAACACGATCACCAACGAGCTGTCGGCCGGCCCGAACGCCGGGCAGCTCGTCGACAGCCCGAGCGTGCGCAACCTGGCGTCCGGGAAGCTGACGTTCATGATCAACCCGTCCAACACCCTCGTCGGCGGCTTCTTCCAGGACCCCCGCACCGACACGGGTGCGATCAACGACGGCGCGCACACGCTGAACGGGCCTCCCTCGACCTTTCTCGGCCGGCAGGACTTCGGAGGACAGGACTGGACGGCGCGCTACACCGGCCTCTTCGGCCCCTCGCTCGTGGCGACGGCGCAATTCGCCCGCCACGAGGAGCGCAACTCCGTCGGGCCGGCGACGGAGGCGGGGCAGGGCATTCAGTACCTCGACACGCGCGCCGACAACGTGCAGTCGGGCGGGTTCGGCCTGATCCAGCGAAAGAACTTCACGCGTTACTTCTACGGCGGAGCCGTCACGAAGTACGCCGGCAATCACGAGATCAAGGGCGGCTTCGAGTACGAGACGCAGGACGCCACGGTCACCAAGCGGATGTCCGGCGGCCAGCAGGTCCGGATCATCAACAACCCCGGCGACCCCTCGATGCCGGTCTATCGCCACTTCTACTGGTCGGTCCCCGGAGCGTCGGTGCCGGACAACGTTCCGCTCTCGCAGTTGAACGCGACCCCGGCGCACAAGATGCTCACGGCCTTTCTCCAGGACTCCTGGGCCGTGCTCCCGAATCTCACGCTCAACGCTGGCGTGCGCTGGGACGAACAGAAGATCTATGACTCCCAAGGCACCAAGCAGATCGACCTGAACGACGACTTCGCGCCCCGCATCGGAGTGGTCTGGGACCCGACGAGCGACCATCGGACCAAGGTGTACGGGTCCTTCGGCTACTACTACGAGCAGCTCCCGATGGACCTCGTCATCCGCCAGTACAGCTTTGAGCAGCAGCCGGTCATCTACAACTTCGACCCCGTGGCCCTGGACCTGAACCTCGATGCCGCGATCATCGCCGGCGACGAAGGCGCCATCGTCCAGGGCGGCGGCAAGGTCCTCGGCGGATTTACGACGCCGTCGGACCCGAACATCAAGGGCCAGTACCTGCGCGAGTTCCTGCTCGGGGCCGAGCGGGAGGTGATTCCCAACATGGCCGTCGGCGTGAAGTACATTTACCGCAACTACGGGCGGATCATCGAGGATTTCCTGTGCGCCGACGATGGCACCTACTGCATGGGCAACCCGGGCACGGGCATCATGTCCACGATCTTCAACCTCAACTACGAGCCCGGTTTTCCCGCGCCGCGCGGCCAGCGGATTTTCCGCGGCGTCCAGCTCGACGTGACCAAGCGGTTCGCGGACAACTGGTCGCTGGTAGCGTCCTACCTCTGGTCGCGCCTGGACGGGAACTACGACGGCGGCTTCGCCCCGTACACGCAGCCCCGCGGCACCGCCGACCCGAACATCTCGGCCGCCTACGACTACTTCGACTTCTTCACCAACGGGCAGGACCTGAGCACGACCACCAACCGGGGGCCGCTCTCCAACGACCGCCGCCACCAGATCAAGGTGTACGGCACGTACGTCGCGCCGTTCGGGCTCAACTTGGGGATGGCTGGGTACTTCCGCACCGGTACCCCGTTTACCCGCCTGGGCAACTCGGTCGCCTACGACCGCTGGGAGTTCTTCCTGACCGAGCGCGGCGGCGATGGTCGCGTGCCTTCGGACTACGAGATCGATCTCCACTTCGGGTATCCGTTCCAGATAGGCCCCGTGACGATCAACGCCCTGGTCGACGTCTTTCAGGTCCTGAACGTGCAGAGGGCGACCTTCCTGGACGAGGCTTACAACACGTCCCAATTCGACGACGCGACCTATGTGTGCGGATCGGACCCGTCCAATCCCGACGAAGCGCGGTGCAACCCTTTCTACAGGACGCCGCTCGCGCGGACCCAGCCGCGCTCCCTGCGGTTCGGCCTGCGCGTCAGCTTCTAGGCGGAGGGAAGCGGGGGCGCGCCCAGGGCGCCCCCGAAGAAGTCCGACAAAGCCGCGGCCACAGCGCCAGGCCGTTCCATCGGCGTCAGGTGGCCCGCGCCGGGGACGGTGACGAACCGTGCCCCGGGGATCGCCTCCGCCATGGCGCGGGCCTCGGCCGGAGGCGTCAGGGCGTCCTGCTCGCCCACCAGGACGAGCGTCGGAACCGCGAGCTCGCGCAGAGAGCCCCGCGCGTCTGCCCGGTCGCGCATCGCCGTGAGGTCCGCTTCCACGGTTTCGGGCTTCTGGCGCAGCATGATCCGGCGCGCGCGGTCGAGAAGGTCGCGGTTGGAGAGCGAAAGAGGGGAGAGCAGGCGCGGGAGCAGTCCTTCCGCGATCGCCGCGACGCCGGCGGACCGCACCGTCGCGATCGCCTCTTCCCGCTTGGCCCTGGCGTCGTCGTCGTCCGCGGCGGCGCGGGTGTCCACGAGCGCGAGCGCGCCGAGGGCGGCGGGGCGTCGCCCTGCGAGGGCGAGCGCCACGTAGCCTCCCATGGAGAATCCGGCGAGGCCGACCGGCCCGGGCAGCTCCGCGAGGACCGCGGCGAGGAAGTCCGCCGAGTCCTCGATCGTGCCGGCCGAAGCAGCCGGGGTTTCGCCGCGCCCGGGCAGATCCGGTTTCAGGACGCGGAAGCGGGCCGCGAGCGCGCGCGCCACGCCCGACCACATGGCCCCGTCGAACGGATAGCCGTGAACGAGAACGACGGCGGGGCCGCTTCCCATCTCGCGAATCCGAGCCGGTTGGCCTTTCCAGAGGATCTCCATGGCGGCGCGGCCATTCCTATCACTCCCCGGGCCGAACGGGAAGTCGCAGCGAGGCCGCGGCGCCCCCTCGCCCCGCGGCCGGGCAGCGGCACGGTCATGGGGAAGCTCCTCAGGCCGAATTGCGCTCCGCGCTCACGAGACCCTGCAGAGCCTCTACCACGTCGCCGTCCCACCAGTTCTCGCGAACTCCCTCGGAGAGGACTTCCAGGGCGCTCGGGAGGCTGAAGGCGCGCCGGTAGGCCCGGTCGGAGACGAGCGCGTCGAAAACGTCGGCCACGGCGACGATCCGGACGGGCAGCGTGATGTCCGGCGCCGAGAGCCCTTGCGGATACCCGGAGCCGTCCAGCCGCTCGTGGTGGCCGTGGACGATCGGAAGGGCGCGCCTCATCGTCTTCATCGGTTCCAGCAGGTCGAACCCCACGGTGGGGTGCTCCTCGATGACGTGGCGCTCTTCTGCGGTCAGCACCCCGGGCTTGCGGAGGATCGTGTCCGGGATGACGATTCTCCCGATGTCGTGAAAGAGCGCCCCCCGGCGCATGTCGTTGCGGGCGGCGGCATCCATGCCCAGGCGCTCCGCGATCCGGTCCGCCCAATCTGCGACGCGGCCGCTGTGCCCGGCCGTGTAGGGGTCGCGCGCATCGATCGTCTTGGCGAGCGTCAGGATGACGCGCTCGGCGTGCTCGTGCTCATCGGCGAATTGCTTGAGCATCACCAGAGCCCGCACGCGGGGCAACAACTCGTGGGGGGAGAAGGGCTTGGAGATGAAGTCGGTGACGCCCTCGGCCTGGGCGCGAACCCGTTCGGCCGTCGTCGCGTAGCCAGTCAGCATCACGACAGGAAGCAGACGCGTGGCCGGATCCGCGCGAATCGCCTCGAGCACCTCGTGACCGCTCAAGTCGGGGAGGCGGAGGTCGAGCAGGACGAGGTCCGGCGGCTCTTGGCGGATCTGCTCGAGGACCGCCTCGGCCGTCCCGAACTCTTCGACGACGTACCCGGCGGGGGTCAGGAGCTGACGCAGGAGGCGGCGGATCTCCTCGTCGTCGTCGACGACGAAGATCCGGGGCGCGTGGGGGTCCGATGGGTGCAGCAAGTGCTATCGCTGATCGCGGGCACGATTAGTGTAACCGACGGCTCGCAACGTCTCCCTGATCAGCGGATCGACAGCGAGGTCGCAAGGGCTACGGGCTCTTGCGTTTCTTCGGGCGAGGCGTCGGAGCCGGAGCCAGCAGGGTGTAGGAGCCCTTGCTGCGACGCTGTTCCCGGGCGATGGCGCCGAGCTGGTGGGAGTCGTGGGGATTAAGAGCCGTGCGCCGGGGGCCCATCGGCGGGAGCAGCTTGATCTCGTCGACCTCGGCCTCGCCGAGCGAGAACACCTTTCCCTCGGAGGTCGTGAAGACGAACCGGCCGCTCTTCAGATACGGCGGTTCCTTGAGCTCGTACACGGTGCCGTCTTTCAGACGCATTTGGGCGGGAACGGTGACGGGATTGTCAGCGAGCGCCGCGAGCAGGGACAGCACCGCGGCGACTCTCATCTGCTTCTAGGATACGCCTGCCGCTGCGCTCCGGAAAGCCGGCGCCGCGCGCGATCTTCCGAGTGAGGGTCGGGACGGCGCCGCCGTCGAGCGCCGCGCGCGAGAACCAGCGGGCCGAGCGGGAGTTTCCCCTCTCGGGCTCGGCGTTTGCGAGCGCCGCGCGATACACGCGGACGTCGAGCCGTCGGTTGACGATTGTGTGCTGCGTCACACCGAGAGGGGGGCCGTCTTCGAGCAAGAGGCCGAGAGAAGCCGCGTGAAGCCGCAGGGCCGCGAGGGCTGCCCGCGGCGTTGCGCCCTCGGCGGAGGGAAAACGCCACAGTCCCTCGAGCAGTGCCCCTGGCCGCTGCACGAGGAGCACGCGCTTCTCACGCACGACGCAGGCGGCCGCGAGAAAGACGCGGCGAATCGGCGGTCTTGACCTCCTCTCCGGATACCGTTCCACCGCTTTCCGCGCGTGCGCCAGGCAGAAGGCGGCGACGGGGCAGACGGGGCAGTCGGGCCGGCGCGGCGTGCAGATCTGCTGCCCGAGATCCATGAGCGCCGCGGTCAGGTCACCAGGGCGAGCGCGGGGAAGGAGCTCTGCGGCGCGCCGGAGCACCTCTCGCGCCAGCGCGGGCGACCCCGCGGCGCCGTCGAGCGCGTGGAGGCGCGAGAGGACTCGCGTGATGTTGGCGTCGGCCGCGGGCACGCGAGCCTCGAAGGCGAGCGAGGCGACGGCGGCGGCGGTGTAGGCGCCGAACCCCGGCAGGCCGCGCAGAACGGCCGGATCCCGAGGGAACTTTCCGCCGTGCAGGGTCTGGATCGCGCGCGCCGCGCGGTGAAGATTCCTTGCGCGCGCGTAGTACCCGAGTCCCGACCATGCCGCCAGCACGCTCTCTTCCCGCGCCCGGGAGAGCTGGGCGAGGTTTTCGAAACGATCCAGGAAGGCCCCGTAGCGCCGGAGCACCGCCCCGACCGTCGTCTGCTGGAGCATCACCTCGGAAATCCAGATCCGATACGGGTCGCGCGTTCCCCTCCAGGGCAGGCGGCGCTCCTCCCCGTGGAACCAGGTCAGGAGCTTCCGGCGGATTCGGTCAGGCTGGCGGATAGCGGATGGCGGATCGCTACGACGCCGTCACGGCGTCCCGCGGCGCGATCCAGCCGGGCTCCTTCATGAGGTCCCGGATGAAGGTCTTCTCCTGCTCGTTGGGCAACGTCTCGGCCACGTGCTTCTCGTAATCCTCCGGCGAAAGGCGCTCGCCGGTGACCGAGTAGGTCCCTCCGGCGAACTCGCCGATGGCGCGGTGAAACTTCATGTCCGGCGCCGTCAGCGGCGGCGTCCCGGCGGGCTGGAGCCGGCTGATCGACTCGAGGAGCTTCTCGACCTCCTGGCGGTAGAGCTCGCGCGACAGCTCGTTGAGGTGGGCCTTGTCCGGCTGCCCGGGCTGCTTCGCCTCGTCGTACCGTCCCTTCAGGCCCCACACGTAGAACCACTCCGCGGAGGACGAGGAGTCCTTGCCGAAGAGGTCGTACGCCGTCGAGAGCCACTTGTGAATGTACTTCTGCAGCAGCGCGGGAGGCACGCGTCCGGCCTTAGCGATCCGCTGGAGCCCCATGTGGCCGGTGCCGAGGTGAAAGCCCTCCTCGCGGAGCATCGGTCCCATCGAGCGGGCGAGCGGCGCGAAGCTCGAGGTCGAGAGCATGTTGAGCTGGAACTTGCCGTCGCGGTCCACGAACTCCGTGTAGGTGAAGAAGTCGACCCAGTTGTCCACGTCCACGTTGAAGGAGCCGAGCAGCCGGCTGTTCTGCCAGGATCGCCGCTCCAGGAGCTTGCGCGCCTCGACCTTGCCCGTTTCGCCGAAGTGGTTCACGAGCAGGTGGCACATCTGCCAGCCGTGCCGCATCTCCTCGACCATGATGCGGCAGACGCTGTCGGTGTCGTAGTCCGAGGGGGAGCTCTGGAGCAGGTTGCGCTGCTGCTCGACGGACGCGAACTCGGTGTCGCCCTGGTAGACGATCAGGTTCACCAGCGCGTCGCGGATCGGCTGGTGGGGAATCTGGGTGACGCGCTCCCACTTGCGCTGTCCCGCGAAATCGCCGTACTCGATCTCCTCGGTCTTCAGGTCGCCGTACTTGGCGTCGAAGACGTAGTCGGAGTGCTTGGGCAACTCGAGGCCGATGTCGTTCTGCCACGCCCGGAAGGCGTCGATCCAGTCGTCGAAAGTTGCGATCTTCTTCTTCATGACTTCTCTGCAACCCTTATCATATCGACTTTATGCCGCTCGAGATCGACTGGGAGGGCCTCGTGGTCGCGTTCGAGAACCGCTCGCGACAGATCACGCACTTCTTCGACCGGGAGACCGGTGACGTCGTGCAGGTCCTGGAGCGCGACGCGACGCGGCACGCGGCGCTGTCCGCGGACTTGCGTTACGCTGCCCTGCCCCTGGATGAGGGCGAGCGCTCTCGGGGCGACCTCGCCGACTTCGCCGCGCACTGCGCCGACGAGAAGTGCCGCCGCGAGCTCACCGCGGCACTTTCCGGCGCTGACCCTTCGGGAGACTTCCGCAAGGCCCTCCTCCGGCACCCGAAGGAGGAGACGCACTTCTTCCAGTTCAAGGAGAAGCGCGCACGAGAGAGGGCGGTGGAGTGGCTGCGGGAGCAACGGATCGCGAATTAGCCGGCAGTCGGGAGTCAAGAGTCAGACGTCGGCATACGCAGGCTCCCGAACCTCTCCGGTGCGTGAAAATCGGCCGGCTCCGCCAGGGTCGGGGACCATGCGCTGAACTCGTCCTCTCCGCCGCGGTCGATCCGGTAGAAGTTCGCGCGCCAGCGCGCAGGAAGCGGACCGGCGACGAGCGGGGCGAGGGGGATCCGCAGCGACGCGGACCAAAGGGTGGCGCGCCGCGTGACTCGCGCTTCGAGCCCCGGGCAGTCCCACCCCGGATCGACGCGCATCGAGACGCGCGAGAGCTCGGGGGATTCGACGCGTGCGTCGAAGAGAGCGCCGAGCGGATTGACCTCGATCTCGAAGTAGGTCGTGGGCGGTTCCTCGGGCGCGAGAAACACCTCGAAGACGTCTTCCGTCCACAACGGGGCGTCGCGCTGCGTCAGGGTCGCGACGACACCCGCGTCGCGTCCGTCGAACCGGACGCAGAGCGTCGCTCCTCGCAAGCCTACGCGGACCGACGTCGGAAGGCGCGGCCGGCCGCCGGTCCGCGCATCCACCAGCTTGACGGGGGAGAGGGAGACGAGGCGGTCGGTCGGGGCGAGGAGGGGGACGTCGAGGGTCGAGAGAGGAGGCGACATGCGCGCCCATTGTGCCTCTTTGTGCGAGTCGAGTCCGGATGAACGCCGCGCTTCGCACGGCGTCCTACCGCTGCCGCGTCATTTCACCTTCCACTGGCGCATGAGGTTGAAACCGATCCGGATGTTCCTGGGGAAGCCGCCGAAGTTCGAGATCAGGTACTGGTCGACCGTGGTTTCCTGGAGGTTGCCGACCGTGAACCCGAATCGGTGCCGGAGGAGCGCCTTCTCGACGGAGACTCGCCAGCCGATCCCCGGAGAATCCTCCCGGGCCACGGGCTGCTCGCAGGGCGGCGCCGTGCAGAACGGAACCACGAGCACCGTCCGCCGGTAGCTGGGGACGACCTCCCCGTGCACCGTGATCGAGTGCGTCAGGGAGATCGATGCGCCCACTGGAAAGTTGAAGACGTCGCGATAGACCGGCTCGGGGGTGACGACGAAGAGCGGCAGCCCGTTGAGTCCGCCCGGGACGCTGTACCCGGACTGGCCGGAGGTCTTGGTGAGATACGTAGGGACCGCGGTGAGGCGCACCCGGGAACCCAGCTGGAGAGCCGCGATGGCCTGGACGAAGAACGTGCTGCGGTCCGCCAGGCCCTTCGCCGTGCGAATGTCGTCCCCGACCCGCACGGCGAGCTTCAGCCAGTCGCCGTCCAGCATCTGGTACTTTCCGGCGAGCTCATAGGCGCCCAGCGAGCTGAACGACGAGCGGTAGAAGGAAACATCGAAGTTCTTGAAAGGGGCGTAGCCGAGACCGAGCCCCACGTCGGCGCCGTCGTCCAAGGAGAACAGGTTGTAGACGTCGCTGTCCTGAAGAGGCACGCGGAACCGATGCGTCACGAAGAAGGTCATCGTGCCTTCCCTCGGCACCTCGACGGAGGGCAGGTTGATGATGGTGTTGCTCTCGATCGGGCGAAAGGCCGGCCGCTCCTTCTTCTCGCCTTCCGCCGCCGGAGCCGGATCGGCCGGCGGAGTTTCCTGAGCGATCAGGGCGCGGCCGCCCGCCAGGACCGCCAGTGTCAACGCCAGGGGGAGGGGTCTCCACCTCATCGTTCCTCCTCGTTCTCCGCGAGACACTCGTCGAGCAAGGTTAGGCGATCGTCCGCGGCGCCGCCCGAAGCTTACGAGATCTTCACGATACCTCGTCACACCCGCAACAAGGCCGCGCCCCAGTGCACCCCGGCGCCGAGCGCCGCGAAGCCGAGGAGTCCTCCGGGACGCACGCGCCCGAGCTTCTTCGCCTCGTGAAAAACGAGCGGGAGGGTCGCCGCCGTCGTGTTGCCGTACTTCTGGATGTTGTTGTAGACGCGGTCGTCGGGAAGCCCGAGGTGTTTCTGGACCGCCTCGTTGATCCTCAGGTTGGCCTGGTGCATCAGCAGAAGCGAGAGGTCGTCGAGGGACTGCCCGTGCCGCGCCAGGACCTCGCGCACGATCTGGGGCAGGGCCGTCGTCGCGAGGCGAAAGACCTGCCGTCCGTCCACGACGGGGACGGTCCGATTGTCGGCGTACATGTCCGGCGTGAAGTAGGGAAAGCTCGCCGAGCCGCCGCCGGGCACGTAGAGCTTGTCCCAGTGGGTTCCGTCCGTTCGCATGCAGAAGCCGAGGAAGCCCCGGCCGTCGCCCGAATCGTTGGCCTCCAGGACGAACGCGCCGGCCCCGTCGCCGAAGATGACCGCCCGGTCCCGGTGCGCCGTGCCCCACGCTCGGGCGGATTCGGACGGCGGTGCGTCCGACTCGCCGAAAAGCACGGCCCAATCCTCCGGCGACCACGAGAAGAGCGAGGCGTGGCACTCGGCGCCGACGAGCAGGACGCGGCGGGCCGCGCCCGAGCGGATGAAGGCGTCGGAGATCTGCAGGCCGGAGAGAAAACCCGCGCACTGCATCCGGATGTCGATGGCGTGGGTCGTCGCAAGGCCGAGCGCTCGGGCGAGCAACCCCCCGTTGCCTGGGAAATAGTGATCGGGCGTCATCGTGGCAAACACGATCAGGTCGATCGCATTCGCCTCGACGCCCGCGTCGGCCAGGGCGCGGCGCGCCGCCTCCGCTCCGAGGATCGACGAGGACTGGCCCGGGCGGGCGAAGCGGCGCTCTTCGATCCCGGTGCGCTGGCGGATCCAGTCGTCGGTGGTATCCATGAGCCGCGAGAGGCGCTCGTTCGTGACCAGGCCGTCCGGCACGAACATCCCGGATCCGCGGACCACGGTTGTCGGGAGGGGCACGCGAAGATCTTACCCGAGCCCGCTCCTCCGGGTCGGGTCGGGCCGGGTCCGCGGGAGGCGGCTGTCAGCGCGCCGGCGCGAGCTCGACGTCGGAGGTGTGCCCGTCGACCTCGGCGGTCCAGGCGTAGAGGTTCATTCCGTCGGGAACGTCGATGCGGATGCGGCCGCCCGGCTGGTCCGTGACGCCGAAGAGGGTGAAGACCGCGTTGACGCGTGTGGCGACGTGGTCCCCGATCTCAAGCGTGAACTGTCCGGCTTCTGTCCCGTCGGCCCGGAACCCGGTTACGGTGATCGTGCCGGGGAGCCCGCGGTTGTAAAGCAACAGGTGGGTCCGGAGGGTGGCGGTCTGGGGCAGCCCGATCGCGATCACCGAGCCGTTGGTGACGCCCGAGGCGCCCGCGATCGCGGAGGCGAAGCCCGCGTAGTCGCCGAAGGAGTAACGCGCCGCGATGCGAACCGCCGCCGCGACCGGCACGTTGGAGGTGAGGAGCACGGCGCCCTGGCCCGGGGAGAGGCCGAAAAGCGCCTGCACGAAGTCCACGATGGCCTGGCTCGTCTCCGGTAGGAGCGAGACCGTGGCCGTGAGCGGCCCCGCCCCGAGATACGGGTAGAAGGCCAGGGAGATCTCGGCGGTCGTGTCCGGATCGGGGTTGGAAAGAAAGAGATCCGACACGAACTGGACGCCTCCGGCGCCGACGACCGAGCCGGCATTGGGAATGACGGAGTCGGCGGCCGCGACGACCGGAATGAACGCCGCGACGTCGAGCGTGCCGAGGTCGACGACGTTCACGTAGGCCTGGAGGGAGCCCGTCTCGACGGACACGCGAACGACGTCGCCCGGCTGGGGCCCGACCCCGAAGGCCTCCGCCGCCGGGTTGAACTCCTCCCGCGTGTTGGCGGCGAGGTTGAAGGAGCGCACCCCCCGGATCGACCCGTCCGCGGCCCGGAGCGTGAGCACGCCGCGCGCCCCGCCGGGCGCATACATCCCGAAAACGGAGACCTCCCGGGCGCCCTCCCGGGCCCCGGTGAAGAGCGTGGCGCTCGACCCCGGGCCGAGGCTTTCCCCCGGCGGAGCGGCCGGAAGCTCGTAGCCGAAGGTGCTGCCGCCCGGGCGGATCCGCGTCGAGCGTACGGCCGCGACGAGATCCGAGGGCGTGCCCGCGGTCACCCGGAACCGCACGGCGCCGTTGAGCAGCGCGCCGCCGCCCAGGTTGCCGAAGGCGTCGACGATCACCTGCGTGACGCCCGGAGCCAGCGTGAAGGGCGTCCGGGGAGCTCCCGCCCCCGGCGAATACAGGTACAGAGCATCCCCCGTCAGAGTGCCCGACCCGCGGTTGGAGAGCGTGAGGTCGACGCGGATCCTGTTGTCGGCCGGGCCCGCCAGGCTGGTAGCCACGGGGACCGTGGCGTCCGCCGCGCCGCCGATCGACTGCAACGTGACGTTCACGAGCTTCCCATTGGTTCCGACCCAGACGAACCCGTCGGAGACCGCGATGCCGTAGGTCGCCGTCGAATCGAGCTGCGTCGTGATGACGCCGGGATTGTTCGCGCTGCCGGACACGGTGAGGGTGCTCGCTGGCATGGGCACCGCGGCCGTCGTGAAGGTCGTCGGTGTGATCGTCGACGTGCGCACGGTGATCGCCGTCGGGCTCGGAGAGGCCCCGACGTCGAAGGTCAGGGGCGTCAACGTCTGCACGAGCGGGAGCGCCAGCTGCGGATCCAGGACGTTGACGGCCGAGGTGGTTACGGCCGAGGTCACGTAGAGCCGCCCCTGAAAGATGTCGAAGTGGATCGGGTTGGCGGTGCCGAAGTACGACGAGAGCGTGTTGTTGGCCGGATCGAAGCGGTCCATGCGATCCGCGCCAAGTTGGGCGATCCAGAGGAAGCCCTCGTCGTCGAAGCGGATCTCCGCGGGGTTCAGGCGCCCGAGGCTCCGGTCGAAGAAGGTCCAGGAGGTCTCGGTAGCGGCCCCCGGGACGTAGCGCACGATCCGGTTGTTTCCGAAGTCGGCCAGCCAGAGGGCGCCGTCGGGTCCCGGGACCATGTCCGCGTAGGCGAAGGTGGCCTGCGACCGATAGTTGACGGCCGAAAGCGCGGCGAGGTCGATCTTCTGAAGCGAGCCTCCGCTCTGCGAAATCCAGTAGTGGCCGTCGGGATCCTTGTAGAAGGCCGCGGGAATCGAGCCGGGGATGACCCACTCGGTCAGGGCGCCCGTGGTCGTGTCGAGCCTGCCCAGGGCGCAGGATCCGGCCGGGATCTGGCTCTGACCGCTCTCGAGGACCCAGATGATGTCGCCCTCGAGCACGAAATCGACGGGATTGGCGCCGCGTTCGGCGTCCGGCCGCAGCTGCCAGGACGTGATGGTCGTCCCTCGCAGGACCGAGATCCGGTCGACGGTCGCCTCCAGGAACCACACGGCGCCGTCGGGCGCGACCTCCATGCGCACGCCGTTGACGCGCGCGGTGCCCTCGGTGGCGTACGTCGAGCCCGATGCCACGGTCGTGGGAGCGCCCGGGGTCGGGGTGGGGGTTGGCGCGGGGGTCGGCGTCGGTGTCTGAGGCCGGGCCACGGCGGACAGACCGAAAAACAGGGCTGCGGCTGCGAGAATGGGGCGTTTCATGGCGTCGGCGGATGATAACGCACGGAACCCGCGTGGCATTTCGCGCGCCGCGTCCGGGTTATCGTAGGGGAGTCCGTCGATGCCCGCCCCTTCGCCCGTGGCCGAGTCTCTCGCGCGGCGCACCACCGCCGCGGCGCCCGCGCTCGTCGAATCGCTCCCCGACGGACGCATCCGCTGCCTTGCCTGCGGACACCGGTGTCCGATTCCCGAAGGCCGCGAAGGCGTCTGCCGCGTGCGCTTCCACCGCGGCGGGACGTTGCGGGTGCCGCACGGTTACGTCGGCGCGCTGCAGTGCGATCCGATCGAGAAGAAGCCGTTCTTCCACGCGCTGCCCGGGTCCGACGCGTTTTCCTTCGGCATGCTCGGCTGCGATCTGCACTGCGCTTACTGCCAGAACTGGTTCACGTCCCAGTCGATCCGCGATCCGGACGCCGTCGGGACGCCCCGCGATCTGAGCGCCGCGGAGCTCGCGGACCTCGCCGTCGACAGCGGCGCGCCCACGCTCGTCTCGACCTACAACGAGCCGCTCATCACGTCGGAGTGGGCCGTCGAGGTCTTTGGCGAGGCGAGGCGGCGCGGGCTGCGCACCGGGTACGTCTCCAACGGCAACGGCACGCCGCAGGTGCTCGACTACATCCGGCCCTGGGTCGACTTCTACAAGGTGGACCTGAAGTCGATGGACGACAAGCAGTACCGGCAGCTCGGGGGCGTGCTCCAGAACGTGCTCGACACGATCGCCGGCATCCACGAGCGGGGCATGTGGCTCGAGGTCCTGACGCTCACGATCCCGGGCTTCAACGACTCGGACGAGGAGCTCACGCGCGCGGCGCGTTTCCTCGCGTCGGTGTCGCGGGAGATCCCGTGGCACGTGACCGCCTTTCATCCGGACTACAAGATGACGGACCGGGGAGCCACGCCGGTCGAGACCCTCCTGCGGGCGTGCGAGATCGGGACGGCCGAGGGTCTCCAGTACGTCTACGCCGGTAACATTCCGGGCCGAGTCGGCAAGTGGGAGAACACGCGCTGCCCGGCCTGCGGCGAGACCCTCATCGAGCGCTATGGCTTCCGCGTTCGGGCCAACCGCTTGAAGGACGGCGCGTGCCCGAAGTGCGCCGCGCCAATCCCCGGACGGTGGGACGAGTCGCTCCAGGGCACAACAAGAACCCACGGGATCCCGCTCCCGGTGATCTAGGGACTAGCGAATCGAGGGCGAATCTAGGGGGTCAGGTCCTCATTTTTCGGATTCGAAGTCTGCTCCTTCGGCTGGCACCGGCCCCCTCGAATCCCGAAAAATGAAGACCTGACCCCGCTGTAAACCCACCCCCCCTGTTCTCGTCCAATCTGCCAGGGGGAGGCCCAATGAGCGTCAACTGGACCCTTGCGGCGGCGGCCCATCTCTCGCGGCGCGCGGGCTTCGGCGGGACCCCCGCCGAGATCGACGCGTTGTACGTGATGGGCCTCGAGGGCGCTGTCTCGCACCTCGTCGACTACGAGGCGATCAGTACCTCGGCCTATGAGTCGAGCCTCGCCGCCAGGGGCTACAACCTCCAGCGCATCAGCGGCCTCCAGCAGTGGTTCATGGACCGGATGGCGTTGTCTCCGCGGCCGCTCGAGGAGAAGATGACGTATTTCTGGAACCTCCACTGGACCTCGGGCATCGCCAAGGTTCGCGGCGAGACGCTGCTGCTGAACCAGAACCAGACTGAGCGGCAGTACGCGATGGCCCGGTTCGACGATCTCGTCGTCAAGATCTCGCAGGATCCCGCCATGCTCGTGTGGCTGGACAACACCACGAACCGGGTCGGCCGTCCAAACGAGAACTACGCCCGCGAGCTCATGGAGCT
Source organism: Thermoanaerobaculia bacterium (assembly GCA_046716885.1). Lineage (GTDB taxonomy): Bacteria > Acidobacteriota > Thermoanaerobaculia > UBA5066 > Gp7-AA6 > DAHUXD01. Next base: position 28,449 of record JBKJWL010000227.1, on the reverse strand, counting down.
CTTCTGCCTCGGCATCGGTTACTACACCGAGGAAGACGTGCGCGAGCTCGCGAGAGCGCTTACGGGATGGGCCGTGGCCAACTACAACCGCGACACGGACTACAACGCCGCGACCTTCGTGGACCGGCCGCAGTTCCACGACACGGGGTCCAAGACGATCCTCGGCCAGACCGGAAACTTCGACGGGTACGACGCCATCGACATCATCCTGAACCTCACCGACGGGGCCGGGTCCGTGTCGGGCCGCTTTCTCGGTGCGAAGCTCTGGGCCTTCTTCGCCGGCACCTACGCGCCCGAGTCCGTCGTCGACGAGCTCCAGCAGGTCTACGCCACCACCGGGCATTCGGTCCGCGAGGTCGTCCGGACGATCTTGCTGCACTCCGAGTTTTACGAGGCCCACACGGTCAAGACCTGGGTCCGCAGCCCGGTCGAGTACGCGGTCGCCTCGGTCCGGATGCTGGAAGGCGTGAGCGATTTCTCCGCCGCGGCCAACGCGCTGCCGGGCATGGGGCAGGTCCTCTTCAATCCGTCCGACGCCAAGGGCTGGGACTGGGGCACGGCCTGGATGAACACGGGCTCCCTGTTCTCCCGCGTGTCGGTCGCCAACACGCTGGCGAGCAATCGGGGCACGACGGGGACGCGCTTCGATCCGGAGGCGATCCTGGCGGGGAGCGACGCCTCCACGGCCGAGAAGGTCGTCGACCTCGCCGCCGCCCGCCTGAACGTCGACGACGTCTCCTCCGACATCCGCGCGGCGTGGATCGACTACATGAACCGCAACGACGACGGGACGCTCGGCGCCTGGACGAACACGCCGGCCAACGTCGACAAGAAGGTGCGCGGGCTCGTGCACGTGCTGCTCACGAGCCCCGCCTTTCAACTGGCCTGAGGGAGAAGATCATGACTTTTTCGCGGCGCGACTTCCTGATCCGCTCGACGGGGTTCGTGACGGTCTCGGCGATGGTCCCGCGCTGGGCCGTGGCAGAGGCCCGCAGTTTCGAGGAGTCCGTGGGCGCGGCGAGCACGAACCGCACCCTGGTCGTCCTCGAGCTCATGGGCGGCAACGACGGGCTGAACACGCTCGTGCCCTACGCCGACGCGCTCTACCCGACGCTGCGGTCGCGGATCGGGATCCCAACCGGGACCGTGCTGCCGCTCGACGGCAGCCTGGGCATGAACCCGGTCATGACCGGCATGAAGGCTCTCTGGGACGCCAACCGGCTCGCCATCGTCACCAACGTCGGCTACCCCAACTCGAGCCTCTCCCATTTCGCTGCGCGCGACGTCTGGCACACGGCCGACCCGCTGCTCGCGCAGCGGAGAGGCTGGCTCGGCCGCTGGGCCGACGAGTTTCTCGGCGACGCCGACAATCCGCTTTCCTGCGCCGCGATCTCCCAGTCGCTTCCGAAGACGCTCTTGGCCGACCACGTGGGCGTGCCGACCTTCGTCTCCCTCGCGAGCTACCAGTACCAGACCGACGGCGCCTATCCCGGCGACGGCGGCAACCAGGTCAACGCGTTCGTCGTCTCGAACGGGGCGGAGTACGAGATCGAGACTCTGCCGGCGACCCTGTCGGGGGTGGGGCAGGATGCGATCGCCTCCTCCGGCATCCTGCAGACGGTCGGGAGCGGCTACGTGGCGATGGGGGCCTATCCGGTCAACAGTCTCGGCGCGGGGCTGCAGTTGATCGCTCAGATCATCAACGCCGATCTCGGGGCTCGCATCCTCTACGTGACGTACGGCGGTTTCGACAACCACTCGGGCGAGGACGTCGACCACGGCCCGCTGCTGACGGACGTGTCCGAATCCATCAAGGCGTTCTTCGACGACCTCGACGGCCACGGCAAGTCCCACGACGTTCTGTTGATGACCTGGTCCGAGTTCGGACGGCGCGCGCAGGACAACGGCTCCAACGGCACGGACCACGGGACGGCGGCGCCTCACTTCGTCGTCGGCGACGCGGTTATGCCGGGCATTCACGGCTCACCGCCGAACCTGGCCGACCTCGACGAAAACGGGAACCTGAAGATCGAGAACGACTTTCGGAGCTACTACGGAACGGTTCTCTCCGACTGGCTCGGAGCCGACGCCGCCGCGATCCTCGGCGCCGGGTGGCCGAACCTGGGGTTCGTCAACAGGAGCTACGTTTAGCCTCCGGAGACCTCTGCAGTCGGGACATCATTGAAGGTTGAACGTCTTGACGATGAACACCGCCATCTGTCCTCTGGTGTTGGGGCTCCCGGGGCAGTAGTTGCCGCCGCCGCAACCCCCGGTGATCTGCTCGGCGGCGAGCTGCTCGATCCAGTCGGCAAACGCGCCGGGGCAGGGGACGTCGGGGAAAACACCGGTGCAAGGAGGAGGCACGAAGCCCGAGCCGTGCTCGGACTTCAGGAGGAAGACCGCCATCTGATCGCGGCGGACGGGGTTCTGTGGACAGTAGTTCCCGCCGCCGCAGCCGCCGGTGATTCCTTCGGCCGCGAGCGCCTCGATCCAGTCGGCGAAAATGGACGGGCAGGGCACGTCGCCGAAGACGCCGACGCAGGAGGGCGGCGTGTAACAGAGCCCGTGTCTGGCCTTGAGCAGGAACACCGCCATCTGCTGGCGGAGCGTGTCGTCGTTAACGCCGTAGAGCCCGCCGCCGACCCCCGCGGTGATCGCGTTGGAAACGAGTGTCGTCACGAAGGAGTGGAACTGTTGTCCCTGGGGCACGTCGAGAAAGTCCGACACCCAGCCCTTCGCCAGCGTTCCCGCCGAACCGTCCGCGTTGGCCACGACGACGTCGTAGGCGACGCCGGCGGCAAGCGCCGGTGTCGTCGCCGTGATTTGCACGAAGGAGCCGACCGTGACGTTGGTGGCGGATAGACCGCCAATGGAGACCGTGGTCCCCGGGGCGAAGTCCGTGCCCGAGAGCGTGACGCTGGTGCCTCCGGAGGAAGGGCCCGAGGCGGGTGCCATGGAGAAGACGATGCGCTGCGAGAACTCAGAGGTGTTTCCGGAGGGGTCCGTGGCCGTGGCGCTGAGGCGAGCGCCCGGCGCGACGGACGCGGGAACGGTTATGTCGAAGGTGCCGGTCCCCGCCCCGTCGGTCGAGACCTGGCCCGACCCGAGATAGGTCTGTCCTTCCACGAACTCGCGGGGTGAGTTGGAGCAGGCGGGGTTCTCGAAGAAGTCGAGTTCGTAGGTCATGGAGGGCGCGGAGTGAAGAACGCCCTGGAAGCGCGTTCCGCTTCCGGACGGCGCCAGGATCGTCACCGAGGAGATGAGCGGAAAGTTCTGGAGCTGATTGGCCCCGGTGTCGCCGTCGCCGGAATCGTTGGGCGTCGGATCCTCGGGGGGCACGAGCTCGATGCCGAGCGAGCCATTCGAGAAGATCGCGTTGCCGCGGATCGCGTTGCCGCTCGCGTTCGAAACGTAAATCCCGTCGAGGGGGTTAAACGCAATCACGTTGCCCGCTCCTGCTGCGGTGGCGCCGATCGTGTTGTCGGAAGGTCCGGTGATCGAGACACCGTAGGTGCCGTTGGAGAGCGGGAGAGTCCCGGAGGCGTCCGTTCCGATACGGTTGCCCTGGACGAGGTTGCCGGACGTGAAGAAACCTTCGAGGGAAACTCCGGCGAACGTGTTACCCGAGATGAGATTGCCCGCGCCGGGGGCGCTTCCGCCGATGGTCATGCCGGGGCTCGAGGTGACGTGCACGCCGTCGCCGCCGTTGGGAATGGCGGCCGAGCCCGTCGCGTCCGTGCCGATGTAGTTGCCGGAGACGGCGTGCCCCGAGCCGCCGCCGCTTCCGAGACGGACGCCGGTCGAAGCGCTCCCGGAGATGACGTTGCGCGCGGCAGGCGAGGTGCCGCCGATGATGGCGTCGGTGGAGCCTCCGCCGGCCTGTATGCCGAACTGTCCGTTCCCGAGGGCGACCGTTCCTCCGGCGTCCACGCCGATGAAATTTCCCTGGACGAGGACGCGCGCGTTGCCGGCGAAGCTGCCCCCGATGCTGATTCCGCCGCCCTGGTTGCCCGAGATGAGGTTGCAGGCTCCGGTGCAGGGGCCGCCGGGGGTCGTTCCTGCCGTGCCTCCGATGAGGACGTCGTCGGACCCGTTCTGCATGTAGACGCCGACGCTCTGGTTGCCGAGGTCGAGCGTGCCGGTGACGTCGGTGCCGATGAAGTTGCCGGCCACGGCCGTCAACGGGGCCGTGTCCATCAGGATCCCGATGTCGCCGTTGGCCGAGATGAGATTGCGCGCCGCCGGCGTCGCGCCCCCGATCGTGTTGCCGGACGAGTTGGAAACCCAGATGCCCTTGCCGTTGCCCGGGCCCTGTGTGCCCGATGGATCGGGCCCGACAAAGCTCCCCTCGACCGCGTTGCCGGGCCCGTTCTTCAGCCATATTCCGACGTTGAAGCCATTGATCACCAGGGCCCTGACCGTGCTGCCGCCGCCCGTGATTTCGAGACCCGTGACCACGAGTCCGGCGCCCGCGATCTCGAGGACGGGCGTGCCCGCGTAACCCGGCTGCGTCGTTCCGTCGATGACGACGGGATCGGTGATGATCGGCAGAGCCGAGAGCGGCGTGATCGTCTGCACTCCGGAGCCGATCGCGAAGGCGATCGTGTCGAGAACGCCCACGCTCGTGTTCGAGTCGAGGATTGCCTGCCGCAGCGATCCCGCGCCGCTGTCGGCCGTCGTCGTGACCGTTAGTGTCGCAGCCGAGGCGGGACATGCGAGCCCGAGCGTGAGAACTGCGGGCAGCGCCGCGCGCAGGGTGGTCATCGCGAACTGATTCTACCGCTCGTTGAGCCCCTGATAGCATCGCCGCCGTGATTGGCGGCCGCGCGACTCTCGAAGGGACCACGGGCTTCGCAAAGCGCTCCGGCGCCGCGCCCGGGCACTTCCGCGACGCGATGGGACTCTCCCTCTCCTCCATCGGCCTCGGCACGTATCTCGGCGAGGAGGACGCGGCGACGGACGCGGGATACGAGGCCTCCCTCGCGGCGGGGCTGGAGTCAGGCATCAACGTCTTCGACACGGCGATCAACTACCGCGGGCAGAGGAGCGAGCGGGCGATCGGGCGGGCGCTGGCGAAAGCGTTTGCCGCGGGCCGCGCCGCCCGGGAGGAAGTCTTTGTCTCGACCAAGGGCGGTTACCTGACGCATGATGCCGAGGACCCGCGTCCGCCGCGCCGGTACGTCCAGGAGTCTTTTCTCGCCTCGGGTCTCGCGCCGGCGGCGGAGATCGCGCAGGGGAGCCACTGCATGGCGCCGGCATACCTGCGGGACCAGATCGCGAGGAGCCGCGCGAATCTCGGCCTCGAGACGATCGATCTTTACTACCTCCACAACATCGAGACGCAGCTGTCCGCCGTGGACCGGCAGACTTTCGAGGAAAGGCTGACCCGCGCGATCGAGACGCTCGAGGAAGCGTGCTCCGCGGCCGAGATCGCCGCGTGGGGGCTGGCGACCTGGGACGGTCTGCGCGTGCCGCCCGAGCACCCCGAGCATCTCTCGATGGCCGACGTGCGTGCCCGGGCGGAAGGAGTTGCCGGAGAGAAGCACCATTTTCGCGCCGTGCAATTGCCGGTCAATCTCGTGATGGCGCACGGCGTCGCCTACCGGTCGCAGGAGACGGTGGAGGGGCGCCGCCCCGCCCTCGAGGCGGCGCGGCTACTCGGCCTCGCGGCGTTCGGGTCGGCCTCGATGCTCCAGGGCCGGCTGGCGGGCGACCTCGCGGAGGAGGTCGTGGAGGCGTTTCCCGATCTCGAGACTTCCGCGCAGAGGGCCCTGCAGTTCGCCCGCTCCGCGCCCGGAATCGCTACCGCCCTGGTGGGGGTCTCCTCGCCCGAACACGCCGCCGAGGATTTCGGGCTTTTCCGCGTGCCCCCGGCCCCTTCCGAACGGGTTCTGGGCCTTTTCGCCTGAAGGCCCCTTTTCGCCGTAATTTTCGGGCTCCGGCAGGCCCTGATCGCTTTTCCCACGCTTTCGTCGTAGAATGCCCACTGTTCCCGCCCGGACCCAGAGTCAGCGCGGCGGGGTTTGGGAGTCCATGTCCGAAGATCCCTTGAACCCGGAAAACTTCTCGTCCGTGTCCGTTCAGACTGAAGCCCCCTCGCGATCAGAGGGTGCCGTGTCCGGCAACGGCGAACCCAACCCGCACCGCCGCCGCCGTCGCAGGCGCCGGCGGGGTGGCCGCGGCGGCGCAGGCCCGCCCGGCGGAGGTAGCGCGCCCGAGAGGGCGGACGATCTGGCCGCCAGCGGGCCCGAGCGGCCCGCCGAAGGCGTGTTGCACATACCCCCCAAGGAGAATGCGCCCGGCGTCCTGGTGTCGGCGCGGGCCAACTACTTGCCGTCCCCGAAGGACCCGCTCGTGCCGCGCGAGCTCATCAACCGCGAGGGCCTCGAGGCCGGCGCGCTGATCTCCGGGTTCGTGGCAGAGGGAAGCCGCCCTGTCTTGAAGCGGGTCGAGACCGTGGAGGGGATGGCCCCCGCCGCCTTCCGCCAGCGGCCGGCTTTCCAGGAGCTCGTCTCGATCGACCCCACCACGATCCTGAAACTCGAGACTGATCCCGACGAGATGTGCGGCCGGGTGACCGACCTGCTCACGCCGATCGGCCGCGGTCAGCGCTGCCTGATCGTGGCGCCGCCGAAAGCGGGAAAGACGACGCTTCTCAAGCGCATGGCGCACGCCGTCGAGGTTAACGAGCCGGACGTGCACGTCATCGTGCTCCTGATCGACGAGCGGCCCGAGGAGATCACGGACTTTCGCCGCAGCGTGACGCGCGGCGAGGTGATCGCGTCTTCGGCGGACCTTTCGGCCGAGAACCACATCGCCGTGGCCGAGATCGTCGCCGAGCGCGCCCGCCGCCTCATCGAGTGCGGCAAGCACGTGATCATCTTCCTCGACTCGATCACGCGTATGGCGCGCGCCTACAACCACATGCAGAAGGGCGGAGGCAAGATCCTCTCGGGCGGCATCGACGCGCGGACCATGGAGAAGCCGCGGCGCTTCTTCGGCGGCGCGCGCAACGCCGAGGGCGGGGGATCGCTCACGATCGTCGCCACGGCCCTGATCGACACGGGCTCGCGGATGGACGAGATCATCTTCCAGGAGTTCAAGGGCACCGGCAACACCGAGATCCTCCTCGACCGGGACCTGTTCAACCGCCGAATCTTCCCCTGCATCAACATCCCGCAGTCGGGCACGCGCAAGGAAGAGAAGCTCTACCCGCCCGAGGACCTGCCGAAGATCGTCAAGCTCCGGCGCGCCCTGGCCGCCGTGGACAAGATTCAAGCAATGGAGCTGGTTCTCGGGAGATTGTCCAAGTTCCGCACCAACGCGGATTTCCTGAAGAGCTTCTAGCTACCTCCGCCGGCTCTTCCGCTTCGTCCTTCCGAACGCCTCGTTCTCCGGAATCGCCGCCTTCGGCTTCAAAGCCTCCCGGCGCGTATCGGGCCGTGAGCGGAACCCCGCGTGCCCCCGCGGTGCCTGTGCGACACGGCCGTGGTGGAACAGGCTCTCCGGGGGCCACTCGACGGGAATCTTGCGGCCGACGCGCTTCTCGATCGCGTCGAGCGAGAAGACGTAGTCGTCACAGGCAAAGGAGACCGCGAGGCCGAGGGCCCCGGCCCTGCCGGTCCGCCCGATCCGGTGGACGTAGTCCTCGGAGTCCTCGGGGAGGTCGTAGTTGATGACGTGCGAGACGCTCTCGATGTGGAGGCCGCGCGAGGCCACGTCGGTGGCGACGAGGACGGCGAGCGTGCCGTCTTTGAAATCCTGCAGCATCCGGAGGCGCCGGTCCTGAGGCACGTTGCCCGCGAGCGCCCGGGTCGGGTAGCCGTTGGCGGAAAGCCCCCGCACGAGATCAGCCGCCGTCGTCCGCCGGTTGACGAAGATGAGGACGCGGCTGCCGCCCTCCTTCTCGAGAAGGCCGAGCAGCAGTCGGAACTTCTCGGTGGACGACACGTGGTACAGGACTTCGGTGATCCCGCGCGCGAGGACGCGCTCCGGCTCGATCTCGACTTTCTCGGCGTTGTTGGTGTGCTCGTAGGCCAGCTCCATCACGCGGATCGAGAGGGTGGCGGAAAAGAGCAGGGTCTGACGGCGGTGGTACGGCGGGCAGCGGCGGAGGATCCGGCGGAGGTCCCGAATGAAGCCCATGTCGAACATTCGGTCGGCCTCGTCGATGACCAGGATCTCGACGTCCTTAAAGCTGACGGCGCCCTGCTGTTCGTAGTCGAGCAGACGGCCCGGGGTGCCCACCAGGAGGTCCGGCACGGCCTTCACCGCATCGCGCTGGAGCCGGTAATCCATGCCGCCGAAGACGGCGACCGTCGTCAGTCCCGTATGGCTCCCTAGCCCCACGGCGTCGGCGCGGATCTGGGCGACGAGCTCGCGGGTCGGGGCCACGACCAGGGCGCGGGGTCCGCGCGGGGGGTGCGCCGGCTTTTTCTGAAGGAGGCGCGTGAAGATCGTGATGAGAAACGCGGCTGTCTTGCCGGTTCCGGTCTGGGCCTGGCCCGCCATGTCCCTACCCGCGAGGCAGATCGGCAGGGCCTTCGCCTGGATTGGCGTCGCGAAAACAAACCCCGCGTCGGCAAGGCCCCAACGGACCTCGTCCGGCAGGGGGTAATCCGACAGGAGGACCTTGGTCAGGTGGTGTTCGGACGTGGCCGTGGTCATGGAGCCGCGGAGATAGTACCGTATCGGCCGGCGGTGGAATCGGCCGCCACGGCCTCATTGGATCCGCCGCCCGAAGTCGCCGATCAGGGGTTTTCCCGTCGCCTCGGCCAGGGCGAGGCCGATCGCCCGCTTCTCCCGGGGGCCGACGGCGGCGGCGACGGAATAGAGCCGGCCCCGCGAGCGGACCGCGAGCCGCCGGACCGCCCAGGTCCACCAGGGCGCCAGCGGCCACCGGGTCTCTCTCCAGCACTCGAGGTCCGACCGGGGAATGCGGCGGGTCCGCGTCCGCTCGAAGGCGGTCCTCTCGATGAGTATCTCGTCGTGCTCGACGGCGATGCGCTCCTCGGCGAACGCGACCGCGGCCAGACCGAGCAGAGCGAGCGGTGTCGAGACGAGCACCGCGAGAGAGAGCACGATCAGGAGCGGAAGAGGCAGGTCGCCGAAGTCTCCTTTCTTCAGGCCGGCCTCCCAGGCCTCTCCGAGGCGGGCGGAGCCGAGGAGGGCGGCGCCCGCGACCCCGGCCGCGACCGCGGCCATGCGGAATCGCCAGGGCCGCCGTCGGACCAGCGGGTGGATGCGCACTTCCAGACCCCCGGCCCGGGGGGCAATCGAGACCCGCTCATCGTCTCGCCTCGACAACGACCCGATTGTATGATCCGGCTTCCGGCGGAGCCGGCACAGGAGGACGGTGTGGTCAAGAAGAAGAAAGTGACGAAAAAGAGCGCGAGGAAGGGAAAAAAAGCCCCGAAGAGGACGGCTCGAAAGGCCCCGAAAAGGAGCCCGCGCAAGGCGGTGAAAAAGGCCGCCCCGCGAAAGGCCGCCCGGAGGTCGAAGCCGGCCGCCCGGAGGTCGAAGCCGGCGGCGGCGAAGGCGAAGAAAGCCTCTCCGGCTCGAAAAGGCGCGTTTGCCCGCGGCGCGACCGCGGCCTCGCCGGCGGGGGAGGTCTACGGCGAGGAAGGTTGGCGGGAGGAAGAGCTGTCCGCCGCCGAGCTCGAGACCGGTGCCCCCGAGCTCGGCGCGCTCGAGGCGGAGCCCGAGGGCCCCGAAATCGCCAGCGAGAGCGACGAGGACCCGGAGTGGTAGTTCGTAGTAAGATTCTCTGAGCCAGCTCCCATTGCCGGGCTCTTGCTCGGCTGTCGCAGAAGAAGGCCCCGAATATTTCGGGGCCTTCGCATTTAGATCGGGACCGGCCGGCGGTTCTTGTCCAGGTTCACGTAGGTGACTTCGGCTTCGGTCACCTTGACTCGGTTGCCGAGGCCTTCACCGGGCTGGGAGACGACCTCCACGGAGATCGTGATGGAGGTGCGGCCAATCCTCACCAGCCGCGTGTAGAACGAGACGAGGTCGCCGACGTTGACCGGTTCGTGGAAGACGACTTCGCGCATCGCCACCGTGACGAGAAACTCCGCCCCGTGACGCTTGGCCTCCACCGCTCCCGCCTGGTCGATGTAGGACAGGATCACGCCGCCGAAGATCGTGCCGTGCGCGTTGGTGTCCTTGGGCATCATGATGACGCGGATCGAGGGCTCGCGGATCTCGCTCACTGCGGCCGCGCCGAGGTCGGGATGCGCGGCGTTGCGAACGTGGCGGACACCCTCGCGACGGAGCCGTCGGTGATGTTGACTTGCATCGTGCCGTCCGCGAAATAGTAAGTCCAGATCTCGTGGCTGGAGTCCTTGCCTTCGGTGCGCACTGAGAGCGAGGGCTTGCCGATCGCCGCCGCGAGGGCGTCGATGCCGAGCCCGGGATGGGCCTTCTCGCGCGCGTCCGCGAGGCGGCCGGGCACGATCCGCGCCTCGACTCCCGCGATCGCCTCCATCTGGCGGTACTCGCGCTTTTCCCACCAGGCCGGCAGCCAGAGGACCGCAGCCAGGAGGATCGGCGCGAAGGCGAGCGCAATGAGCAGACCCCGGCGGGGCGGACGCGCATCTTCCATCAGCAGACCCATCCTTGATTCCGGGGGCCGAGCTCCAGCGCGACGGAGCTCTCGAGCGCCCTGGCGCGGCGCGAGAGCTCGGGGCAGGCCCCGGGGGACCCGGCCTTTTCGGCCCGGGCCGTCACCTCCCAAAGCGCGGCCCGCGCATTGGACGCCTCGGCGTCCCGTTCGGCCGCCTCCAGGGCGCAGAGCGCTCCCGCGACGTGCGCGGGGACCGAAACGGCAGCCTTGCGGAGCGCAAGCGCCGCCTCCGGATCGTGGCCGCGCAGCGAGTCGGCTATGCCGTAGGCTTCGTGAACGAGGCGGATCGCCTCCTCCCACAGGGGATGACTCTTGTAGTCGGGCCGCTCCGGAGCCACCCGGACATTGTAGTAGTCGGGACCCGGGGCCGGGAAGTCCATATAGAATCCGCGGTCGCATGCAGCACAAAGTCACTGTCGTCGGAGCGGGCAACGTCGGGGCCACGGTCGCGCAGCGCATCGTCGAGAAGGAGCTCGCGGACGTTGCCCTGATCGACATCGTCGAGGGAGTCCCGCAGGGAAAGGCGCTGGACATCATGGAGTCGGCGCCCGTCGAGAAGTTCGACGCGCGGATGACCGGCTCGAACGCCTACGACGTGTCGGTGAAGTCGGACATCGTGGTGATCACGGCCGGCGTGCCGCGCAAGCCCGGCATGAGCCGGGACGATCTCGTCGCGACCAACGAGGGGATCGTGGCCGACGTGGTTCGCAAGGTCCTGCCGGGGTCGCCCGACGCCATCCTCATCGTCGTCTCCAATCCGCTCGACGCGATGTGCGAAGTGGCGCGCCGGGTCTCGAAGCTCCCCCGCGAGCGCGTCTTCGGGATGGCCGGGGTTCTCGATTCGGCGCGGATGCGCTGGTTCATCGCCGAGGCCCTGAACGTCTCGGTCGAGAACACGCACGCGTTCGTGCTGGGCGGCCACGGAGACTCGATGGTGCCTCTGCCGCGGTTCTCGACGGTCGCCGGCATTCCGTTGCCGGAGCTGATGCCCAGGGAGGAGATCGAGTCGATCGTGAAGCGCACGCGCGACGGGGGCGCCGAGATCGTCAATCTCCTGAAGACGTCGGGCTGGTACGCGCCGGCCTCGGCCGTCGTCGAGATGGTCGACGCGGTCCTTCGCGACAAGAAAAAGATCCTGCCGTGCGCCGCTTACCTGCAGGGAGAGTACGGAATGCAGGACGTCTACCTCGGCGTGCCCGTCAAGCTCGGCGCCCGGGGCGTCGAGCAGGTCGTCGAGATCGCGCTGACCGCCGAGGAGCGCGCGGCGCTCGCGAAGTCGGCCGAGGCCGTCCGCGAGCTCTTTCGAATCCTGAAGGTGTAGCGGGCCGATGGAGGCCGCGCGCCGCACATGGCCCCGGCGCCTCCACTCCCTCTCGGGCGTCGTGCCGGTCGGAGCGTTTCTCGCGTTCCACCTCTACACGAACTCCGCGGCCCTCCGCGGCCCCGAAGCCTTCAACGAAGCCGTAAGGCGTCTACAGCGCTTCCCTCTCGCGGTCTTTCTCGAGATTCTCGTGATCGCCCTGCCGCTTTTCTTCCACGCCATCTACGGTCTCTTCCTCGCCGCGACGGAGCCGCCCGGAATGCCCCGCCCGACGCCGGGCCGCCGCGCGCTCGCGGTCGCTCAGCGGGTCACGGGCGTCGTGCTGTTCGCCTTCGTGCTCTTCCACCTCTGGACGGCGCGCCTAGTACAGATCCGGGACCACGGAGACCTCGACCTTTTCCGGCTGATGCAGGCCGCGCTCGCGAGCCCCTGGATCCGAGCCTTTTACGTCGTCGGGATTCTCTCGGCGACCTTTCATCTCGCGTCCGGACTCTGGACCTTCTCGAGGACCTGGGGGCTGGCCCGGAGTCCGCGCGCGAGCGCCGCCGTGGCGGTTTTGGCGGCGGGGTTGTTCGTGCTTCTTTCCACGATCGGACTGCGCTCCCTGAACGCCTTTCGGCTCTAGTCGGCAGACCGCGTTCTGCTTGCCGCTGACTCACTTATAATCCCCGCTCTTTCACGAGCACATGAAAGTCCACGAGTACCAGGCCAAGTCGATCCTCGCGCGCTACGGCGTCGCCGTTCCCCGCGGGGAAGTCACCTCGAGCCCGGCGGAAGCCCGGGAGATCGCAAAGCGGCTCGGCGGGCGGGTCATCGTCAAGGCCCAGATCCACGCCGGCGGCCGCGGCAAGGGCGGGGGCGTCAAGCTCGCGAAGGACCCCGAGGAGGCGCACGACGTCGCCAAGCGGATCCTCGGGATGACGCTGGTCACGCCTCAGACGGGACCAGCGGGGAGGGTCGTGCAGAAGGTGCTCGTCGAGGAGGCGCTCGACATCGCCCGCGAGCTGTATCTGGGGGTCACGCTCGACCGGTCTCGGGGACTTCCGGTCGTCATGGCGTCGCTGTCCGGGGGAATGGAGATCGAGGAGGTCGCCGCGAAGGACGCGAACGCGATCGTGCGCGAGCCGGTCGATCCCCTCGCGGGCCTCTTTCCCTTTCAGGCCCGCAAGCTCGCCTTCGCGCTCGAGCTTTCCGGTGAAAGCTTCCAGAAAGGCGTGCGCCTGATTCATGCGCTCCTGAAGGCCTACGTCGAGACCGACGCGAGCCTGGCTGAGGTCAACCCCCTGCTCGTCACGAAGCAGGGCGACGTCCTCGCGCTCGACGCCAAGATGAACTTCGACGACAACGCGCTCTTTCGCCACCCCGACATCAAGGAGATGCGCGACCTCTCCGAGGAAGATCCCCTGGAGGTCGAGGCGTCGCGCTTCGGACTGAGCTACATCAAGCTCGACGGCAACGTCGGGTGCATGGTCAACGGCGCCGGCTTGGCGATGGCCACGATGGACCTCGTCAAGCTCGCCGGCGGCGAGCCCGCCAACTTCCTCGACGTCGGCGGCGGCGCCAACGAGGAGCAGGTCAAGAACGCCTTCCGCATCATCCTCTCGGACAAGAACGTGCGCGGGGTGCTCATCAACATCTTCGGCGGCATCATGCGCTGCGACATCATCGCCAAGGGCGTCGTGGCGGCGGTGCGGGAGATGGGTCTCGCGATCCCGGTCGTGGTCCGCCTCGAAGGCACCAACGTGGACCTCGGCAAGCAGATCCTGCGGGAATCCGGCCTGAAGATCACGCCGGCCGACGGTCTCGCGGACGCGGCGACGAAGGTCGTGGAGGCGGTGCGATGAGCATCTGGGTCGGGAAGGGGACGCGCCTCCTCGTTCAGGGCCTGACCGGACGCGAGGGCAGCTTCCACGCCCTCGCCTGCCGCGAGTACGGCACGCAGGTCGTCGCCGGAGTGACTCCAGGCAAGGGCGGCACCACGCACGAGGGGATCCCCGTCTTCCATACGGTCGCCGACGCGGTGCGCGAGACCGGCGCGAACGCCTCTATGATCTTCGTGCCGCCCCCGTTCGCGGCCGACGCGATCGTGGAAGCGGCCGATGCCGGCGTCGCTTTGATCGCGTGCATCACCGAGGGCATTCCCACCAACGACATGCTGCGGGCGCGCTGGGTCCTCGACCGGCTCGCCGCGTCGGGGAAAGCGGTGCGGCTGATCGGCCCCAACTGCCCCGGCATCATCACGCCGGGAGAGTGCAAGATCGGCATCATGCCGGGGCGCATCCACCGGCCGGGAACCGTGGGTGTGATCTCGCGCTCCGGCACGCTGACCTACGAGGCCGTGGACCAGCTCACGCGCCTCGGGCTCGGGCAGTCCACCGTCATCGGAATCGGGGGAGACCCGGTCAACGGGACCAACTTCATCGACTGCCTGGCCGCCTTCCAAGCCGACGGGAGCACGGAGGCCGTCGTCCTGATCGGCGAGATCGGCGGCATGGCGGAGGAAGAGGCGGCCTGCTGGATCGCGGGGAACTTCGAGAAGCCGGTCGTCTCCTTTATCGCGGGACAGACGGCGCCGCCTGGCCGGCGCATGGGCCACGCCGGCGCCATCATCGCCGGCGGAAAAGGCACGGCGGCGGAGAAGGTGAAGGCGCTCGAGGCGGCCGGAGCCGCCGTCGTAAGGTCGCCGGCCGAAATCGGTAGCAAGATCAAGGAGGTCCTCGGTCGATGAACGGCACGGCTTTCTTTCAAGAGACGCAGCGCTTCTCCCCCTGGGTCTACGTCCTGCTCTGCGTCGTGCTGGCGATCCTCCTGGGCGTTCTCACGATGCGGCAGACGACCACCGTCTCGGGAGACACCGTAACTGTGCGCTTCGGGCGTCTCTACGCGACGCGCATCCCGGTCGCCGAGGTGGCGAAGGCGCAGGCCGTCGCCTACCGCCCCGTGCGCGACTACGGCGGCTGGGGCATCAAGGGGAGCCGGCGGCGGCGGGCGCTCAACTCGCGGGGCGATCGGGGCGTTCTGTTGACGAAGGCGGACGGCTCCACGATCCTGATCGGTTCGCAGAAACCGCGAGAGCTTCTCGCCGCCCTGGAGCGGGCGGGCGTCCGGACCGAGGACCGACTTCCCGTCGAGACGAGAGATTTCTAAAACGGAGAAACGATCTTGGAACGGACACTGACGATCCTGAAGCCTGACTCGGTCGGCGCCGGCAAGTCGGGCGCGATCCTGGCCCACCTGGAGAAGGAGGGCTTTGGGCTGCTCGCCTTCCGCCGGACGCGGCTCTCGCAGGAGCAGGCCCGTGCCTTCTACGCGGTCCACCGCGAGCGGCCGTTCTACGAGGCGTTGGTGCGCTTCATGACGGAAGGGCCAGTGGTGATCGCCGCGCTCGAGCGCGACAACGCCGTGGCGCATCTGCGCCGGGCCATGGGCGCGACGGACTCGCGCAAGGCCGAGCCGGGGACGGTGCGCAACCTCTTCGGCACCGACATCGAGCGCAACGCGATCCACGGGAGCGACTCGCCCGAGAACGCGGCGAGGGAGATCGCGTTTTTCTTCAGCGACAGCGAGCTGATCTGAAAGTGTCGTAGGGGCCCGGCGATAGCCCGGGGCCTCTCCTACGTTTGCCGGGCGCTCCTTTTCAGCGACACCAGTACCCGGTTCGCGACTCCCCTCAGGATCGCCACTTCCCGCCTCGTCATCGGGCGGCCCGTCACGAGGCGCCGCCAGTCCCGGAGCGAGCGTTCGCGGTGGCCGGTGTCGTAGAACCCGATCGCGTCGAGAGCCCGGTCCCAGTGCGCGACGGCGCCTTCGATCTCCGCCGCGGGGGCCCAGGGCTCCGGCTCCGACGGGGGCGGGGGGGCTTGCGCGAAGGCGGTGGCCACGCCGAGCACCAGGGCCACGGCGTGAGACAGGTTCATCGTGGGGAACCCGGGATCGGTCGGGAGCCGCAGGCAGGCCGAGGCGCGCGCGAGCTCGTCCTCGGTCAGGCCGCTGCGTTCCGGCCCGAAGACGAACGCCGTCGGCGCCGCGCCCGTTTCGGAGAGAAACCCGGGAAGCTCCGACAGCGCCAGCCTGCGAGTCCGGCCGCGTCCGCGCAAGGAGGAGGTCGTGACGACCACGGGAAACCCGGCGACGGCTCGGTCGAGATCCGGATGGCGCTCGATTCCCGCCAGCAGGTCGTCGGCTCCGACGGCCAGACGCTCCGAATCCAGGTCGGGCTGGACGGCCGGGTCGACGACCGAGAGCCGGCGCAGGCCGAAGTTCTTGGCCACGCGCGCCACCGAGCCCAAGTTTGACGCATTGTGAGGCCGGACGAGAACGACGGAAAAGGGGGGAGTCGGCAAGGAATGACAGTCTAGATGAGTCGCGAGTTGGGAGTTGGACCCGGGAGTTGGGAGCCGGGAGCCGGGAGCCGGGAGCCGGGAGGGAATCCGGAACAGCGCCCAGGCCTTATAATTCGAGAGTGAAGCGCCTCCTCGTCCTCCCGCTCCTGTTGCTGGCCGTCGCGGCCGCGGCCCAGACGCCTGAGGAGCCGGCCGCCTTCTCCGAGAGCGCGGGCGCCGAGTACGTGATGCTGCCCGTGCTCGTGACGAACAAGGGCGGCAAGTTCGTCGACGGCCTGACGAAGGAAGACTTCGTGCTGCGCGTCGAGGACTCCCGCGTGGATTTCGACACCTTCGAGCGCGACCAGAGCGCTCCCGTGTCTTTCGCGTTCCTGGTGGACACGTCGGGCAGCATGGGGATCGGCGGCAAGCTCGAGAGCGCCAAGAACGCCATCCGCAGCATCCTGCGCAACAAGATGGCGGGCGACGACTTCGCGCTCTTCACCTTTTCCGAGGGAGAAGTCCGGCTCGTGACCGATTCTTCTCCGGATCCGTCCGCCCTCGTGCGGGCCCTCTGGGGTCTGGAGGCCTCCGGGCAGACCGCGTTGTTCGACGCGGTCGCCGCGACGCCGGCGATGATGAAGGGTCGAAACAACAAGCGCGCGATCCTCCTCTTCACCGACGGCGTCGACAACGCCAGCAAGATCGAGCCGGTCGAGATGGCGGAGATCCTGCAGCGCGTGTCGGTGCCCGTCTACCCGATCGGCATGAAGAATGCATCGTTCGATGCCCTGAAGGAGGAAGAGCGGCGAGACCTCTCGATCGACAATCTGCAACTGCTCGCCGGCTCCAGCGGAGGTCGAATGCATCTGGTAGGCCGAGACGACGACTTGCAGCCTCTCGCTTCGAAGATCTCGAGCGAGGTCCGGGAGCAGTATTTGCTGGGGTTTGCTCCATCGGGCAAAGGGGATGTAAAATACCGAATTGTTTTCGTGTCCGTGGCGAAACCCGGGTCCTGGATCGTTCGGACGCGGCGGGGGTACCGGGGCACCGCCCCGGGCGGCTCATAACTTTTTTCAGGAGGTGCAGATGACTAAGGGACGTTGGGTTTCATCCATGCTTTCGAGCGGAGCGCTTCTTTTGGGGACTTTCGGGCTCACGGCGTGCGCATCCAAGACGTACGTGACCGAGGAAGTCGCCAAAACGAGCGCTGTGACCGACAGGCGTATCGACGACGTCGCGTCTCAGGTCGAAGCGGCGCAGACCAAAGTCAAGCAGCACGACACGAAGCTGACCGAGCTCGACAACGCCACGCGTCAGGCCTTGGAGCGGGCGCAGCAGGCGGGCAAGCTGGCGGAGGGCAAGTTCATCTTCTCACTGGTGCTCTCGGACGACGCGGTCAAGTTTCCAGTCAACAAGCACGAGCTCTCGGCCGAGGCCCGCGAGCAGCTCGACGCCTTCGCCGAACGGCTCAAGGCGGAGAACAAGAACGTATACCTGGAGATCCAGGGACACACCGACGCGACGGGGGCCGATGCCTTGAACCTCCGGCTGGGTGAAGCGCGGGCCGAGACGGTCCGGCGCTACCTGAACAAACAGGGCGTGGCGCTCAACCGCATGTCCACGATTTCCTACGGAAAGGCCGAGCCGGTCGAATCCAACAAGACCCGGGAAGGCCGCTCCAAGAACCGCCGCGTGGTCGTCATCGTCCTCGCGTAGCGGATCCCTTCAGTGTCGATTCACGGCCCGGCTTTGCCGGGCCGTTTTTTTTGCGGGCGCGCAGGGCGGCCAGCACCTTCTCGAAATCTTCCGGCAGGGGCGCTTCGACCGACACGGGCCGCCCGGTCTCCGGGTGTGGGAAGGCGAGCTTCCGGGCATGGAGCATCTGCCGGGGGGCCGCGGGCGCGGTGCCCTTCCCGACCGGCTCCCTGCCGTAGACGCGGTCGCCGAGGACCGGGTGGCCGGCCGCCGAGAGATGCACGCGGATCTGGTGAGTCCGCCCGGTCTCGGGGCGCACGGAGACGAGCGACGCGGCCGCGAACAGCTCGAGCGTCCGGTAGCGCGTGACGGCGCGGCGCCCCTCCTGGCCGGGCCGGGCGATCGAGCGGCGCAGGCCCGGCTCGCGGACGAGGTCCGCGTCGAGAGTGCCCGTCTCGGGCGGCGTGCCCTCGACGAGGGCCACGTACTCGCGGTCGATGGCGTGCTCGCGAAAGCGCGCCTGGAGCGCGTGGAGCGCCGAGCGGCTGCGCGCGAAGACGAGCGCTCCGGACGTGTCCTTGTCGAGGCGGTGGACGATCCCGGCGTACGGCCGGCCGCCATAGCGGTGCTGGAGATAGTGCAACGCGCGGCTCCAGAGCGTGTCCTTTTCGCGCGCCTCGGTCGGAACCGTCAGGAGCCCGGCCGGCTTGTCCACGATGAGGACGGCGCCGTCCTCATGGAGCACCGAGAGGCGGGTCCGCACGCGGCGCCGCACGGGACGGTCCCGATGAAACTCGAGCCGGGCTTCCAGCTCGACGGGAGCGCCGGGCTCGTCGACGACGGCGCCGTCGACCTCGATCCGTCCGGAGCGCACGGCCTCGCGGGCCATCCGCCGCGAAAGAGCGAAACGGACGGAGACGGCCTGGTCCAGCCTCAAGGGCCGTTCTCCCGCGGGACGAGGACCTCGACGAAAAAGCCCGGGTCTCCGATGCGCGCGCCGGACGCGGCTCCCGGGCCGTAAACGGCGACCGGTCGAAAGCGCGCGCGCGCCGCGGCATCGAGCCCCGCGTTGTAGTCGCGGCCGAAGATCCGCGCGCCTTCCCCGGCCGCGAGCACGTTGGCGTACAGGAGCGCATCGGGAGGCCGGCGGTCGAGGACGCTGATCGCGCGCGCCTCTCCGCTCTCGTCGAGGTGGCCCGGAAAGAACTGGTCGAGCCAGAACGGGCTCCGCCGACCGAGCGCGTAGTTGAAGAACCCCGTCTCGGGAAAGCCGGCGAGCGTGGCTTTGGCGGGCAGGCGGCCGTCCAGGTCCTCCAGAACGTCGCGCGTGACCGCCGCGACCGGTTCGCTCAGGCGGAGGCTTCCGACCGGGGTGTCCACTCGAGACCAGGGCCGGCCGCGGTAAAGCTGCGCCACGCTCGCGACGCGGAAGAGCACGAAGATCGACAGCGCCGCGCCTGTCAAGCGCGGTAATGCGTGGCCGAGCGCCGGGGCGGCTCGGTCCGCGAGGGCGAAGACGCCGGCGAGCGCGACGACGAGGGGGAGCGGAAGAAAGAAGGCGGCGTAGGGTCCGACGTAGCCGGCGGCGAGCAGGAGGCGCAGCGAGAGGAGAGCCGCGATCCAGAGCATCGTGTCCGGCACCGACGCCAGAGGCCCTCGCGGCTCGCGGTTGCGCAGGCGGACGAGGAGCCTCAGAGCGGCCGCGACGACGATCCACGGAGGGACCACGCGCACGAGGGGCGGGAAGAGGTCGAGCCTTTCCGCGAGGGACGCCGGAGGATGGAACCGCGCGGCGGCCGCGGCCGCCAGAATCCCGATCGCCAGAACCTCCAGCAGGGTGGCGAGAGTCCGGGAGCGCGAGCGCACGCGCGAGCCGAAGAAGGCCGCCGCCGCGAGAAGCGCTGCGCAGAGCGCCAGGACGAGGGCGGCCAGGAGCAGCTCCGCAACCCGAAGGCCGATCCGGTCGAGGCCGGCGTACGACCGATAGACGTTCCGGTACGCCTGCGGAGGATCGAGGACGCGCAGCCAGCCGTCGGCGACGAGGCGCTCCGGCGCGAGGCCGACCGAAAGCGCTCCGTATGCGACGGCCGCGGCGGCCAGGGGAAACACTGCGAAGCGCCAGAGGCGCCGCGGCTCGCGTCGCGCCGCAAAAGCGAAGACGGCCACCGCGGCCAGGCCCATTTCGGGGCGCGCCAGCAGGGCCGCCGCCAGGCAGAGTCCCGCCCTCATGCCGCTGCCGCCCGCATCCGCCCGGTCCTGAAAGACGCAGGCCCACGTCAGCGCGGCGACGGCGATCGCGGTGTCGAGGCTGAATGGGAAAAGCCATCCTCCGGGGCGAAGGAACATGGCGGCCGCCACGGCGGCGGAGGTCGCCAACGCCGCCCGCCACGGGCCGAGAACGCGCCGGGAGAGTCGTTCGAGGGCTGCCAGGTGGAGTAGGGCGATGAGGGCCGCGAGCGCGATGCGGGCGGGAAGCGAGCGTCCGACGACCCGATCCGAGGCCGCCGCCAGATACGGGCCGAGCGGCCCATGCGGGAAGTGGATGTCCCGGTAGAGTTTCTCGCCCTGGGCCAGCCGCCAGGGCGTCATGAGCTCGCGCCCCGTGTCGATGTACGGCTCGATCCAGCGATTCCATGAAACCGCGGCCAGCAGGGCGAAAATCAAATACGGGAGCGCGGCCGGAATTCGCGTCTTCAGTGCTGGTTTCTCCTGACTTCCGACTCCTGACTCCCGACTCTCTTAGGATACCTCCCGTGCAGGAAAAGATGGCGACGCGCAATCCGATCGCCCGCGCGATTGCCTCGGCGACGTCGCGGCTGTGGTTTCCCGCGACCCTCGCCTTCGTCAAGCGGCTGCCTCGCCGGTCCATGCAGCGCGGCGGCCGGAGGCTGGCCAGCATCTACTACCGGCTGCGGCCCAAGTATCTCGAGGCCGCCCGCGCGAACCTCTCGATCATCCTTGGGCGACCGGCGGGGGCGGCCGAAGTGCGAGAGAAGGCGTTCGCGATGGTGTGCTCACACTTCGACGCCTGGGTGGACTTCCTGCACTTCGCGACGCGGCCGCCGGAGGAGTCTCGCCGCCTGATCGAGAGCGTCGAGGGCTATTCGCGGATCGTCGAGGGGCGGCGCCGCGGCAAGGGCGTCGTCCTGCTGACGGCGCACCTGGGCAACTGGGAGGTCGGCGGCCTCATGCTGGCCGAGGTCAAGCAGCCGATCCACGTCGTCCTGGTGCCCGACATCTTCCCGGGAGTCGAACGGGAGCGGCGGCGCCTGCACGCCCGCTGCGGCGTGACGGAGATCCGCGTCGACAAGAGCATCGTCCCGACCCTCGCGGTCCTGCGTGTCCTCGAGGGCAACGGCATCGTCGCCATGCAAGGCGACCGGGACTTCGACAATACCGGAGTTCCCGCGACCTTCTTCGGGCGGGAGGCTTACTTCCCCCGCGGTCCCCTGCGCGTCGCGATGGCTTCGGGGGCGGTCGCCCTGCCCGCGTTCATCGTGCGTGTGCCCGACGGCCGTTACCGGGCCGTCGTCGAGGAGCCGCTCGAGATCGAGACCGGCGGCGAACGCGACGCGGCCTTCCGGAAGAACCTGGAGCGCTACGTCGCGATTCTCGAGCGCTACGTCCGGGAGTATCCGGAGCAGTGGTACTGCTTCTATCCGTTCTGGGACGATCCGTCGCGAAGGAAATGATCCCGACTACGCCGGACGCCGGGCCCACACCGCCGCCACGAAGAAGGCGTCGTAGTGGCGGGCGAGCTCCTCGACGTCCGGGAGGATGCCGGGGTGCTCGAAGCCGGCCGCGCGGAAGGCCGCGCGCCAGTTCTGCGGCGTCAGGAATCCGTGATTGGGCCGCGTCGCGGCATCGGTCGCGACACCCGTGAAGTTCTCCAGGAAGTTGAAGACGAACTCCACGTAGATCGGCTGGGCCGGGAAGGGCCGCACGCACTCGGAGAAGACCGCGGCTCCGCCGGGCTTCAGGACCTCCCGGATGCGCGCGAGGGTCGACGCGAGGTCGCGCGCGATATGCACGGTGTTGACCGCATACACGACGTCCGCGATCCCCGCCGCCACGCCCTGCGCGGCGAAGTCGCGGTCCATGTCGAGCCGGAGGAACTCGGCCGGTAGGCTCGGGAAGCGGGCCCGGATCGTGCGCTCGGCCCTCCGGAGGAACGTCGGGACGATCTCGGTGAAGACGTAGCGCTCGATGCGCGGAAGCGCCGCCTCTCGCGCGAGCCTTTCGGCGACCGCCAGCGCCGCCGACCCCGAGCCTCCGCCGATCTCCAAGACGACGGCCGGGCGCGTGGAGGGCAGGACCCGCGCCAACGCTTCCGCCCCCAGGCGGTTGTTGATCTGGTAGAGGAGATTGTCGTTGGAGAAGTAGTCGAACCACAGAGGCAGGCGGGCGGGCGCGAAGAGGATCTCCTCCCCGGTTTTCTCGCCCCGCAGGAACTCCGGGACGTGCTCCACCATCGTCCGCACGACCGCGAAGGCCGGCAGGGAACGAGGATCGATGGCGCGGGCCTGCGCCTCGGCGCGGTCGGGGTCCCCGGGCGGGAGGGGGCCGCGCGTTCGATAGACCGCCTCGGCGCCCTCGCCCGAGACGTCCAGGTAGCCGGCGGCCTCGAGCTTGCGGAAGAACCACCGGATGGGAATCTCGGCGCGAGGCGCGAAGCCCCGTGCCGACACGATGGCGCGGGAAGAAACGCCGCGGGCGAGATCGTCCTCGAAGCCGAGCTCCCGGCAGAGCCGCAGCACGAAATCGATCGTGAAGCGGTCGAAGTGCTCCGTGCACAGGATGAACTCGGGGGTGAAGAGGGCGCGGACCGCGCGATCCGGGATCCGTGCGAGGAGCGTCTCCAGATCCTCGGTCCGCGTCGCCACGCCCGGATTGTAGTGCCGGCCCGGGTCCGCATTCATTCGTCCGCAGACTGCTAAACTGAGGCCTCCGCATGAAGCTGACCGGCGCCGTTCTCTCGGTCCTCCTCCTCGCGGCGCCGCTCTCGGCCGCAGCTCCCGGCCGCATCGTGATCCTGGGGTTCGACGGCGTGGACGCGAAGATCGTCGAGGAGATGCTTGGCAGGGGAGAGCTGCCGAACCTCGCCGCGCTCGCTCGGCGCGGCGGGTACTCGCCGCTGACCCCAACGATTCCGGCGCAGACGCCCGTCTCGTGGGCGACGTTCTCGACCGGCCTCGATCCGGGCGGCCACCAGATCTTCGACTTCCTCAAGCGCGACCCGGCCAATCGCATCCCGACCTTTGCGGTCGCGGAGGAGACCTCGATCCCGTTTCTCTTCGGGAAGAAGACCCCGGCGGTTCTGGCCGCGGCCGGGGCGGCGATCTTTCTTCTGCCGGCGCTCGTTCTGTTCCGTCGGCGGCGCGCCGCCGGCGCGGTGCTGGCGGTTCTGGCGGCGGGCGCGGCGACCGGCGTGTTTTTGGCGGCGAGGTCGTGGCTGCCCGAGACGCGGCCCTCCGTTCGGAACAATCGGCTGGGGCCGGTGTTCTGGAGCGAGGCCGGGGCGCGGCCTTCGACCGTGGTCCGCATGCCCGTGACGTTTCCGCCCGAGCCCTTCGCCGACGGGCGCATGCTCTCCGGGCTCGGCGTGCCGGACCTCTCGGGCCGCATCGGCAAGCCGGCGTACTACACGTCTGACCCCTTCTTCGCCCTCCGCGAGGGAAACGACTTCTCGGTCGACGTCGTGCGGCTCGAGTCGAACGTGGGCCGCCAGGCGACGAGGATCGCCGGTCCGCCCGGCCGCGCGTTCGGCCGCGAGGGGACGATCGACGCGCTCCTGACGCTGACGGTTCCCGACGCGCGCGACCGTCTCGTCATCGAGGCCTCCGGGGCGCGAGAGGAGCTGAAGCCGGGGGAGTGGAGCAACTGGATTTCCCTCTCCTTCCGCGTCAATCCGCTCCTCGCCGTACGCGGCTACGCGCGGATGCGCCTGGCGACGGTCCAGCCCGAGATCGGCCTGTACCTCTCGCCGATCCAGTTCGACCCCGAGCGTCTCCCTCCGGGGTTCGCGATCTCCTCGCCCGCGGGCTTCGCGGGAGAGCTCGTCGAGCGGTTCGGCCGCTACAAGACCATGGGTTGGGCGATCGACACCTGGTCGATTCAGTCCGGCACGCTGTCCGAGGAGGCGTTCCTGGAGGACGTACGCCACACGAGCGACCAGGAACGAAAAATGCTGCGCGGGCTCCTCGGCGGCAAAGAACGGCTGTTGTTTCACTACTTCGAGTTTCCGGATCGCGTTGGACACGTGTTCTGGCGCTTTCGGGATCCGGAGCACCCGGCCTACGACGCCCGGCTCGCCGGGAGATATGGCGACGCGGTCGAGAAGTCCTACGCCACGATGGACGAGATCGTCGGCGAGACGGCGAAGGCGCTCAAGCCCGAGGACGTCTTGATCGTCCTGTCGGATCACGGCTTCGCCACCTGGCGCCGGTCGGTCAACTACAACTCCTGGCTCGTCGAGAACGGCTACCTCGTCCTCCAGGGCGACGCCAGGCGGCAGAACCTCGAGGCCCTCTTCTCGCGCGGCCAGTTCTGGGAGGCCGTCGACTGGTCGAAATCGAAGGCCTACGCGATGGGCCTCGGCGACATCTACCTCAACCTCCAGGGCCGCGAGAAGGGAGGGATCGTCGCGCCGGGCGCCGAATACGAGGCGCTGCGAGCCGAGCTTTCCGAGCGCCTGACCGCGCTGACGGATCCGAAGACCAACGAGAAGGCGGTCTCGCGGGTCTTCAAACGGGAAGACGTGTACCGCCGCTTCGACCCGCGCCTGATACCCGACCTGATCGTCGCCAACCGTCCGGGATATCGCGTCTCGTGGCAGTCCTCGCTCGGCGTGCCGACCGCGACCGTGTTCGAGGACAACCGGGACGTGTGGAGCGGCGACCACTGCTCGCTCGACCCGGACCTCGTGCGCGGCGTGCTCTTCGCCTCGAAGCCCTTCCGGGCCGATCCGGTTCCCGGGATCGCGGACGTGACGGCGTCGGTGCGGGCGCTCTATGACGGGCCGGTCGTCGAGGACGCGGCGGGGAAGGCGCTCTGGTGAGGCTGCGGCGTGCTGCGGCGGTCTTTCTTTTCGCTCTTCCGCTTCTCGGTCAGGACCCGCTCCCTCCCGGCGACTCGGACCGCCAGGCGGACCTCAATCGCCTGCAGAGCCGCATCGCCTCTCTGAAGACGAAGCTCGCGGAGAGCGAAAAGAAGGAAGCCACGCTCGCCGAGGAGCTGCAGCGCCTCGACCTGCGGCTCGAGCTCGCCACGCGCGAGGGCGAGCTCGTCGCCGCGACGCGCGAGGAGTTCGGGCGGCGGCTTGCCGCCGTGTCGGAGGAGCGCGCCGCGGCCTCGGCAGCAGCCGCCCGTTTCCGCCAGGCCCTCTCGGCGCGGGCGCGGCTGCTCCATCGCTTCGGGCGGTTCGGCTACTTCCGGGTCCTGCTCGAGGCGAGGGATCTGCCGGCCTTCCTCGACTCGATCGAACGCCTCGACAGCCTGGCGCGGCGGGACGGGAAGCTGCTGCGGGGCTACCGCGAGGCGGAGGTGCGCCTCCAGCAGGACCTCGCCCGCGAGCAGGCGCTCAAGGCCGAGATCGACAGGCTCTATCTCCTCAGCCGCCAGGAGGAGCAGCGAATCGCCTCACTCAAGACCGAGCGCGAGAAGCTGCTCTCGCTCGAGCGCCGGGAAGCCGCGTCGCGGCGGCGCGAGGTTTCGCGGTTGACCGACAAGGCCTCGCGCCTGGAGAGGCTGCTCGAGACTCTCTCGCGCCAGTCGGCGGGAGACGAGCCGGCGGCGGCCGGCGGGATCCGTCCCTGGAAGGGCGTGCTCGACTGGCCCGCCCGGGGCGCGATCGTCGAGACCTTCGGCCCTCACCGCCACCCGAAGTTCGACACCTGGACCGTCTCTAACGGTGTCGCGGTGGCGGTCCCGCTGGGAACGCCCGTGCGCGCCGTCTACGCGGGAAAGACGATCTACGCGCAGTGGCTGGCCGAGTACGGAAACCTCGTAATCCTGGATCACGGAGACGGGATGCTGACGCTCTATGCCTGGCTTCAGGGCGTCGCAGTCCGGCCGGGAGTGCCCGTGTCCGTGGGCACGGAGATCGGCCTGGCCGGATTCGGGCCGGGGCGCGATGAGCCGGGCCTGTACTTCGAGGTGCGGGACCGCCAAAAGGCCAGCGACCCGGTGGCATGGCTCCGTTAGTGTCCGCGCGATTCACGAAATGGGGCTGCCGCAGCCCGGTGTTACCATCCTGCCGATGAGATCCAACCGCTCCCGCATCGCCTTCGTCGTGGTTTCCCTGGGGGCCCTGGCGTCTCTGCGGGCCGTGGCCGGGCCCGAGGGCGCGGGACGCGACCCCGCCACGCGGGCGCTCTCGATCTTCTCCGAAGTTTTCTCCCTGACCCGGTCCAACTATGTGGAGCCGGCGGACTCGCGGGCCCTGCTCGAAGGCGCCTACGACGGCATGTCCGACGCCCTCGACCCCTTTTCCTACTACGTGCCGGCCTCCGCGATGCCCGCCTACAGGGCGCAGCAGAGCGCGGGCGCCGCCAGTCCCGGAATCGTCTTCGCGCGGCGCGGCGGATACCCGTACGTCGTCGGTCCCCTGCCTGGCTCGCCGGCCGAGAAGGCCGGGATCAAGGCCGGGGATCTCCTCGACTCGGTGGACGGAAAGCCCCTGCGCAACGCTCCGTTCTGGAAGGTCAAAGCGGAGCTCGAGGGCCCGGAGGGCTCTTCCGCCGAGCTGGGACTCTTCCGCGGCGGCGACGAGAAGAAGCTGACGATCCCGGTGACCCGGTCGAGCTTCGAGCCTCCGGCGCCGTCGACGAAATGGGAGCGGGACGTCGCGATCATCCGGATCCCCTCGTTTACGTCCTCCACGGCCGCGGCCGTCCGCAAGGAGCTCGACGAGGCGGCGCGCCGGTCGATCTCGAAGGTCGTGCTCGATCTGCGCCGCTCGATCGGCGGCGAGCCGGCCGCCGCTGCTCCGGTTGCCTCGTTGTTTCTCGACAAGGGCCCGATCGCGACGCTGCGCACCCGTAAGGCGGCGGGTCAGCTCCTCGAGGCGCCCGGCGATTCGGTGTGGAAGGGCCGGACCGTGATCCTGACCGACGATTCCACGGCCGGCCCGGCCGAGGTGCTCGCGGCCGCGCTGCACGATCGCGCCAAGGCGACCACGGTCGGAGAAACCACGGTCGGCATGGCCATCCTCCAGCGGGCCGTGCCGACGCAGGAAGGCGGCACGCTGTTCATGACCACCGGCCGCTACGTCTCTCCCTCGGGACAGGTGCTCGGCGGCAAGGGTCTCTCCCCGGACGAGCGGGTCATCGTGTTCCCGGGCGAGACCGGCGAGCGCGATCTGATCCTGGAACGGGGCCTGGAGGTCATTCGGTCCGCCGACGCGTCTCGCGAGGCGGCGTAGAGCCCCGGACCCGTTGAGCCCCCGCCCGCGCCGTATTTCCCGGGCGACGGCCTTCTTCGCTCTTCTTTCCCTCGTCCTTGGAGCCGCGCTCTATTGGAAATCCTGCCGCCCCGAGCGCCACGTCCCGCCGCCGCCTCGTCCTTCGATCTCTCCCGCGCGACCGCGTCCGTCCCCCCGGCCCGCGGAGCGCACGCCGAGGCCGACTCGGCCGCTCGATCGCGCGCGCGGCCCCGTGGGATCGCCGGCGCGCGTAGCCATCGTGATCGACGACCTCGGCAACGAGCTCGGTCCGGCCGCGCGGATCGCCCGGTGGCGCGAGCCGGTCGCGGGCGCCGTGCTGCCGGGCCTGAGGTGGAGCGCGGCGTCTGCCCGCGCGCTCTCCGGCGGCGGCAAGGAAGTGCTGCTTCACCTTCCGATGGAGCCGGCCGGCTACCCGAAGGTGCGCCCCGGCCCGGGCGTGATCCTGCGGACGCAGTCCGACCCGGAGATCGTCCGGATCCTCGAGGAGGACCTCGACTCGGTTCCGGGCGCCGTGGGGGTGAACAACCACATGGGCTCGGCCGCCACGGCGGATCCCCGCGTGATGCGGACGGTGGCGCGCGTGCTCTCCGGGCGCGGCCTCTTCTTCCTGGACAGCCGGACGACCGATGCGACCGTCGCCGAGCGTGTCGCGGAGGAGGCGTCGGTGCCCGCCGCGCACCGGCGGGTCTTTCTCGACGACGTCGCGACCGCGGCCGCCGTCGAGGCGCAGCTGGCCGAGCTCGTGTGGCGTGCGCGGGAAGAGGGAAGCGCGATCGCGATCGGGCACCCATATCCGGCGACGCTCGCGGTACTGGAGCGCGAGTTGCCGGGATTGGCGAAAAAGGGTATCCGCGTGGTCAGAGTGACGGAGTTGGTGAAGTAGGGGCGGGCGGTCACGCTCCGGCTTTCTTTGCCTCCTCCCAGTACGCGTCGAGCTCGGCCATCGGCGTTTCCGACACATCCCGTCCGCCCGCGCGCGCCTTGCGCGCCACAGCCGCGAAACGCTCGCGGAACCGCCGGTTCGACCCGCGCAGGGCGCTCT
>JBKJWL010000226.1:0-2962 GCA_046716885.1 Thermoanaerobaculia bacterium | reverse complement strand
CTAGCGCCGTCTGTGTCGGTGCCCGCCCGAAGGCCATTGGCGATGCAAGAGACGGCTGACCCGTTCCCCGGGATTCGGGATTACCTCCGAGCACGATTCGGCCCCGCTGCGGGCGCTGCCACGGTCGAGCCTCTGGCGATCAAGGCCGGCGGAATCAAGGAGGGCGGCTACGGAGTGCCGTACCTCGTCAGCTGGCCGACCGAGAGTGGCCGATCTCGCTTGGTTCTCGTAACGGTGCGACCCGGTGGGTTCGGCCACGAGGACCGGGCCGACCGCGCCGGAATCCTCCTCCGTGCATACGAAGACTACGGAACGCTGCCGAAGCACGTGGCGGCCGTCGATGTGGGAGCCTTCCGCAAAGAGGGCCCTGCCGTCAGCCTCGGCGACTGCGGTGAGCTGTTCCTGCTGACGGAATTCTGCGAGGGCGAGCCGTACGCCGCCGACTTCGATCGCATTGCGGCGAACGGACTCGATGAGATGGACCGTTCGCGGGCTCGCGTCCTGGCCGACTATCTCGCGGAGATCCATCGAGAGCCCGTTGTCCATCCGACATGGTACCGGCGTCGCCTGCGCGATCTTGCAGGTTCGGGAGAGTGCATTGCCGGAGTCGCCGACTCGTACCCGGTCCCACTCGGGTTCATCGACGACCGGTTGCTGTACGAGGTCGAGGCGCTCGTCTTGAGATGGAGGTACCGACTTCGAGAGCGGGCCGATCGCCTGAGGGCGATCCACGGAGACTTTCATCCCTGGAATATTCATTTTCGCTCGGGCACCGACTTCTCGGCCTTGGATCGAAGCCGGGGCGCCTTCGGCGATCCGGCGGACGACGTGGCGTCGCTCTCCGTCAACTTTCTCTTCTTTGCCCTGCGAACGGAAAGCGCGTTTGCAGGTCCTTTCGCGGACTTGTTCCGCCTCTTCTGGAACCGCTACCTCGATCAATCGGGCGACCAGGAGCTGGCGGACGTGATTGCCCCTCACTTCGCCTTCCGCGCGCTGGTGCTCGCCAACCCGCTCTGGTACCCGAAGGAGTCGGAGGACGTGCGCCGCAAGCTCTTTCGGTTCATCCTCGGAACGCTCGAGGCCGAGCGCTTCGAGCCCGACCGGATCCCGGCACTCTTCAACCGGTCGCGCCCGTGAGCTGGGCCATCTGGTTGACGGGTCCGCCGGCCTCGGGAAAGACGACGGTCGCGCGCGCGGTCTTGGACCGGCTGGCCGGGGCCGGCGTGGCCGCGGTCTGGCTCGAGTCGGACGCCCTCCGAAGGATCCTCACTCCGCAGGCCGATTACTCGCCGGCGGAGCGCGACCGCTTCTACGCCGCGGTCGCCGGCCTGGCGGCGCTGCTCGTCAAGCAGGGGTTCAACGTCCTCGTCGATGCCACGGCGCCGCGGCGCTCCCACCGGCAGCGGCTTCGCGACCGGTTCCCCGCGCTCCTGGAGGTGCTCGTCGAGGCGCCCCGCAACATTCGCGAGGCCCGGGACCCGAAGGGGCTCTATCGCCGCGCCCGCACAGGGAGCGCCCCGCACCTTCCCGGCGCGACCGAACCATACGAAGCGCCACTCGAGCCGGACCTGTCTCTCTCGGGCACCGCGCCTCCGGCCGAGAACGCCCTCCGGGTGCTGCGCCTTCTGGCCGAAAAATCGCTCGTTCCCGCGCCAAGATGATGCGGCTGCATCATGCACGCGGGGCCGTTTCGGGTGCATGGTAAGGGCGTGATCGATGCAAAGGAGGACGTCATGAACCTCATTCGTTACGAGCCAACGACGTTGCCGGTCTTCCGCGAGATGGAAGAGTTCTCGGACCGTTTCAATCGCTTCTTCGGCGGCCGGACCCGGGCCAACGGCGAGAGGGAGTCGCTCGTCGTCACCGACTGGATGCCGGCTGTCGACATCCAGGAGATGGAGACGGAGTACCTGGTCAAGGCCGAACTGCCGGAGGTCAAGAGGGAGGACGTGAAGGTCACCGTCGAGAACGGCGTGCTGACGATCGGGGGCGAGCGCAAACAGGAAAAGGAAGAGAAGGGGAAGAAGTTCCATCGGGTCGAGCGCTCCTACGGCACGTTCCTGAGAACCTTCACGGTTCCGCTGGATGCCGAGGAGAACAAGGTGGCGGCGGACTTCAAAGACGGCATCCTGAGGGTGCACCTGCCCAAGACGGAAAAGCCGCGGCCCAAGGCCATCGAAGTGAAGGTCGCCTAGTCTCCCGTGTCCAGGGCAAAGACGCCGCGCACGCGGCGTCCGAGCGGCCGGCCGAAACGCCGGCCGCTTTCTTTTTCGGCCGAAAGCGAAACCCTTGATACAAACGAACCATGCGCCGCGGAGCGGAAACGGGGTTGGATGGATGCGTGGTCGATGCGATCGTTCCTACGAAGTACTGGCACCGTCTGGAAGACGGGCGGATCCAGTGTGACGTATGTCCGCGGTTCTGCACGCTGCGCGAGGGGCAGCGGGGGCTGTGTTTCGTCCGCGCGCGCGAGGAAGATCAGGTGGTCCTGACGACCTACGGCCGTTCGAGCGGCTTCTGCGTGGACCCGATCGAGAAGAAGCCGCTCCACCATTTCCTGCCGGGCACGCCGGTCCTTTCCTTCGGCACGGAAGGCTGCAACCTCTCCTGCAAGTTCTGCCAGAACTGGGACATCAGCAAGTCCCGCGAGATCGCGAAGCTCTCCGATGAGGCGCCGCCCGAGGTGATCGCGCGCGCCGCGCAGGACCTCGGATGCCGCTGCGTCGCCTTCACGTACAACGATCCGACGATCTTCCTCGAGTACGCCGTGGACGTCGCCCGGGCCTGTCACGAGCGCGGGATCCGCACGGTCGCCGTCACCGCGGGCTATATCTGCGAGGCGCCGCGCGCGGAGCTCTACCGGCACATCGACGCCGCCAATGTGGACCTGAAGGCCTTCACCGAGAAGTTCTACTGGGAGATCACCGGCGCGCATCTCGCGCCGGTGCTCGAGACGCTCGTG
>JBKJWL010000225.1:0-28715 GCA_046716885.1 Thermoanaerobaculia bacterium | reverse complement strand
CCCCGGCGGCGGCGCTTGGGGCGCGCGCAGGTGCCTCCCTCTTCGTCCTCGCCGAGCCCCCCCCGGATCCGGGGGCGCCAGAGCCGCGAGTCATTCCCCCCCGGCCGGTCGCCGTTCCGGCGGCCGAGGCGTTTCTCGAGGATCTCGAGCAGCGTACATTCCGGTGGTTCTGGGACCTCGCGGACCCGGTAACGGCTCTCATTCCCGATCGCGCGCCCACGCCTTCGTTCTCGAGCGTGGCCGCCGTCGGCTTCGGACTGACCTCCTACACGATCGGCGCCGAGCGCGGCTGGGTCTCCCGGGCCGACGCCGCCGCTCGCACCGCGAAAACGCTGCGCTTCCTGGTGTCGGCCCCGTCCGGCGACACCCCCAGGGGGATGACCAGCTATCGCGGGTTCTTCTACCACTTCCTCGACATGCGCACGGGAGAGCGCTTCGAGCAAGTCGAGCTCTCGACGATCGACACGACGCTCCTCGTGGCCGGCGCCCTCGCCTGCCAGAGCTACTTCGACCGGGACGACCCGGTGGAGGCGCAGATCCGCGCCGACGCCGACACCCTCTACCGCCGCATCGAGTGGACCTGGGCGCAGCCGCGCCCGCCCGGCGTCTCCATGGGCTGGACGCCGGAGGAGGGCTTCCACACCTACAACTGGAGCGGCTACGACGAGGCGATGATCCTCTACATCCTGGCGCTCGGCTCCCCCACTCACGCGATCGACCCCGCTGCGTGGGCGCAGTGGTGCGGCACCTATGTCTGGGGCTCCTATTTCGGCCAGGAGCACGTGAACTTCTCGCCCCTTTTCGGGCACCAGTACACCCACATCTGGGTGGATTTCCGCGGCATCCAGGACCCGTACATGCGCGGCAAGGGCATCGACTACTTCGAGAACTCGCGGCGCGCGACCCTCTCGCAGAGGGCCTACGCCACCGCGAATCCCTCCGGGTTCGCCGGGTACGGCCCCGACGTCTGGGGACTGACGGCCTGCGACGGCCCGTTCGACGACGGTACTCTGGAGATCGAAGGGAAGACCCGCATGTTCCAGGGCTACGCCGCCCGCGGCGCCTCGCTCCGGCACGTCATCGACGACGGGACCCTCTCGCCGACAGCTGCCGCGGGCTCGATCCCGTTCGCTCCCGAGATCGCCATCCCGGCCCTCCAGGAGATGACGCGGCGCTGGCCGGACCTCCGCAACGCCTACGGCTTCCTGGACGCGTTCAATCCGACCCTCGCGGACGCGGCGATCCGCCCGCAGTGGGGCCGTATCGTGCCCGGGGTCGGATGGTTCGACGTCGACCAGCTCGGCATCGACCAGGGTCCCATCGTCGCTATGATCGAGAACTACCGGTCCGGGCTCGTCTGGCGCACGATGCGCAAGAATCCCTACGTCGTCGCGGGACTGAAGCGCGCGGGCTTTACGGGCGGATGGCTCGATCGCGCCGCGCGCTGATCGCGCTGTCCGGAGCGCTTCTGGCGGGCGCCGCGTGCTCCCCGCGCGGCGCCGCCTCGGCGGAACGGGTCGTGCGCTTCTGGGGGCTCGGGCGCGAGGGCGAGGTCGTCAAGGAGCTCGTGCCCGAGTTCGAGCGCCGCAACCCGGGCATCCGCGTGATCGTCCAGCAGATTCCGTGGACGGCGGCCCACGAAAAGCTGCTGACGGGCTTCGTCGGAGGATCGCCGCCGGATCTCGGGCAGCTCGGCAACACCTGGATCCCGGAGTTCGCGGCCATCGGGGCGCTCGAGCCTCTGGAGGCGCGCATCGCCTCCTCGAAGGTCCTGTCCCCCGGCAACTACTTCGAGGGTATCTGGAAAACAAACGCTTTCGAGGGGACCACCTACGGGATCCCCTGGTACGTCGACACGCGGGTCCTCTTTTACCGGCCGGATCTCCTGAAGGCCGCGGGCTACGCCGCGGCGCCCCGCACGTGGTCGGCGTGGCGTGACGCGATGGTCAAGGTCCGCGACGGCGCGCCCCGAGGCGGGCGCTACGCGATCCTCCTGCCCACCAACGAATGGGAGCAGCTCACGATCTTCGGGATCCAGCAGCGCTCGACGCTGCTCGCCGGCGAGGGCACCCGCGGCGCGTTCTCCGGGTCTCCGTTTCGCGCGGCTGCGGAATGGTACGTCGGGCTCTTCCGCAACGGCCTCGCGCCGGTCGTCAGCTACACGCAGCTCGGAAACCCGTACCAGGAGTTCGCCCGCGGCTACTTCTCGATGTGGATCACGGGACCCTGGAACCTGGGCGAGTTTCGCCGGCGGCTGCCGCCGGAGCAGCAGAACCTCTGGATGACGGCACCCCTGCCCGCGCCCGACGGCGATCCCGAATGGCCCGGTTTCTCGCTCGCGGGAGGCTCGTCGCTGGCGGTCTTCCGCGCGTCGAGGGACAAGGACGCGGCCTGGGCCTTCGCCGAATACCTGTCCGAGCCGACCGTGCAGTCCCGCTTCTACGCTCTGTCCGGCGATCTTCCCGCCCGGCGGGAGGCCTGGGACGACGCGCCGCTCGCCGGCGACCTCAAGGCGCAGGCGTTCCGGACTCAGCTTTCCCGGGTCGAGCCGATGCCGCGCGTGCCGGAGTGGGAGCAGATCGCCCAGAAGATCCCCGAAGACCTTGAGCCCGCGATCCGGGGCCGGGAGTCGGTGGCGCAATCGCTTGCGCGGCTCGACGCCAACGTGAACCGGATCCTCGAAAAGCGCCGCTGGATCCTGGCGCGCGACAAGGCCCGCCCTGGCTTCTGACACGGCTCCCCGCGCGACGCGGCACGAGGTCCGGGCGGCCTGGCTGCTGCTCTCGCCGGGCCTCGCGGTCATCTCGATCCTCTTCCTCATTCCGATTGCCGCGGCCTTTCTGCTGTCCCTGACGGACTTCGACATCTACGCCCTCGGCGACCTGGCGAACGTGCGCTTCATCGGCCTGAAGAATTACTCCACGCTCCTGCGCGACCCACTGCTCTGGAAGGCCATGCGGAACACGGCGCTCTTTCTCTTCGTCGGCGGGCCGCTCACGATCGGCGTGGCGCTCGCGGCGTCGCTGTTGCTCCACTCCCGGGTCGCGCGACTCAAGGGCCTCTTCCGGACGATCTTCTTCGCGCCGTACGTGACGACGCTCGTCGCCGTGGCGGTGGTCTTCCGCTACCTCTACCACCCCCGCTTCGGCCTGATCGCCCGCGCGCTCGACGCGGTCAACATCGCACCGATCGACTGGCTGGGCGACCCCCGCTGGGCCATGCCCGCGATCATCCTGCTGGCGGTCTGGAAGAACTTCGGCTACGCGACGATCCTGCTCGTCGCCGGCCTCCAGAGCATTCCGGAGTCCCTCTACGAAGCGGCCCGCCTCGAGGGCGCCGGCGCGTGGCAGCTCTTCCGCAGGATCACGGTCCCCCTCCTCTCGCCCACCTTCCTGTTCCTCGGCATCATGACCACGATCGGTTACTTCCAGTTCTTCGCCGAGCCCTACGTCATGACGGACGGCGGCAAGCCGCTGAACGCCACGTTGTCGGTCGGCCTCCTCATGTACAAGAACGGCTTCCGCTGGTGGAGCATGGGATACGCGGCCTCGATCGCTTTCGTTCTCTTCGTGGTGGTCCTTGCGCTGACTGCCGTGCAGTTCTGGATCCAGAAGCGACAGGAAGCGTGAAGAAGCTCCTCGTTCACCTGGCTCTGGTGGCCGGCGCCGTGCTCGCGTTGACACCGCTCGTCTGGATGATCTCGGCCTCCCTGATGCGGCCGGGCGAGGCGAGCGAGTTCCCACCGCCGTTCTTCCCGTCCCGGATCACTCTGGGCAACTACCGCGACCTGTTCACGCGTCTCTCGCTCGGGCGCAACGCCGCCAACAGCCTCCTGATCGCCGCGGCGACGACGCTGGGGGTCCTCTTTCTCAACTCGATGGCCGGCTACGCGTTCGCGAAGCTCCGATTTCCCGGCCGGAACCAGCTGTTCGGCGGCTTGATGGCGGCCCTCGTCATTCCGGCGCCGGTCGCGATGCTGCCGCTCTTTCTGATGCTGCGCTCCGCGGGACTCGTCAACACGTACGTCGGAGCCGCCCTGCCGGGCCTGGCGGGCATCATCGGCATCTTCCTCATCCGTCAGTTCGCCCGGGGGATCCCGGACGACCTCCTGAACGCCGCGCGCCTCGAGGGGGCCGGCGAGTTTCGCATCTACTGGACGATCGTCCTTCCGCTTCTGCGGCCGGTTCTGGCGACACTGGCCATCGTCACGTTCCTGGCGACGTGGAACGACTTCGTCTGGCCGCTCGTGATCCTGACGGACGAGTCTCGTTACACGCTTCCGGTCGCGCTGGCAGGCCTCGTGGGGGAGCATTCCGCCGACATCGAGCTGATGATGGCGGGCTCGGTCCTGACCGTCCTCCCCGTGCTCCTGCTCTTCCTGGCCCTGCAGAAGCAGTACCTCGAAGGCATCACGCTCGGCGGGGTGAAGGAGTGAGACGCCTGGCGACAGCGGCGGCCGGCCTCCTGCTGCTGGCCGCCACGCCCGGGACCCCGGCGCGCACGGTCCTCGACACTTTCAAGGACGGCATCGCGGGCTGGGTCGCGGCGCCCTCGGACGGCATCCGCATGGCGCTGTCTCCCGACGCGGGCGCGTTGCGGATCGACTTCGACTTCCAGGGACGCGCGGGGTGGGCCGCCGCGCGGAAAGCGTTTCCGATGACGCTCCCCGACAACTGGGCGATGCGCTTTCGCTTCCGGGGAGAGGGCCCGCCGCAGACGCTCGAGTTCAAGCTGCTCGACCCGAGCGGAGAGAACGTCTGGTGGTCCGTCCGCCGCGACTTCGCGTTTCCCGCCGACTGGACGACGCTCACGGTCCGCAAACGCCAGGTCACCTTCGCCTGGGGACCCGCGGGCGCCGGCAAGGACCTCCGCGAGCTCGGCGCGATCGAGATCACGGTCGTCAACGCCAGCGGCGGCCGCGGCTCCGTGTGGATCGACGACCTCGTTCTCGAGGAGCTTCCGCCGCCGGGGGCGCCTCTGCCCTCCCGGAAGAACTGGAGGAGCGCGGCGAGCGCCGAGGAAACCGCGGAGCTCGTCCTCGACCTCGGCGGCCGGCGGGAGTTCGGCGGCCTGGCCCTCTTCTGGGACGGCGCCGACTTCGCGAGGCGTTACGACATCGAGCTTTCCGACGACGGGCAGACCTGGTCGCGCGCGCGCTCGGTCTCTTCGTCGCGCGGAGGCCGGTCGCGGATCTACCTGCCCGACTCGGAGGCCGCCTTCGTGCGCCTGCGTTTCCACGAGAGCTCACGCGGCCTTGGCTTCGCCCTCCGGGAGGCCTCGGTCGAGCCGCCCGAGTCCGCCGAGACGCCGACGAAGTTCCTCGAGACGCTCGCGAGGGAGGCCCCGCCCGGACACTGGCCCCGGTCGTTCACCGGGGAGCAGATCTACTGGACCGTGGTCGGCACGGACGGAGGCGGCCGGGAGAACGGGCTGCTGTCGGAGGACGGATCGCTCGAGAGCGGCCCCGGCGGATTCTCGCTCGAGCCGTTCCTCCGTTCCGGGAAAACGTTCCTCGGCTGGCGCGAGGCTTCAGTCACGCACCGGCTCGAAGGCGACGACCTGCCGATCCCCTCGGTGCAGCGCCGCTACCCGGGAGGAGTCGCGCTCAACGTGACCGCATTCGCCGACGGGCCGCCCGAGGCCTCGACGCTCCGGGCGCGCTACCGCGTGGCCAACAGCGGAACGGCCGCGCTTCGGACCACGCTGTACCTGGCGCTGCGGCCGATCCAGGTCAACCCGCCGACGCAGTTTCTGAATCTCCCGGGAGGCTTCGCGCCGATCCGGAGCGTGGCGTGGGACGGCCGGACGGCGGAGGTCAACGACAGCCGGCGCGTCGTCCCGCTCTCGAGCCCGACCGCGTTCGGAGCCTCCGGGCTCGACGACGGCGAGATCGTCGCGCGCCTCTCCGAGAACAGCCTGCCGGAGGCTTCCCGGGCCACCGACCCCGATGGCTTCGCTTCGGCCGCCTTCGCCTGGGACCTCGAGATCCCCGCCGGAGGCTCGCGCGATGTCGTGGTCGCCCTGCCGATGACCGGCGCGCCGTTGGGCAAGCGCACGGCGGCCCCGCCGGCCGAGGCCGCGGACTTTCAGGCGCGCCTCGACGCGGCCGCACGCTCGTGGCGCGACAAGCTCGACCGTACAACATTCGCGCTTCCAGGGGCCGGCGACGAAATCGCGCGCACGGCGCGGGCCAACCTCGCCTGGATACTGGTCAATCGCGACGGGCCTGCGATCCGGCCCGGCTCGCGCGCGTACGCGCGGTCCTGGATCCGCGACGGCGCGCTCACGTCCGTCGCGCTCCTCAGGCTCGGGCACTTCGCCGAGGCACGCGATTTTCTGCGCTGGTTCGCGCCGTTCCAGTACGAAAACGGCGCCGTTCCGTGTTGCGTCGACCGCCGCGGAGCAGATCCCGTGCCCGAGCACGACAGCCACGGCGAGCTGCTCTACCTCGCGTCCGAGTACTTCGCCTACACCGGCGACCGCGCGACCGTGGAAGAGGTCTGGCCGCACCTCGCGAAGGCCGCCGCGCACATCGACGCGCTGCGCGCGAAACGCCGCACGGCCGAGTACCGCTCGGGCGAGAAACGCTTCTTCTTCGGTCTACTGCCGGAGTCGATCAGCCACGAGGGGTATTCGAGCCGGCCCGTCCACTCCTACTGGGACGACCTGTGGGCGGTGCGCGGGCTGACGGGCGCGTCCGATCTGGCCCGGGCGCTCGGGAAGGAGGCCTTGGCGACGCGGATCGCCGCGTCCCGCGACGAGATGCGGCGGGACCTCCATGCCTCGATCCGCGCCGTCATCGAGGCCCGAGGCCTGGACTTCATCCCGGGCTCCGCCGACCTCGGCGACCTCGACCCCACCTCGACCACGATCGCGTTCGAGCCCTGCGGCGAGGCCTCCCGCCTCCCGGAGCCTCAGCTCGCGAACACGTTCGAGAAGTACTGGAACGCGTTCGTCGCGCGCCGGTCGAACCGGCAAGCGCCCGGCGGCAACTACACGCCCTACGAGTGGCGCGTGGCCGGGACCTATGTGCGCCTCGGCCGTCGCGACCGGGCGGAGGCCCTCTTTCAGTTTTTCTTCAGCGACCGGCGCCCTGCCGGCTGGAAGCACTGGGCCGAAGTCGTCGGCGCGGACCCCCGCGCCCCGCAGTTCATCGGCGACATGCCCCACGGGTGGGTCGGCTCGGACTTCATCCGCTCGTTCCTCGATCTCTTCGTCTACGACCACGACGAGGACGGCGCTCTCGTGCTCGGCGCTGGAGTGCCGGCCGTCTGGCTGGCGGACCCCCGCGGCGTCTCGATCGGGCAGGTTCGGACGCGCTACGGCCCCCTCGACCTGGCGATGACCGCGGACGCCTTGGCCGTCCGGGTGCGCATCGGCGGCGGACTCACCGTCCCGCCGGGCGGCTTCATCGTGCCGTGGCCCTTGGACGGCCGGGCCGCCTCCGCCACAGTCAATGGTCGGGCCGCGGCTCTTTCCGCCGCCGGCGACCTCGTCGTCCGCGAAGCCCCCGCCGACATCGTCATGGAGATCGGAAATCCGTGAGCGCATCCCGCCGTCTGCCGGTCAACCGGTACGGACACTTCTCCGAGGACGGCAAGGAGTACGTCGTGACCGACCCGCGCCCGCCCCGGCCGTGGGCAAACGTCATCGCCAACGAGCGCGTGGGGCTCGCGATCAGCCAGACCGGGAGCGGGTTCTCCTGGATCGACAACTCGCAGCTCTCGACGATCACGCGCTGGCAGCAGGACCTCGCGACCGACCGGTCGGGAAAGTTCGTCTACGTGCGGGACTCCGAGAGCGGGCAGCTCTGGTCGCTCTCGCCCTCCCCCGTCTGGGGGCCCCTCGATCGCTTCGCGTGCCGGCACGGCATGGGCTACACGAGCTTCGAGACGGCCTCTCACGGGGTCGCGGCGCGTTGGACGCTCTTCTGCGACGCGTCCGAGACGGTCGAGATGTGGAGGGTGGAGCTTTCCGACGTGTCGGGCCGCGCCAGGCGCCTCGAGGTCTGCGCCTTCCTCGAGTGGTGCTGCGGCGTCTCTCCCGCCCCGCGCCGCGAATTCGGGCGGCTCTTCCTCGAAACGTGGCCGGATCCCGAGCGCCGAGCCATCTTCGCGCGTAATCACATGTGGGACGTTCCGTCGTCGCGCTTTGGCCACTGGAACACGACCTTCCCGTTCGTCAGCGCCCTGGCATCGACCGAGCCCGTGAGCGGCGCGCAGGGCGACAAGGCGGCCTTCCTCGGCCGCTTCGGCGACTTCGCTTCCCCCGAGTCGCTCCGGCACGGCGCCTGGACGCCGCTCTTCGGCCGGCACGAGGATCCGATCGCGGCGCTGCGCTCGACCGTGGATATCCCGGCCGGAGGCGCCCGGGCGCTGGGATTCGTTCTCGCGACGGCCGAGAGCGCCGAAGCCACGGCCGCGCTCGTCGACCGATTCTGCCGGGTCGACGCCATGGATTCTTCACTCGCCCGGGTCCGCGCAGGCTGGCACGAACGCCTGGCCGCCCACCGCATGGAGACACCCGACCCGGCGCTCGACACGATCGCCAACGACTGGGCGCGCTACCAGGCGATCGCCGCGCGGCTCTGGGCCCGCTGCGGCTACTACCAGCAGAGCGGCGCCTTCGGCTTCCGCGATCAGCTCCAGGACTCCCAGGTCTGGCTCACGATCGAGCCGCGGCGCTGCCGCGAGCAGATCCGGCTGCACGCTGGCCACCAGTTCGCCGACGGCTCCGTCTACCACTGGTGGCATCCCTTGACCGAGCAGGGGCACGTCACGAAGATGACGGACGACCTGCTCTGGCTCGGCTTCGTCGCGGGAAGCTACATCCGCGAAACCGGCGATCTCTCCGTCCTGGACGACACCGCGCCATACCTCGACGACGAGACTCCGGCGCCTCTTTCGGACCACGTGCTCCGTGCGTTCCGCCGCGTGTTCCAACGGACGAGCGCCCGCGGCATCCCCCTGATCGGGGCCGGCGACTGGAATGACGGGCTCTCCGCCATGGGCCTCGAGGAGAAGGGCGA
Organism: Thermoanaerobaculia bacterium; assembly: GCA_046716885.1. Classification (GTDB taxonomy): domain Bacteria; phylum Acidobacteriota; class Thermoanaerobaculia; order UBA5066; family Gp7-AA6; genus DAHUXD01. Next base: position 19,687 of record JBKJWL010000225.1, on the reverse strand, counting down.
GTCCTTCTGGCTCGGGCACTTCCTGGCGGGGCTTCTCTCCGACTGGGCGGAGATCTGGAGCCGGTCGGGCCGCGCCGACCTGGCCGCGGATTTCGAGGAGCGTCGCGCGGCCCTGACCGCCGCGATCAACGCGCACGGCTGGGACGGCGAGTGGTACCTCCGCGGCACGCTCGACGACGGCCGGCCGCTCGGCTCGTCGTCGAGCCGCGTCGGCCGGATCTTCCTGAACGCGCAGACCTGGGCCATCCTGAACGACGTCGCGCCCCCGGACCGCGCGGCAAAGTGCTTCGCGGCGGTGAAGGAGCACCTCGTGACCGAGGCGGGCGCCCTGCTGCTCGCCCCCTCCTTCGACGTGCCGGTGCCCGAGATCGGCTACATCACCCGCTACGCGCCCGGACAGCGCGAGAACGGCGGCGTCTACACGCACGCCGCGACGTGGGCGATCGCGGCGGCCGCGAAGAGGAAGGACGCCGAAATGGTCGGCCGGCTCCTCGACGCGATCAATCCCGCGATCAAGGATCCCGACCGCTATTTCGCCGAGCCCTACGTTCTGCCGGGCAACGTGGACGGGCCCGACTCGCCCCACCACGGCCGCGGCTCCTGGACCTGGTACACCGGCTCAGCCGCCTGGCTCCAGCGCGTCATCGCGGAATGGGTGCTCGGCGTGCGGCCCGAGTGGGACGGCCTGCGGCTGGATCCGTGCCTCCCCCCAGGTTGGCAGCGGGCGCACATGGTCCGCCCCTGGCGCGGCAGTGTCTGGGACATCGAGATCGAGCGCTCCGGTTCCGCTCGGGTCGAGGTCGACGGCGCGGCGCTCGACGGGGGCGTGATCCCGGTCCCGGCGCAACCCGGCGGCGTCCACCGCGTCCGGGTCCGGTTCTGAGCTAGGTCTCGAGAGTCGCGCCCGCCGAGGCGATGACGCGCGAGTAGAAGCGCGCGCTCGCCTTGGCCGTCCGCTTCTGGGTCTCGTAGTCGACGCGGATCAGCCCGAAACGCTTCGAGAACCCCTCCGACCACTCGAAGTTGTCGAGCAGCGACCAGGCGAAGTAGCCGCGCAGGTCGACGCCCTTCTCGATCGCGCGGCGCGCCGCTCGGAGGTGGTCGCGCAGGTACGCGACGCGGAGCGGATCCTCGACGAGGTCCTCGAGCGGGGCCGGGTCGTCGAAGGCAGCCCCGTTTTCGGTCACGTACAAAGGCGTCGCGCCGTAGCGGTCCCGGACCCACAGCAGAATCTCGGCGAGACCCTCCGGATAGACCTCCCAGTTCATCTCCGTGTGCAGCCCCGGCTGGGGCACGCGCGCTGCGCCGACCGGCCAGGCCTTCGCCTCGTGACGCACGACGCTGCGCGTGTAGTAGTTGATGCCGAGAAAATCAACCGGCTTCCGAATCGCGTCGAAGTCCGCCGCCGGGAACTCCGGCCAGGCTTCCCCGAAGATCTCGCGCAGCTCCTCGGGGTATCGGCCAAGGAAGAGGGGATCCAGATACTGTCGGTTCATGTAGGCGTCCGCGCGCCGCGCCGCGGAAAGGTCGTCCTCCGCGTCGGACGCCGGGTGCTTGGGCTCGAGGTTCACGACGATGCCGATGCGGTGACGCCCCTCCGCCCTGTACACCGCGACCGCCGAGGCATGGGCGCGCAGCAGGTTGTGGGCCACGAGCGGCGGCTCGAAGAGACTCCGGTGCCCGGGGGCGAGCACGCCGTGCAGGTAGCCTCCGTCGGAGACGACCCAGGGCTCGTTTAGCGTCGTCCACATCCGGACCCGCCCGTCGAGCGCGCGGAAGAGGACTTTCGCGTAGTTGCCGAACCAGTCCGCGATCTCGCGATTCTGCCAGCCGCCCCGGTCTTCGAGCGCCGCCGGGAGGTCCCAGTGAAACATCGTCGCGCAGGGCTCGATCCCGCTCTCGCCGAGAGCGTCGACGAGGCGTTTGTAGAAGTCGAGCCCCTTCTCGTTGACCCGGCCCGTGCCCTCCGGAAGGACACGGGACCACGAGACGCTGAAGCGGTAGGCGCTCAGGCCGAGCTCGCGCATCCAGCGGATGTCTTCCTTCCAGAGCCGATAGTGATCGCAGGCGTTGTCCCCGCGGTCGCCGCCCTTGACGAAGCCCGGCGTCCGGCATAACCGGTGCCAGTTCGAAGGCCCGGCGCCGTCCGCGAGCGGCGAGCCCTCGATCTGGTACGCCGAGGTCGCCGCGCCCCACAGGAAGCCGGGGGGGAATGCGGGCGGGGGCACCGAGGGAGACTACCCCACGGTCGAGGGGACGTTACGGCGCCAGCTTTTCGATCGACTTCATACGGATTCCGCGCACGCCGCCTCGCGCGACGGGTGTGCCGGTCAGCTTCGCCGGCACGGCGGCGAGGTCCTTTACCTGGTCCTTGACCGAGATCGGCTTCTCGGCGAGGAGCAAATAGAGCGTGCCGTCGTCGGCGAGAAATCCCGCCGGCACTCCGCGCGCGATGCACGCGTTGGCGCATCCGGCATGCTCCGCGTCCGCGGCGCCTCGCGTCACGAAGCAGTGCAGGTCGACCACGACCCCCTTCACCGTCACGTCGGCCGCGGTCTCCTCGGCGCGGAGGAACCGGCTGCCCGCGGCGAGCGCGGCGAGGACGAGCAGGGCGATGATGGCGGGAACGACTCTCTTTTTCATGGGTGGCTCCTTTCCTGGTCCACACACTACGCGGACGGCCGCGGCGGCGCATGTGCCGGAGGTCATGACCGGCGCGCTTCCCTCCATGACTTCCGGCAGGGGCGGGGACGGAGGGCGGCGCCTATACTCGCCGGGCGTGCTCCTGCGAGACGACTACCGCCGCCTTCTCCGCCGGGGCGGTTTCGCTGTCTGGGCGGCGGTAGGTCTTCCCCCTCTCGCCCTCCAGTTCCTGGACCCCGGGCGCGGACGGGACCTCTTCGCGCTCGGCGCGTGGATCGCGGCTCTCCTTCTCTTCGGCCTCGCCTTCTTTCGTGCCACGGCGCGGCGCCTCGAAGCCGACCGCGCAGGAACCCTCGCACTCGCCGCCGGGCAGGCGGCCGCCGTGCTCTCGCTCGTCGCATTGCCGCCGTGCTTCGGCCTGGAGGGCATGCTCCTGGTTCTCGTGGCGATCCAGCTCGGGGCCCTTCTCCCGCGCCACGCTTCCACCGCCTGGATCGCCGCGCAGAGCGCCGCGCTCCTCGCCCTGATGTGGCTGCACTGGGGCTGGCACTGGGGCCTCGTCCTGGCGTTCGCGTACTTCCCCTTCCAGCTGATCGCCGACGCGACCACGCGCCTGCTCGACGAGGAAACCGAGGCGCGCGAGCGCCTCGCGGCCACCAACGCCGATCTCGAGGCGACCCGGGAGCTGCTCGCCCGGAGTGCGCGAGTGGCCGAGCGCACGTCGATCGCCCGGGACCTCCACGACCTGCTCGGCCACCACCTGACGGCCCTCTCCTTGAATCTCGAGATCGCGAGCCACCTGACCGAGGGGGACGCCCGGGCGCGCGTGGACACGGCCCAGTCGGTCACGAAGCTCCTCCTGGGGGACGTGCGCAGCGTCGTCGGCGCGCTCCGCACCGGCGAGGAGATCGACCTCCCCGCCGCGCTGCGCAAGCTCGCGGACGGGATACCGCGCCCGCGCATCCACCTGGCCGTATCACCCGGTCTCGCCGTCGACGATCCGTCGGCTGGCGAGACGATCCTGCGTTGCGCGCAGGAGATCGTGACCAATGCGGTCCGTCACGCGCGGGCCCAGAACCTGTGGCTGGAGGTCGAGCGGAGCGGAGGCGGCCTGGAGATCCGCGCCCGCGACGACGGCCGCGGGGCAGACGCGGTGCGCGCGGGCCACGGGCTCTCCGGCATGCGCGAGCGTTTCGAGCAGCATGGCGGAGCCTTCTCCTTCGACACCGGGCCGGGTCGGGGCTTTCGCGTCCGGGCGGTGTTGCCGATCGCCGACCCGGGGACGGCGACGTGATCCGCGTGTTCCTCGTCGAGGACCAGACGCTCGTGCGCGAGGGAATCCGCAGCCTCCTCGCCCTCGACGCCGGGATCGTCATCGCCGGAGAGGCCTCGGACGGCGAGGAAGCCGCGGCGGCCATCCCCTCGGCCCGGGCCGACGTCGTCCTGCTCGACATGCAGCTGCCCCGGCTGCCGGGCCTGGAGGTCCTCCGGCGCCTGCGGCGCGAGGACCGCCTTCCGCCCACGATCATCCTAACGACCTTCGACGACGACGAGCTGCTCATCGCGGGCCTCGCGGCCGGCGCGAAGGGATATCTGCTGAAGGACGTGTCGCTGGTCGAGCTCGTGCGCGCGATCCGCGCCGTGGCCTCGGGGGGCACCGCGGTCCAGCCGCTCGCGTCCGAGCGGGTGATTCGTGGCCTCGAAACGGTGGAACCTGGGTTTCGGGGGCTCGATCCGCCGGACCCTCTGACCGACCGCGAGATCCAGGTCCTCCGCCTGATGACCGGGGGCTACAGCAACCGGGAGATTGCCCGCGCCCTCGCCGTGGCCGAAGGCACGGTCAAGAACCACGTCTCCAGCATCCTCTCGAAGCTCGGCGTCCGGGACCGGACCCGGGCCGTCCTGCAGGCCGTCCGGGCCGGCTACCTGGCGTAGACCGGCCCTCCCGCACAATCCGCGAAACCTTTCTCCGGACGCCTCGTAGAACCTGTGTGAAGTGCTAAAAAACCCGCACATGCTAAATTTTTAGCACTAGAATCGAGTCCCAGGAGGCCCAACCGATGGCAGGAAAAAGGCCCCTTTCGAACCTCTCCCGGCGCGAACGCCAGATTATGGACGTGCTCTACCGCGACCGCCAGGCCACCGCCGGCGAGGTCCTGGCGGCGCTGCCGGATCCCCCCGGGTATTCGGCCGTGCGCGCGATGTTGCGCGTGCTCGAGAACAAGGGCCACGTGAAGCACGTCGCGGAGGGCACGCGTTACGTCTACCAGCCGACACTCCCGCGCGACCGGGCCGGGCGGCCCGCGCTCGCCGGCGTGCTCGAGACCTTCTTCGACGGCTCGACCGAGAAAGCCGTGGCGGCGCTGCTGGACCTGTCCCGCGCCGATCTCTCCGACGACGATTTGAACCGGCTGTCGAATCTGATCGAACAGGCCCGACTGGAGGGGCGCTGACATGAACGATCTCCTGATCTCCGCGATCCAATTCGCTCTCGATCTCGGCCTGAAAGCCACGGCGATCTTCCTCGTCACCGGCGCGGCACTCCTCCTGCTCCACCGCGCCAGCGCCGCGACGCGGCACTTCGTGGGCGTCTTCGGCCTGGCCGCGGCGCTCATCCTCCCCGTCCTGTCGCTCGCATTGCCGCGCGTGGCCGTGCCGCTCCTGCCGGACCTGAGGCCGCAGGCCGGGCTCGCCGCGTCTCCGGCCGCCGACTTCTCGACTTCTGCCGCCCGTGAGGCGACTCCTCGCATCTCCCGGCGATTGCTGGCCCTCTCGGTGCCGGAGAAGCCCGAGCTCTCGGCCGCTCCCGACGTTCTTGACACGGCTCCGGCGCCGGCCGTGCCGGCCACACCCGTGCCCTGGTTCGCCATTGCCCTCGGGCTCTGGGCGGCCGGCTCGCTCGCGGTCGTCGCGCGACTGGCGGTCGGCTGGGCGCGGGTCCGGCGGATCGCCCGCCAGGCCACTCCCATACACGACGCGGACTGGATCGAGGAGCGCGACCGGGCGGCCCGTCGCCTCGCCCTTGGCCGACGGGTCGACTTGATGGAGAGCGAAGAGGTCCCCGTCGCGATGACCTCGGGAATGCGGCGCCCCCTCCTCTTCATCGGAAAGGTCGCTCGGCTCTGGGAAGTCGAGCGGCGGCGCATCGTGCTCCTCCACGAGCTCGCCCACGTGCGGCGCGGCGACTGGATCGCGCTCATCCTGGCGGAGCTGGCCGTGGCCCTCTACTGGTTCCACCCGGTCGCCTGGTGGATCGGCCGACGCGTACGCCGCGACGCCGAGACCGCCTGCGACGATCTCGTGATCTCCGCCGGCACCAAGCCGTCGGTCTACGCGGGCCATCTGCTCGGCATCTTCCGGTCGCTCGCCTCGCCGTCCCACCCCGTCGCTCCCGCACTCGCGATCGCGCGCCCTCACCACTTCGAGGAGCGGCTGCGCGCCATCCTCGACCCGCTCTCGGCCCGGGAGCAGAAGGCCGGACACCGCGCGGCCTTCTACGCGGCGGGCCTGCTCACGGCCGCCGTCGCGGTGGCCGCGGTCGAGCCCTGGACGCCCCGCGAGACCGAGCCGGCGTGGGACGAGACGCCCGCGGCCGTCGCGGCGGTTTCGTCCGAAGAGCAAGAAGCCGCCCTCGAAAGTCCGAAGACGAGCTCCTGCGAGCTGACTCCCGTCGCCGCCTCCGCGGACGAGCCGGCCGCGCAGGAGGAGGCGCCTTCCCCCTCGTCGCTTCCCGAGCCGAGCGGCAGCGTCCCCGCGATCTGGAAGGCGGCGCCTGACGGCACGCCCGAGCCGGCCGGCGGCTTCGTCAAGTCCTCGAACGGCCGCCGCAAGCCGCGCGACGCAGACGACTGGTATGGCCGCGGCTTCGAGCTGCACCATGACGGCGATTACCGCCAAGCCATCGCGGCTTTCGAGAAATCCATCGAGCTCGGGCGCAAGGAAGGAGCCGCGAGCTACAACATCGCCTGCGGCTACGCTCTCCTCAAAGAGCCGGACCAGGCGTTCGAGTGGCTCAAGCGCGCGATGGACGCGGGCTTCGACGTCTCCGGCTACATCGGCCACGACGACGACCTCGACAGTCTCAAGTCCGACCCGCGCTGGGCCGAGTGGAAGCGGCTCGCCCGGCAGTCGGAATCCAAGAGCAAGGAGCGCGAGGCCCTGGCGGTGGCGACCCGGTATGAGCGGCTGGTGGCGAGGAATCCCGCCAGCGGCGAGGCCTTCTTCGACATCGGGATCGAGCTCCTGCGCGCCGACCGCTACGACCTCGCGGCGAAGGCCTACCAAACGTCGATCGAGCGCGGACACCGCACCGCGACCTCGCTCTACAACCAGGCCTGCGCGCTGGCGCTTGCGGGCGACGCGAACGGCGCCTTCGACCGCCTCGAACGCGCGCTCGACGCGGGCTTCGACCAGCCCGACACCATGCGGAAGGACGACGATCTCGACAGCCTCCACGGCGACCCCCGCTTTGCCGGCCTGCTCAAGGAAGCCCAAGAGCTTTCGCTGAACGAAGGAGACGGCAGGTGGGACAAGGGCTTCTGGGACAAAGGCTCCCGCTCGAAGCGGACGCGCTGGCGCGAGGCCTCCGACCGCTACGAGGCTTACGCGGCGAAGCACCCGCAGAAGGGCCGCGCGTGGTTCAACCTCGGCTACGCGTCACTCGAGGGCGCTCGGCCCGAGCAGGCGGCCGACGCGTTCCGCAAGGCCCTCGATCTCGGCTACCGCAAGCCCACGACGATGTACAACCTCGCTTGCACCTATGCGCGCCTCGACCAGGTCGACACGGCGTTCGACTGGCTGTTCAAGGCCCTCGACGCCGGCTTCGACTCGAGATGGACGCTGCGCGCCGATGAGGATCTCGACAACCTCCGCGGCGACCCTCGGTACCGGAAGGCGCTCCAGATCGCCAGAGCGAAGAATCAGGACCACCACAACAAAGAGGACTGAGGCTACTGCCCGCTGATCCTCGCGTAGTCCTCCGGCGAATCGAGATCGGCGAGGGCCTCGGCGGGCCAACAGAGGGACGCCGCCTCGGAGCGGTGGCGCGCGACCACGTCCCGCCCGCCGCCCTCCGCCGCGCAGAGCTCGGCGAAGAGCGCGCGATCGTAGAGCGTCGGCGGCGCCGCCACACCCCCGTAGTCCGAAACCACCAGATTCGCCGGAGACTCCTGGTAGCGCCCGACGAGCGCGCCGATCATCTCCTCGGTAACGCGGGGCATGTCCGCAAGGAGCACGACCACGGCCTGGACGCTCTCGGGAAGCGCCTCTAGTCCGACGCGCAGCGACGAGGCCTGGCCCCGGCCGGGATCCGGGTTCCGGAGGGCACGACAGGGCAGCCCCGCCAACTCCGCGCCGGCCCGTTCGGTGTCTGCGCCCAGGACGACCAGGAGGGGCTCGAGGCGCGCCGTGGCGGCCCGGCGGACCGTTCGCCTCAGGAGCGATTCCCCGTCGAGCTGTAGGAGAAGCTTGTTGCGGCCCATCCGGCTCGAGGCGCCCGCCGCGAGGACTATGCCCGCGACTCTGACTTGCGCGTCAGGGTGCATGGCCAGGCAACCTACTGCGGAGCGCGGAGGGCGTCAACCGACGCCCGAGAGATCGCGGTCTCGCTTCTAGCGGTCGGGGAAGAAGCTGCCGTTGGACGGGGTCGTCCGCGGTCCGGTGGGGTAACTCGCGGGCAGGAGCGTACCGCCCTTGATGCGGCTCGGCTGCACGCTCATGACGTAGGTGCAGAACTCGCACTTGGCCGTTCCGTCGAGAGCCACCGCGGTCTTGTTGGCCCGGCCGCAGTTGCGGCACTTCCAGTTGCGAAGGGCATTCTCCATAGCGGTCCACTTTCTCGCCGAAGACCGGCGACGGGCTGGCTGCCAGGGATTGGCCGAGAGCTTGTCCGTCGGGGGGATCGGAGAGTTTCAGGGTATCACGCCGGGATCCGCGCCCGCCTCGAGCAAGGCAACCTACTTCGGGAACCCCGAGGCTTCGATCCCCGGAATCACCCGGAGGGCGTTCTTGTAGTAGAGCTTCTTCAGGACGTCGTCCGGCAGGCCCAGACCGTACATCTTCCAGAAAGCATGCCGTTTTCGGTAATAGTCGAAGTACTCGTCGTGGGTCTCGAGCACCCGGAAGTAGACGAGGTACTCCTCGGGCGCCCAGCTGTCCTTGCCGAACATGACGCGGTCTTGGTACTTGAGGAACCACTCGCGCGCGTGGCGGGGCTGGCGGCCGATCTCGGCGAGCACGGCGCCGATTTCGGTGTACACGTTGGGCAGCTCGTCGAAGAGCCTGCCCAGCCGATCGAGGTCGCCGCCGAGCCAGCCCAGGTGCGCGTCGATGAACCGGGTCTTCGGGTGCCTGGCGAACAGGCGGTGCTGTTCCTCGAGGAGTTGCTCGAAGGGCGGAAATTTGTCCGGCGGGCGCGCGCGCTGCGGGAACTGCTTCAGCTCGAGCCAGCGCTCGTTGAGCTTGTCCTGCGGGTCGAAGAAGGACCGGGGCTCGGCGGTATGAATCAGCACGGGGATTCCGAGCTTCGCGCACTCCGCCCAGACCGGGTCGAGGCGCCGGTCGTCTACGGCAACCCGCCTTCCGCTCGCGTCGTTGAGCGTCATCCCTAGGTTCTTGTAGATCTTCAGCCCCCGCGCGCCGCGCCGGACATCTCCGGCGAGCTGCGCCGCGGCCCGCTCTCCCCAGCGCGGGGTCTCGATGCCCGTGTAGTCGACGTTGGCGAACGCGACGAAGCGGCCGGGATAGCGGCCGGCGAGGTTGCGCAGCCCCTTCTCCAGCTCCTCGCCCCCGCCCCCCGAGAGGTTCACCATCACGCGCAGGTTGATCCGGTCCATGTCCGCCACCAGCCGGGCGGCGTCGGCGGCGGAGAGGTCCCGATCCTGGTGGTTGTGGACGTCAATGAAGGGGTACTTCGCCTTCTGTGGGCGGTGCCCGGGGACGACGAGCGTGGACTTCGGCTCGTACTCCTCGATCGACATCTCCTGGCCGGGCAGCGACGCCGCCGCGGCCAGGAGCAGAAGACCGGCAAAACGGGCCCTCAACGCCGCGCCCTGCGCCTGCCCAGAATTGCCTCTATCTGGAGCGAGTGGTTGACGTCGTGTCCCGCCAGGAACCTCAGGATCCCGGCAATCGTCAGGCGGCCGAACTGCGAATGGTTCCCGTGCCGCCGGAGAGACGCCCCGGGAAGCCGCTCGACCAGATCGAGGTTCGCCTTGCGGATCGCCCGGAACGCGGCGAGGGACTCCCGCGGCTCGATCCGCTCGTAGCGGCCTGCCTTCGCCCAGGCGTCCTGGTCGATCCCGATGATGGGAGCCCCGTTCTTTTCGAGGATCGTCCGGATGCGGTAGCCCCAGAGCATCTCCATCTCCGACTGGTGCGCCAGGATCTGCGCCGCCGACCACTTCCCCTCCGCGGGTGGTGTGAAGAGCCTGCGCCGCGGCACGCCCGCGAGCCGCCGCTCGAGGGCCCGCGGCGTGCTCCGCAGGATCCGCAGCGGATCGCGGCCCTTCACGTAGCCCAGGGTCCGGTCGATGTACTCCGGGAAACTCTCCGCCATCGGGCCCTCCTCCTTCAACCGTCAGCACGTGGTCACTCGAACTGCAGCCCGAGCGCCTTCGCGAGGAACACCGCCATCTGCCCGCGCGTGAGCGTGGCGTCCGGGCAATAGAGCGGGGGCGCCGCCTGGCAGCCGCCGGTGATCCCCGACGCCTTCAGCGCCTCGATGTACTGGAAGAACGGATGGCTCGTCGGCACGTCGTTGAACGACGCGACGGCCGGGGCCGGGCTCACCTGGAGCCGGTAGGAGACGGTCGCGCCGGCGAAGGACTGGAGCTCGTCCCCGGTCGTCAGGGCGATCACGAGCAGGACGTGACTCGCGTCGTTGTCGACCACGAATCCGGCGCCGCTCAAGTCCACCGCGACCCTCGCGCAGCCGGGCTCGCCGGAGGTGGCCGCGCTGCCGATCACGCTCGCCGTCACTCCGGAGTTGTCCGAGGCGAAGATCTGCAGGCCGACCTCCGCGGAGGGGCTGGTGTCGCACACGTCGAACGTGACGCCGAGCAGCAGCGCGCCGGAAGGCAGAACCGGGCTCGCCCCGAAAAAGCCGCCTCCCGGGTTCGTCGCGAACCGGGTCAGGCTCGCGGTCGCGAGGTCGAAGGTGGTCGACGAACGAATCGGCGTGAAGGCCGTGAAGGCGACCCGCTGCTTCGAGACCCGAGTCGTCCCGTACGTTTCGGGCGAAGGCGGGCCCCCGCGCAGGGCGGCGGAGGCGAGAAACACGGCAACCGCGAAGGCGAGCCTCGATTTCATGGGGACCTCCGGTTCGGATTCTGGCACACGCCCTCCCCGATAGAATCCGTCACGGAGGGACTCGCACGATGAAAACCGCAGGACTCTTCTCGCTCCTCTCGCTCGCGGTCCTCTGCGTCACATCGCTGACCGGTCTCGCGCGGCCCGCGGAGACCGCGAAAATCCGTTTCGCCGTGACCTACGGCGTGGACAAGAGTCGGGAGCCGCTCGACGGGCGCGTCCTGCTTCTTCTCTCGAAGGACCCCAAAGAGGAGCCGCGCCTCCAGATCTCGGACGACGCCCTCAGGAGCCAGCAGGTTTTCGGGGTCGACGTCGAAGGCTGGAAACCCGGACAGGAGGCCGTCTTCTCCGGCGACGTGCTCGGATTTCCTGCCGAGAGTCTAGCGGCCCTTCCGCCCGGCACGTATCGTGTGCAGGCGCTCCTCCACCGCTACGAGACCTTCCGCCGGGCGGACGGGCACACGGTCAAGCTGCCGATGGACCGCGGCGAGGGGCAGCAATGGAGCAAGGCGCCCGGCAATCTTTATTCCACGCCGCAGGAGATCACGATCGATCCCGTCAAGCCCGACACGATCGCGATCGCGCTCGACCAGGTGATCCCCCCGATCCCCGACCCGCCCACGACGAAATACGTCAAGCACGAAAAGATCCTCTCCGAGCGGTTGTCGAAATTCTGGGGGCGACCCATGTACCTGGGCGCGCACATCCTTCTGCCCGAGGGCTTCGACGCGCATCCGAATGCCCGCTACCCGCTCGTCATCAACCACGGCCACTTCCCCGACACGATCGGCGGGTTCCGCGAGGAGCCGCCCGACCCCAACCTCAAGCCCGACTACTCCGAGCGCTTCAAGCTCGAGGGGTACAACCGCATCCAGCAGGAGCATGCCTACCAGTTTTTCAAAGACTGGACCGGGCCCGGCTATCCACGCTACCTGCTCGTCGAGATCCAGCACGCGAACCCGTACTACGACGACTCCTACGCGGTGAACTCGCAGAACCTCGGCCCCTACGGAGACGCGATCACCCACGAGCTGCTCCCGTATCTCGAGAAGAAGTACCGGGCGCTAGGCGCCGGTTGGGCGCGCTTCATGTACGGCGGCTCGACGGGAGGCTGGGAGGCGCTCGCGGCGCAGATCCTCTACCCGGATGCTTACAACGGCTGCTGGGCCGCCTGCCCCGACCCGATCGACTTTCGGCAGTACACGGTCGTGAACATCTACGAGGACAGGAACGCCTATTCATGGGAAGGGCCCTGGGGGAGAGTCGCGACGCCCGCCCATCGAAACTGGCTGGGGCATCTCCAGGCGACGATCGAGCAGACCAACCGCCTGGAGCTCGTGCTCGGCACGAAGAGCCGCTCGGGCGGCCAGTGGGACATCTGGGAGGCCGTCTACTCCCCCGTCGGGTCCGACGGGTATCCCCGGCGCATCTGGGACAAGCGCACGGGCGTCATCGACAAGACAGTGGCCGCGCACTGGAGAGAGAACTACGACCTCGTCCACATCCTGCGGCGGGACTGGAACAAAGGCCTCGGCAAGAAGCTCGAAGGCAAGATCCACATATACGTCGGCGACATGGACAACTACTACCTGAACAACGCCGTGTACCTCGCCGAGGAATTCCTCGAGGGCACCACGGACCCCCCCTACGCCGGCGAGGTCGCGTACGGCGACCGGGCCGAGCACTGCTGGAACGGCGATTCCACGCGCCCGAACGCCATCTCGCGCCTGCGCTACCACCAGATGTTCGCGCCGAAGATCGTCGAGAGGATCGAGAAGAGCGCGCCGGCGGGGGCGGACCTGAAGAGCTGGCGGTACTGAGGACCATCCCTCCCGCAAGGCGCCTGACCGGATGCTGTCACCGGGGGCACTCGACGCCGTCGCCCACTTGGCTCGTTTCGTGCTTCACTTAGCATCGGAGAGACAACTTGATAGAGACAAGCCAGTTTCCCGCGGATACGAAATCGGCGTTGCCCGTTTTGGTGGTGGAAGACGACCCCGAGCAGCGGGAGGCCCTCTGCGCGATGCTCGACCTGGTAGGATTTGGCAATGTGCAGGCCGCCAACGGACGAGAGGCTCTCGACTACCTCAATGAGTCAGCAGCCCCCTGTCTCGTCCTGCTGGATCTCGAGATGCCGGTGATGAATGGATGGGAGTTTCGCGTGAATCAGCTCGCGGACGAACGTCTTTCGCGCATTCCCGTCGTCGTCGTCACAGCCAGCGACGAAGGCATGGACAACCGCTTTCCCGGAGTCCACGGATTCCTTTGGAAACCGCTGAGGTTCGAGAAGCTCGTCGCCGTCCTCGAGCGCGTGTGTGGCGGATTGAAAAGGCCGCCGACGACTACGCCGGCGGGAGCGTGAACAGGAAGGTGCTTCCTTCTCCCGGAACACTCTGCGCCCAGATCCTACCGCCGTGCGACTCGACGATCGAGCGGGAGATATAGAGGCCGAGCCCTAGCGCGCGCCTCCCCCGCTTCTCCACCTGCCGGAAGCGGTCAAAGATCACCGAGATCTCCTCCGATTTCACGCCGAGTCCGGTATCGCGAACGCGGATCTCAACAACGTTGTCCGTCCTCCGCCCTTCCACGGAAATCCGGCCGCCGTTCGGAGTGAACTTCAACGCGTTGTGGATCAGGTTGTCGAGGACCTGGACGATGCGGCCCGGGTCGAAGCGCGCAGGAAGCGGATGGGGCCCGACCTCGGCCTCGAGTGCGATTGACTTCTCCGCGCTGACCGAACGGAAGCTCGCGACCGACTCTTCGATCGGACTCCGGGCGTCGCCGGGCTGCAGCTGAACCGAAAGCTTCCCCGCCTGGATCGCGGCCAGGTCGAGGAGATCCGAAATGATCCGCTGCATCTGGGCGATCGACGAATCGAGGCTCCGAGAGATTCTGCCGAGGCGAGGGTCGCCCGACGCGACGAGACGCTCGAGGAGCTGGGTGTTCAGCGCGATCGCGTTCAACGGGTTCCGCAGGTCGTGGCTGACGATCGCGAGGAACTCGTCTTTCAGGTCGAGCGTCTCGTTCGCGATCGACAGCGCCTGCGTTCGCTCCTCGAGGAGTTGCTGGAGTCTTCCCACCTCGGACCGCTCACGAGCCATCGCCTGAGCGGCCAAGCGCTGGTCAGCGCCGACGGCCTCGTCGGCGGGATCCCGATCGGCGCGCCCAAGCCCGTCTGTGCCGTTGCCAGCGAGGGGTTCGCGCTTCTCGTCGTAATCGGTCGTCATCGGAGCACAAAAGCATAACGTAACCCGGGGTCACCAGGACCGAAATCGAGCGGATCGTCGCTCGAGGGCGAAACCGCAGGGGCTCCCGAACGCCGAACCAGACCATGAGATAACGCCCTCGTGCGGCCTCTGACTTGGTCCGACGTGGATTGGAGCGGGAAACGGGGTCGAACCCGCGAGTTCCACCTTGGCAAGAAGAGAAGGCCCTCCAGGCGTGGTTCGCCCGCGGAAATCGCGCGGCCTCGTACCGACGGCGAGGATCATCATCGTCTTATCGGCAGTCCGACTCGGCGCAACAGATCGTCAAAGCGTGGGTCGGAGCGCAACGGGTCGACTCCGGGGTCGACTAAGAGAAAGGTCAGGCCGTGGGAACGCTCCTCCACGGCCTTCTCGAGACGCGCGAACGCCCGGTCGCGGTCGCCGAGCGCCGCCGGGATTGCAGCGACGTAGTAGGAAGACACGTACCGTGTGCTTCCCATCTCGTCGAGAAGGGCGAGCGTCGCCTCCGCCTCGGCCGTGCGGCCGAACGTCGCCTGGACGCGGCCGAGCGCGGCGAGATAGAGAGGGTCGCCGCCGGAGAGCCGGACCGCCTCCTGGACCTCACTGAGCGCCTCCTGTTCCATTCCCTTGCGCTCATAGCAGAAGCCCAGATACCAGTGCGACACGACGAATGTCGGATCCATCTCCAGGGACTTCTGGATCTGGGCGATCGCCTCGTCGTACCGGCGCGCGTAGTAGTAGACCCAGGACTGGACCAGGCTAAAGATCAGAGACAAGGGATCGAGGTCCTGTGCACGCCGAGACTCCGCCAGCGCCTCTTCGAAGCGCCCCATCGTAGCCAGGAGATTGACGTGCCAGAGGTGTGTGACCGGGTAGTTCGCATTCAGAGCGAACGCGCGTTGGTACTCCTCTTCGGCGCCTGCCCAGTTCCAGTCGAAGTAATGCGTCGCGTAGGCGAGCGACGCCCGCGCTTCCGCCAGCTCGGGATCGATCTCCAAAGCTCGTAGGGCCGCGGCCTTGGCCTTTGGAAAGGCCTCGCGCGGCGCGAGCACGGTGTAGAAGCCGAGCACGTCGTAGGCGTCGGCGAGCCCGACGTAGGCGAGGGCGTAGCTCGGATCGGCCTCGATCGCCTGCCGGAAGTACTCGATGCCGCGACGCAGTCCGTCGGCGGTCCGTTTGTTCCAGAAAAAGCGCCCCTGAAGGTACAGACGATAGGCCTCGGCGCTCTCCGTGTAGCGCCGTCCCACGCGCTCCTTCTGTTCACCCGTCAACCGGGGTCGAAGGTTCTCCGCGATCTGGCCCGCGATCTCCTCCTCGAGGCGAACGATCTCGGAGAGCGGCTGGCTGTACTGGCCGGCCCAGAGCTGCGACCCGTCGGCGAGATCCACGAGCTCGGACCGCACCACGAGGCTCTCGCCGCGCTTTAAGAGCCGGCCCGTCAGAAGCGCACGGACGTTGAGCTCGCGCCCCGCCGCGAGAGGATCCACGTCTTTGCCTTTGAAGCGGAAAACGGTGCTGCGCGCCATCACGCGCAGGTTCGGCAGCCGCGAGAGCTTGCCGATGATCGTCTCGGTCAAGCCGTCGCTCAAGTACTCGGCGTCAGCGTCTCCGCTGGCGTTGGCGAACGGAAGAACCGCGAGCGAATCGATGGCTCCGCGGCCCTTTCCGGAAGACGTTCGTCGCCCCGCCGACGCGGCGAGCACCGCCCGCAGGTCGAACGCGAGGTCCCGCGCGGACTGGAAGCGTTCCTCGGGGTTCTTTTCCAGGCAGTGGGCGATGATGAGGGAGAGCTCCGGCGGCGAGTCGGGGCTCGATTCCGACAGGTCTGGCGCCTCATCACGCAGCGTCGAAGCCATGATCTCGGCCCCCGTCCGTCCTGGAAAGGGTGGACGGCCGGCCACGAGCTCGTAGAGCAGGCATCCCAGCGAGAAGATGTCACTCGCGACGTCGGCTGGCTCCCCGCGCACCTGCTCGGGCGACATGTATCCGACGGTGCCCATGGCAATGCCGGGCTCGGTCGCCCCCACAGCCGTCGGGACGGAAGTCTCAGGCGCGTCGAGGAGCGGCGACTTCCAGCGTGCCAGGCCGAAATCGAGCAGCTTCACTCTTCCATCCGACGTGAGGAATACGTTGTCGGCCTTGACGTCGCGGTGGATGATTCCTCGCGAGTGCGCCGCCGCGAGAGCGTCCGCGACGGAGACGGCGATTCCGACCGCCTTCTGCCAGGCGAACGGAGACTGGGCAATCCGGACGCGGAGCGTGTCTCCCTCGAGAAGCTCCGTCACCGCGTACGAGACCTCCCGATCTCTCCCCACGTCGTGGATCGTGACGATGTTCGGATGGGATAGCGCGGCGACCGCCCGGGCCTCGCGCTCGAAGCGGGAGAGCAGGTCCGGGTCCGAAGCCAGGCGCTCCGGGATCACTTTGACGGCCACCTCGCGCCCCAGGCGCGCATCCTTCGCCCGGTACACCTCACCCATCCCTCCCGCCCCGATCGGCGAGACGATCTCATAGGGGCCGAGACGGGATCCGGCTGGGAGTGTCATCGGATGGGGGATTCTATGCCGCGCTGGTCGACGCGGCCGATCACCCAGGGGGATCGAACCCGCGCCTTCCAACTTGGCAAGGCGACCGGGGCCATTTTCCGCTGAGAGCGATTGAACGTCAGGGAGCGAGATCGAGCAATAAAGACGGGCTCGATTTCCGTCCACGCCCGCTTGACGATTCTCACTCCCGCATTCGGCGCCACCCCGCTGTCACCGCTATTTCAGCTGCCTCCACCGCAAAGGAGCCAACCCCGTGAACGGCTGAGCGAGCGGGATGTCAATGGCCGCTCAGAAACAGCGCAGGAAAGAGTCAAGGGCGGACCGCGAACTCTTCCACATCTCTGGAGAGTTCAAGAGTTCACGGTTGCCCCGCCTCCTTCGTGACGACCCGCTCCCTCGAAAATCGACTCCTGCGCATCTCTCCTCCCCACAGAATAGCCAGAATTAGGGCGAAGAGTTCATTTGCGCTTGACCAGTTCTTGGGGCGCAGCTCACGCGAGAAAAGGCGATAACAGGCTGTCCCAGCTTCGGACAAAGGCGTCCCAACATCGGACATGGCCACGCAAACTTGGGGAATCGTCGCTTCGTATCGTTAGGCAGCTTAATGACTTACACCGAAGCCCATGTGGCAGTAGATTTGCTTTTCACCGACCCGAGGGCTCCTTCCATGGAAACTTTGCTGCAAGACATTCGATTTGGCCTTCGGATGCTGCGCAACAACCCTGGCTTCACGGCGGTGGCGGTCGTGACGCTGGCGCTTGGAATCGCAGCCAATACGACCATCTTCAGCCTAGTGAACGGATTGATGTTGCGGCCTCCGCGCATCAAAGACCCTGCCGGCGTGGTTGTGGTCGTGACCGTCGACCCTGCCAAGGGACCGGGATGGGGATGGGACCGCAACCCCGTTTCGGCCCCTGATTTTGTTGCCTGGCGGGAGCAGAGCCATGCCTTCGAGGACATGGTTGCCAGCGAGTGGAGCGATTTTGCTCTTACCCGAAAGGGTGATCCAGAGAGGCTCAGCGGGACGCGAGTGTCCGCAAGTTATTTCCAAATGCTGGGTGCGTCGCCCGCCCTGGGACGGACCTTCCTGCCCGATGAGGACCAGCCGGGTCACGCGCAGGTCGTCATCCTGAGCGACGCCTTGTGGCAACGTCGATTCGGTTCCAGCCCCAGCGTGGTCGGAACGACCGCGCGCCTCAATGACGAAAGCTACACAGTGATCGGTGTCATGCCCAGCAGCTACCGGCTGGACGTGTACGGCGGCCCGCAATTGTGGACGCCGCTCGTCCTCGCCCCGGAGAGCATTCTCCCCGCAGCCCGCCAGGACCGCCGCCTGACCGTCATGGCTCGCTTGAAATCGGGAGTAAGCATTGATACGGCAAAAGCGGAGATGGCGGCTCTCGCCCAACGCTCCGAGCAAGCTTACCCCGGCACGAGCAAGGGTTGGAGCGCCACGGCAATGTCCATCCAGCACTACATTGCCGATGAGTTTCGGATTGGCATGAGGCTGCTGATGGGAGTGGTCATCTTTGTCCTGCTCATTGCCTGCGCCAACATTGCGAGCCTGCAGCTTGCCCGCGCCGCCGGGCGCCAAAGAGAGTTCGCAGTCCGCGCGGCGCTGGGCGCGGGTCGTTTCCGCCTGGTCCGCCAATTGCTCGTCGAGAGCCTCCTGATCGCTTTCGCTGGCGGCGCGCTGGGCCTGCTGCTTGCTTTTTGGGGTGTGGACTTGTTCCGTAGCGGCCTCAGCGGGATCGACGACGTTCGATCGACAGCGCACGAAGTGACCATCGATCATACCGTGCTGGCCTTCACATTCGGCATATCGGTTTTCGCAGCCATCCTTTTCGGCTTGGCGCCGGCTTTTCACCATTCGGCCCTTAACCTCCAATCGAATCTCAAAGAAGGTGGCCGGGCGAGTTCGCAGAGCCGGGCCCGTAACCGGACACACAGTGTCCTGGTGACCGCGGAAATCGCCCTGGCGCTGGTGCTCCTGATCGGAGCAGGATTTTTCGTCCAGGAATTTATCGACAGAGTTCACGCTGATTTCGGAATTGACCCGAATCAGGTCTTGACGGCAAACATCTCTCTTTCCAGCGCGCGCTACAAAGATCCCTCCAAGCAAGCGGCCTTCTTCCAGGAAGCCATCCAGCGCCTCGAAGCGCTTCCCGGCGTCAATTCGGCGGGCGCCACGAGTACCCTGGGGCCCGAGCGCATCGTCACGTTTAGCATCGAGGGCCAGCATGCAATGTCACTCACGGAGAGGGCGCGGACGGATTACTACGCGATCAGCCCCGATTATCTTCGCACGCTGCGGGTCCCGCTGATTCGCGGCCGCAACTTCTTGCCTTCTGACACCGCGCAGGCGCCGCCGGTGGCCCTCGTAAACCAGGCATTTGTTCGGCGTCACTTCCCGAATGAGGAGCCCATCGGTAAGCGCATTCGGCTCGACACCAGCGGCTCGGACCGACCGGATTGGAGTGACATCGTAGGCGTAGTAGGTAACGTGAGGTTAGGGCAGCGGAACGATATGCCCCAGACCTACGAGCCTTATCCCCAGAAGCCATCCTCTGTGATGACTCTCGTCGTCCGGACGAGCTTTGACCCGGCGGCCGTCGCCCCGATGTTGCGCCGAGCCGTGTGGGGCGTGGACAAAGACCAACCCATCACTGCTGTCCAAACCATGAACCAGGTCATCGCCGAATCCGGCGCCGCCGGCCGCCTGATGAACATCCTCATGGGCACCTTCGCGGGTTTGGGGCTGGCTTTGGCTGCGGTAGGAGTCTTCGGGGTAACGGCCTACACGGTCGCGCGGCGCACCAATGAAATTGGAATCCGCATGGCGCTGGGCGCCCAGAAAAGCGAAGTCCTGAGAATGGTTGTCCGGAAAGGAATGGTCCTTGGGGCGCTCGGGGTCGGCATTGGCCTCGTGCTGGCGGCCCCGTTGGTGTGGCTGCAGCTAGGCCT
>JBKJWL010000224.1:0-14839 GCA_046716885.1 Thermoanaerobaculia bacterium | reverse complement strand
CCCGAGGTTCAGGAGGTTGACGATCGCTTTGCCGCGCGTCGCCGGGCCCAGCTGCGGCAGATCGTAGACCTTGATCCAGTGCATGCGCCCCGTGGAGGTGAAGGCGAGGATGTAGGCGTGCGTCGAGGCGACGAAGAGGTGCTCGACGAGGTCCTCTTCCTTGGTCGTGGCGCCGATGCGGCCCTTGCCGCCGCGCCGCTGCGCGCGGTACAGCGAGAGGGGAGAGCGTTTGATGTAGCCGCCGCGGGACACGGTGATGACCATGTCCTCCTCCACGATCAGGTCTTCGATGTCGATGTCCGATGCTTCGGCGACAATCTCGGTGCGCCGCTCGTCGCCGAACTGCTTTTTGATTTGCTGCAGCTCCTCGACGATGATGTCGAGGACGAGCTTCTCGGAGCCCAGGATCTCCTTCAGTTTCGCGATGAGGGCAAGGACTTCCTTGAACTCGGCCACGATCTTCTCGCGCTCCAAGCCCGTCAGCCGGTGGAGGCGCATGTCGAGGATCGCCTGCGCCTGCACGTCGTCGAGGTGGAGGAGCTCGGTCCCCTTCGTCTTCGCGGCGTCGTCGGCCAACGCGGTGCCGATGAACTTCTCGAGCGCCGCCCGGGTCATCGAGATCTCGGAAATCAGGCGCTCCTTGGCCTCCTTCGGGTCCTTCGACGCACGGATGACCTTGATCACGAGGTCGAGGTTGGCGAGCGCGAGAGCGAGGCCGCGCAGCAGGTGCGCGCGCTCCTCGGCCTTCTTCAGATCGTACTGAATCCGCCGGATGACGACGGTCTTGCGGTGGTCGATGAAATGGCGGAGCAGATCGTGAAGGGGCAGGACCCGAGGCTGGTTCTCGACGATCGCGAGGAAGATGATCCCGAAGGTCGACTGCATGGGGGTCAACGCGTATAGCTTGTTGAGGATCACCTGCGCGTTCTCGCCGCGCTTCAACTCCACGACGACGCGGATGCCCTCGCGGTTGGACTCGTCGCGCAGGTCGGCGATTCCCTCGAGCTTCTTCTCGTGGACGAGCTCGGCGATCCGCTCGATCAGCTTCGCCTTGTTGACCTGGTAGGGAATCTCCGTGACGACGATCGACTCCTTGTCGCCACGGGCCGTCTTCTCGATCATGGCCTTGGCGCGCACCTGGACCGAGCCGCGTCCGGTCTTGTAGGCGTCCCGAATGCCCTCGGCGCCGTGGATGAAGCCGGCGGTCGGGAAGTCCGGCCCCGGGAGCTTGCGCATGAGCTGGCCGAGCGTCGCCTCGGGGTGCTTGATGAGCTCGACCGTGGCGTCGATGACCTCCGAGAGGTTGTGAGGCGGGATGTTCGTCGCCATACCCACGGCGATGCCGGTCGACCCGTTGACGAGCAGGTTCGGGAACTTCGCCGGCAGGACCTTCGGCTCGAGGAGGGAGCCGTCATAGGTCGGGGTCCAGTCGACCGTCTCCTTGTCGATGTCGTCGCCGAGCATCTCGCCGGCAAGGCGCGTCAGACGCACCTCGGTGTAGCGCATGGCCGCCGCGTTATCGCCGTCGATCGAGCCGAAGTTGCCCTGGCCGTCCACGAGCGGATACCGCAGCGAGAACTCCTGCGCCATGCGCACGACCGAGTCGTAGACCGCGCTTTCGCCGTGCGGGTGGTACTTGCCGAGAACGTCGCCGACGATGCGTGCGGACTTGCGGTAGGGCTTGTTGTGAAGGTTGCCCTGTTCCCACATGCCATAGAGGCAGCGGCGGTGGACGGGCTTCAACCCGTCGCGCACGTCCGGCAGCGCCCGCCCGATGATGACGGACATGGCGTAGTCGAGGTACGACCGCCGCACCTCGTCTTCGATGGTGACGGGGACTCTTTCGTCGGGGGTCAGGAGGTTGGAGCTCATGAGAAGTTAACAGTTCACAGTCGACAGCCGACCCGAGCCGTCAGATATCCAGGTTCCTCACATTCAACGCGTTCTGCTCGATGAACTCGCGCCGGGGCTCGACGGCGTCGCCCATCAGGATCGAGAACACCTCGTTGGCTTCCACGGGGTCCTCGACGGCGACCTGGAGCAGGCGCCGCGTCTCGGGGTTCATCGTCGTGTCCCAGAGCTGCTCGGGGTTCATCTCGCCGAGGCCCTTGTAGCGGTTGATCTGCAGGCCCTTCTTGGCCGACTCGTAGATCGCGTCGACGACGCCGGCGAGGGTCTCGTGCTTCTCGACCTCGCCGTTCTTCGTCACGACGTAGGGGCCGTCTAGAAACCCGCCGATGGCCTTGGCGGTCTCGCGGATCCGCTTGAACTCGAAGCCCGAGACGAAGTCGGCGTCGATCCGCGCCGAGCGCGGCACGCCGTTGACTCGCCGCATGATCTCGAGCGCCCAGACCGAGTGCTCCTCGTCGGCGACGACCTCGGCCTTGTCGACGCCGAAAACCCGCACGGCTTTGGCGAGCTCCTCGACCTTCTTGTTGTCCGTGAACTCAGCCTTCGAGGTCATCCCGCCGTCGAGCAGGGCGCGCACGAGGCCCTCGGGGATGCCGCGCAGCCCGAGCTTGGAGACGTGGGTACGGTACTCTTCCATCTTCTCGAGCAGGGCCGCGAGCCTGGCGCCGGCGACGGTGCCGCCGGACATCTCCGAGGTGAGCGAGCGGTCCTCGCCGAGCCGGCCGAGGAGGAACTTCGACATTTCCTTCTCGTCCTTCAGGTAGGTCTCCTTCTTGCCCTCGGCGACCTTGTAGAGCGGCGGCTGCGCGATGTAGAGGTAGCCCTTCTCGATGATCGCGGCCATGTGCCGAAAGAAGAACGTCAGGAGCAGCGTGCGGATGTGCGAGCCGTCCACGTCGGCGTCGGTCATGATCACGATCTTGTGGTACCGGATCTTTCCGGCGTCGAAGTCCGTGGAGATCCCGGCGCCGAGCGCGGTGATGAGCGTGCGGATCTCGGCGGAGGCGAGCATCTTGTCCAGGCGCGCCTTCTCGACGTTCAGGATCTTTCCGCGCAGCGGCAGGATGGCCTGGGAGCGCCGGTCGCGCCCCATCTTGGCCGAACCGCCGGCCGAGTCGCCCTCCACGATGAAGATCTCCGAGAAGGCCGGATCCTTCTCCTGGCAGTCGGCGAGCTTTCCGGGCAGCGCCCCCGAGTCGAGTGCCCCCTTGCGGCGCACGAGCTCGCGGGCCTTCCGGGCGGCCTCGCGGGCGCGCGCCGACTCGACGATCTTCTCGACGATCTTGCGCCCGACGCGGGGGTTCTCCTCGAGGTAGGAGCCGAGCTTCTCGTAGACGACCTGCTGCACCCACGTCTTGACCTCGGAGGAGACCAGCTTGTCCTTGGTCTGTGAGGAGAACTTGGGGTCCCGGACCTTGACCGAGATGACCGCGGTCAAGCCCTCGCGGCAGTCGTCGCCCGAGAGCGCGGTCTCCTTCAGCGCCTTGGTGGCCCCGTTCTGCTCGGCGTACCGCTGGATCGCGCGCGTCAACGCGGTCTTGAAGCCCTCGACGTGCGTGCCGCCGTCGCGGTTGTTGATGGTGTTCGTAAAGGAGAAGAGCGTCTCCGCGTACCCCTCGTTCCACTGCAGGGCGACCTCGACGCGCTCCTTTTCGGTATCGCGTTTCAAGTCCCCCGTGCCGTTTCTCACGTCGAGGAAGAAGATCACCTTGTCGTTGATCGGCTGCTTGGCCTTGTTCAGGTGCTCGACGAAGGACTTGATGCCGCCTTCGTAGGCGAAGTCGTGCCTCTTCTCGCTGCGCTCGTCGACGATCGAAATGCGCACGCCCGGATTCAGGAACGAGAGCTCGCGCAGGCGCTGCGACAGGCTGTCGAAGTGGAACTCCGTGACGGAGAAGATCTCGGGGTCGGGCCAGAACGTGATCGTCGTGCCGGTCTTCTTGGAAGTGCCGACGGCCTTGATCGGCGCGGCCGGGCGCCCCTGCTCGTAGACCTGCTGCCAGACTTTCCCCTCGCGCCGGACCTCGACCTCGAGCCTTCTCGAGAGCGCGTTGACGACTGAAACGCCGACGCCATGGAGGCCGCCCGAGACCTTGTAGGAGTTGTCGTCGAACTTCCCGCCCGAGTGCAGGTCCGTCATGATGATCTCGAGCGTTTCGCGCTTGTGCTCCTTGTGCATCCCGACCGGGATGCCGCGGCCGTTGTCCTCGACGGTGACCGAGTTGTCGGCATGGATGGTCACGGCCACGTGGTCGGAGTAGCCGACCTGGGCCTCGTCGATCGAGTTGTCGACGAGCTCGAACACCATGTGGTGGAGGCCCGAGAGGTCGTCCGTGTCCCCGATGTACATGCCGGGGCGTTTGCGCACAGCCTCGAGGCCCTTCAAGAGCTTGATCGAGTCGGTGGTGTAGGCGTTGCTGCTCATCAGACTCCCGCCGCCTCGACCGCGCGGAGCGCGCGCACCCTCGAGACGCCTCCGCCTCGGACCTCGAGCACGGACGACGCACGTCGCGCCCACCGCGCCGGCGCCGCCGCTGTCGTCAGCAGCACGGACGCGCCTTCCGGCAGCGCGTCGAAGAAATCTTCCACCCAACCCTCCGAGAGGCCCGCGTCGAAGTCGTCCGCGCCGAAGAGGGGGGGCTCGCTCGCGGCCCGGTGGAGTGCCCTCCACTCCGCGAGCTTGACGAGCGCCACGGTCCGGGAGATCTCGCCGGCCGACGCCTGCGCGGAGAGCGGCAGACCCCGGCGCTCGAACACGAGGTCGTCGCGATGCGGCCCGGCCAGCGAGTATCCACGCCGGCGCTCGAGGGACAGGAGTCTCTGGCAGTCGGCGCGCAGCGCGTCCGGCGACTCGTCGGCGGCCGTGCACGCGGCCCGGATGGCGGCGTAGTCGCCGCCCGCCGTGCGGGTCAGCTCCCGGAAGATCTCTGCCCAGCTCGCGAGCGCGGCGTTGCGGTGCCGGCGCACCGCGGAGCCGGCCAGGCAAAGCTCCTCGGTCCAGGCCTCGAACTCTCCTGCCGCCGCCGCGCGGCCGGCCCGGGAGCTCGAGAGAAGCGAGTTGCGATGCCTTAGCGCCGTCGCGTATCGGACCAGATCGTCGCCGCCGGCCGGCCGCAATCCCAGCACCAGCCGGTCGAGAAACCGCCGGCGTCCCGCCGGCCCTCCGGTCAGGAGCTCCCGGTGCTCCATACCCAGGAAGACTGCGGGCGCCGCGGTCGAGACCTCGCGGAACCCCGCAGGCTTGCCGCCGCGCTGGAACCGCCGCCCCTCTGCGCTCGACCACGAGATCTCCAGGCGGTCCGCTCCGGCGCGGCCTTCGACAAGGGCGGCGACGGAAAAGCGTTCGCGGTCCCGCGCCATATCGGCGGGCGCTGCGCCGCGGAACGAGCGCTGCCCGCACACGACTGCCACCGCCTCGAGGAGGTTGGTCTTGCCCTGCGCGTTCTCTCCCGTGATGAGCGTGACACCCCCTCCAAAGGAGACGGGGTCAGGGGAGAGGTTTCGGAAGCCCTGGTTCGAAATCTCGGAAAGCAACAAGCGGTAGTGTCCCACCTCGAAAGGCGAAATGTCAGAGGCGCATCGGCATTACGACATAGAGGTATCGAGAGGCTCCCTCGATGCCTCCCTCCGGCTGGCAGAGGCATTGGGTGTTCTCGTCCTTTAATTCCAGGCGCACGCTCTCGGTCTCGGCTTCCTCGAGGAAATCCAGGAGGTACTGCGCATTCAAGCCGATCGAAAGCGGCTCCCCCTCGAAAGCGACGTCGAGCGTCTCGGTTCCGTCGCCGAGCTCCTGGCTGGCCGAAGCGACCGTGAGGAGCCCCTTCTCGAAAGAGAGCTTCACGCCGCGCGAGCGCTCCGAGGAAAAGAGCGAGACACGGCGAATCGCATCCTTGGTCACGATCGTAGGGGCAGTGGCCACGCGGTCGTTGTTTTTTGAAAGGATTTTTTCGTAGTCGGGAAAGTTCACGTCGAGAAGCCGCGCCACGAGCTGGCGGCTGCCGACGGTGAAAAGCAGATGATTCTCCGAGTGCCGGATCTCGAGGCGGGCGTCGGCCCCGCCGTCCATCTTGAGGATTTCGGCCAGAGCCTTCTTGGGGATCAGGACGTTGGGAATCGTCGCCTTGGGGTCGTCCTTGGGGAAGTTGATGAGCGCCAGGCGGTGACCGTCGGTGGCGACGAGCTCGAACTCCTTGCCCTTGTCCTTGAGTAACGCCCCCATCAGTTGGAAGCGCGTCTCCTCGGCAGAGACTGCGTATAAGACCTTACGGGTCAGTCTCTTCCAGAGATCGAGCGGGAATGAGACACCCTTCTTGGCTTCCACCTTCGGAACGGTCGGAAAGTCCTCGGCCGGCTGGGCGACCAGCCGGAAGCTCGACCTCTGGCAGGTCACGCCGAGATAGTGGTTGTCCATCAACTTCAACACGACGTCGGCTTCCGGGAGGTTGCGGATTAAATCGAAGAGCTTTCGGGCCGGGACCGTGACACTACCCGGCCGGGAGACCTTCGCCTCCGCCTGGGAAAGCAGGGTCAGGTCGAGATCCGTCGAGGTGAAGCTCAGGTGCCCGTCGGCGGCTTTGAGCAAAATGTTCGAGAGGATCGGGATCGTGTTTTTCCTCTCGACGACTCCCTGCATGAGGGTCAGCTCGTTCAAGAAGTCGCCCCGCCGCACGGTCAATTCCATGGGACTCAAACACCTCCGGAAAGAGAAAAAAGTCTATCACACTTAGTCGCATTCGTAGGTGCGATGAAGAATCGAGAGTATGCAAAAAACCCAATAAAAATGGGGTTAAAACTCATGCCTCTCCTGTGGATCCCCTTCCCCGCCTTCCACAGAGACGCGCCCGGGCGAGACGTGTTGGCAGCGTGTGGAAAACGGCTTCGCGGAAAAGCGCCGCCGCCGCTCGTTGCGCTCAGCGGTAGGGCTGCAGGAATCCGTCGACGACCCTGCGGAAATCGGCGTCGTCCTCGATCATGTGCTCGATCTTCTCGACCGAGTGCATGACGGTCGAGTGGTGTTTGTCGTTGAAGAGCCGGCCGATCTCCGGGTAGGACAGCTCCGTCAGCTTCCGGCAGAGGTACATGGCCACCTGGCGGGGGAAGGCCACAGGCTTGGCGTTGGATTTTGCCTTCATGTCCGACACCCGGAGGCCATAGTGGGAGGCCACGGTCTTTAGAATCTCCGCGGGTACGGCCCGATGCTCCTCCGTCCCCATGATGTCGCGCAGGGTCTCTCTTGCGAGCTCGAGGGAGACGGGCTTCCCGGTCAGGGAGGAGAAGGCCATAACCCGGTTCAACCGGCCCTCGAGCTCCCGAACGTTGGACTTGACAGTCCCGGCCATGAACATCGCGACGTCATTGGGGATCTCGACCCTTTCGGCGGCCGCCTTCTTGCGGATAATCGCGATCTTCATCTCGAGATCCGGCGGCTGGATGTCGGCGATCAGCCCCCACTCGAACCGGGACCGCAGCCGCTCCTCGAGAGTGGGAATCTCTTTGGGCAGAGCGTCGGAGGTCACGACGATCTGCTTCTGCGCGTCATGCAGGGCGTTGAAGGTGTGGAAGAACTCTTCCTGAGTCGAGTCCTTTCCCGCGATGAACTGGACGTCGTCCATCAGGAGCACGTCGAGCTCGCGATAGCGCCGCTTGAACTCGTGCATGCGCTCGAATCGGAGCGCGTTGATGAGGTCGTTTAAGAAACGCTCCGCCGAGAGGTACAGGACCTTGGCGTCGGGATTGCGGATCAGGATCTCCTGCGCGATCGCGTGCATCAGGTGCGTCTTCCCGAGGCCCACCCCGCCGTACAGAAACAGCGGGTTGTACGAGCGCGAGGGCGATTCCGCGACGGCGCGCGCGGCGGCGTGGGCGAACTGGTTGGAGGATCCGACGACGAAGTTCTCGAACGTGAACCGGGGGTTGGCGGGGTGGGTCCGCGGCGGGCTGGCCGTGCCGGGTGCCGCCAGTGGAGTCGCTCCCGCCCGTTCGTCGGTCCCGGCTTCGAATCGGATCTCGAGCTCCGGAAAGCCTGCCGCCGCGGCTTCGCGCGCCAGGAGCGGCCCGTGCTTGGACTCGATCCAGTCGGCAAAAACCCGCGACGGAACCGAGACAGTCAGGACGCCCGCCCCGGCAGTCTCTTCGAACTGCACCTGGCGGGTCGGCCCAAACCAGGTCTTCAGCTCCTTGGAATCGAGCTTGTCCTCGATCTGCTTGAGAATGGAGCTCCAGATCTCTGTCATTTCGACATCTCTGATTTCCACACGTTTTCCACAGCTGTGGAAGCCCGGTGGCTCTCCGGGGGGCGGGGAGAATATCAGAGCTGTCAGCTTTCAGCCATCCGCTGTTCGATTTGCGCCGCTTGACTTCCCATCCACCCCCTCCTAGGATTCCCCCTCTTTATGAAGCGCACCTATCAGCCCAACAATCGGCGCCGCAAGCGCACCCACGGCTTTCTCGTCCGCATGCGAACCCGGTCCGGGCGCGCGATCATCTCGGCCCGCCGTCGCAAGGGGCGCAAAAGACTCACGGTGTGAACTCGGGCCCGGTCGTCTCCGAGACCTTCTCCCGGGACGACCGCCTCCGCAAACGCAGGGAATTCGAAGAGTGCTACGCCTCCGGGGTGCGCATTTCCGGACGATACATCCAGGTCTTCCTCCTCGCCGGCCTGCCCGGCGGCCGCCCGCGACTGGGGATCTCGGTGCCGCGTCGGGTGGGAGACTCGGTCGCGCGCAACCGCGTCCGGCGGCGCCTGCGCGAGATCTTCCGCAGACACCGGTCCCTCCTTCCGGCTTCTGCCCTCTCGCTGGTGATCAACGCACGGCCTTCGGCGGCCGGCGCCGCGTTCACGGATCTCCTCGAGGATTACCGCGCGGGAGTCGCGCGGGCGCTGTCGCGGCTGCCCCGTCCATGAGCCCGGCGACGCGTTGGGCGGCCGCCCTGCTCGGCGCCTACAAGCGCTTCCTCTCGCCCCTTCTCCCGCGCGCGTGCCGTTTCGAGCCGACCTGCTCCGTGTACGCGCGCGAAGCCGTCGAGAAACACGGACTCCCCCGGGGGTCCGCACTCGCGGCCAAACGCCTTTTGCGGTGCCACCCGTTCCATCGGGGCGGGCTCGATCCGGTGCCCTAGGAGCCCTTGATGGAAAAACGCCTGCTTCTGGCCGCGGGTCTTTCCCTGGGCATCCTGCTCCTGTGGGAGTGGGTTTTGCCCAAGCCGGCGAAACGCCCGGAGGTTCCCGTCTCGCCCACTCCCGCCGCGCCCCTTGCGGCCGGGACGCCCGCGGCTCTTTCCGCCGCCCTGCCCGTTCCTGTTGCCGCGCCCGCGGCCCCACAGGCCCCCGAGACCGCGGACGCCGAGACGCTGACCACCCTCTCGAACAATGTCTTCCAGGCGACCTTCTCCAACCGCGGCGCGGTCCTGACCTCATTCGTTCTGATCGGGCACATGGACGCCGACCGGAAGCCGCTCGAGCTCGTGCGCAAGTTTCCCGACGGCCTGCCGCGCCCGCTCGCACTCGATTTTCCCGGCGATCCCGAGGCGACCAAACGTGCGAGCGCCGCGCTCTTCGTCGTGGAACGGGAGTCCGCCGCCGCGGTCCGCTTCCGGTGGGCCGAGGGCGGGCTGGCGATTACCAAGGAGATCCGGATCAAAGACGGCTACCTCTACGACCTCAAGATCACGGTTGCGGGGCCGCCGTTTAACCTGCTCGCAGGTCCGGGCCTGCGCAATCCCACCGATCGGGAGCGAAAGTCGAGCTACGTCATGCCCGCCTCCGCCGTCGCGGCCACGACCGACGGGCTGGAGCTCGTCGCGCCGGGCAAGGCGGAGTCGCAGGCGTGGACGATCCCGGCGCGCGGGTTCGCCGGCATTGAGGACAACTATTTCCTCGAGGTCCTCGTGCCCCGCACGCCCGCGACCGCTCGGATCTACTCCTTTTCGGTGCCGCAGCCAGAGGGCAAGCCTTCCGTCGAGCTGGCTGTCGGCCTGGAGGGGCGGGCGACGCTCGAGTGCTCCGCCTTCTTCGGTCCCAAGGACGTCTCGATCCTGGAGAGCTACGGCCTCGGCCTCGAGCACACCGTCGATTTCGGCTGGTACGGCATCCTCGCCAAGCCCCTCCTGTGGATGCTCAAGAAGACGTATGCCTACATGGGCAACTGGGGCCTGGCGATCCTGATCGTGACGTTCATCATCCGGCTCGCCCTCTTTCCGCTGACGGCCAAGAGCTACACGTCCATGAAGAAGATGCAGAAGCTCGCGCCGAAGATGAACGTCATCCGCGACAAATACAAGAAGGCGAAGACCGACGCCGCGCAACGGCAGAAGATGAACGCCGAGCTGATGGCGCTCTACCAGACCGAGGGTTACAACCCGATGAGCGGGTGCCTGCCGATCCTGTTGCAGCTGCCGATTCTGGTGGCGTTCTACAACGTGCTCTCGCGCACGATCGAGCTGCGCCACGCGCCGTTCGTCCTGTGGATCAAGGACCTTTCGGCGGTGGACGGCAGCTACGTCCTCGTCATCCTGATGATCGTCTCGATGTACGCGCAGCAGGCGATGACGCCGTCGACGCTCGACCCCACGCAAAAAAAGGTTTTCATGTTTTTGCCGATCGTCTGGGGGTTCTTCCTCAAGGACATGCCGTCGGGGCTCGTGCTCTACTGGCTGTTCTCGAACCTGCTGACGATCGTGCAGCAGCTCGTGATGAACCGGATCGTGAAGGATGATGCGCCGCCGCCAGGGAAGAGCGCCAAGGCGCTCAAGCAGGCGCGCGCCTGAGCCGGAAGGAGACGATGCGATACGAAGCGAAAACCGAGCAGGAAGCCGTCGAAAACGCCGCGAAGGCCCTTGGAAAGACCGAGGCGGAGCTGAAGTACAGAGTCGTCCGGGACGAGAAGTCGTTTTGGGGCGGGCGGGTCGTGGAGATCGAAGTGCAAATGCAAATGGAAGACGCGGGGGGCCGTCAGCCGGAAGTCGCGAGCCGTGAGCCGGAGCCCGAGGCGACCGAGACCTTAGAGGCGCCGGCGGCAGAGGCGCCGGCGGCGGCGCGGGAGTCGGCGGTCCCGGGAGCGACGGACGCGGATGCCGTGGCTCTGGTCGAGTCGACGCTGACGGAGCTTCTCTCGGCCGCGGGCCTTCTCGTCGAGACGAAGCGGCGCGAGTCCTCGGGCGACGAGCTGCTCTTCGAGCTCTTCGGCGACGACGTCGAGCCGCTGCTCGCCAACAATGGCGAGGGACTGACGGGTCTGGAGGTCCTCGTGGGCCGCATCGCCTCCAAGCACGCCGGCCGCCCCGTGCACCCGAGGCTCGATGCCGAGGGCTTCCGTGCGCACCGGAAGGAGGCGCTCGAGGAGCTGGCGCGGCAGTCGGCCGACGAGGTGCGGCGCTCGCGGCAGCCCCACCTGCTTCCGCCGCTGGCCCCCTGGGAGCGCCGGCTCGTGCACCTGGCGCTCTCCGAGGATGCCGAGGTCGAGACCCAGAGCGAAGGGGATGGGTTCCTGAAACGCGTGGAGGTTCGACTCAAGGGCCGGTAACGGCCATGCGGGCGAATTCCGACTCCCTCCTCGACACCATCGTGGCCCTGGCCACGCCGCTCGGCCGTTCGGCGCTCGCGGTCGTCCGCCTGTCGGGCCGCGACACACGCAAGATCCTCTCGAGCCTTGCCCCGCGCTTCCCGACGTCCGCCCGCGCGCGGCGGCCCTATCTCGTCTCGTTTCGCGATGCCGCAGGCGAGCCGATCGACCGGGGGCTCGCAACCGTCTTCGCGGCTCCCGCCTCCTTCACGGGCGAGGACGTCGGGGAGTTGTCCGTGCATGGCAGCCCCGCCGTGGCACAGCGCCTGATTGCGGCGGCTCTCTCGGCCGGGGCCCGCGCCGCGCGTCCGGGGGAGTTCACGGAGCGCGCGTTCCGCGCCGGGAAGATCGATCTGGTACGCGCCGAGGCGGTCAACGAGCTGATCCAATCGCAAACGGCCGCCGCGGCCCGCGTGTCGGCGGGGCGGCTGGAGGGCTCGCTCTCGGCGCGTCTCGCGCGGGTGCGCGAGGACCTTCTCTCCGCGGCGGCAGGCCTGGCCGCCGCGATCGACTTCTCCGAGGACGCGGGCGAGGCGGTGAATCCCTCTGTCCCTGTGCGGCTGGCGGCGGCGCGGGACGCGCTCGAACGGCTCGCGGCGAGCTACAGGACCGGACGGCTGCTCGCGAGCGGCTGCCGGGTCGCGATCCTCGGCCGGCCCAACGCCGGCAAATCGACCCTCTTCAATGCGCTGTCCGGCAGCGCGCGGGCCATCGTGACCGAGATCCCCGGCACCACGCGCGATGCGCTCGAATCGCTCCTCGATATCGGCGGCGTCCCGGTGACGCTCGTGGACACGGCCGGCCTGCGGGAGAGCTTCGACGTCATCGAGCGCCTCGGCGTCGAGCGCGCGCGGGAGGAAGGGGAGAAGGCCGACGCCGTGCTCTACGTTTTCGACGCGAGCGAGGGGCTGTCGGCCGAAGACGCGGAGATCCTGTCGAGTCTCGACGGCAAGCCGCGGATCCTCGTGGCCAACAAGTCGGACTGCGCCGCCGCGAAACCTCCCGTCGAAGGAGCCGTGCGGCTCTGCGGCCTCGCTCCAGACGCGGGCGAGAAGCTCCGGTCTCTTCTCTCGGAGTCGATCGCCGCCGACATCCGCACCGAGGAATCCTCCGAGATCCTGGGCTCCCTGCGGCAGAAGGACCTGGTCGAGCGCGCTCGTCAGGCGGCGGCGGACGCGCTCGTGGCGCTCGCGGACGGGCTCTCGCCCGAGTACGCCGCCACGCACTGCCACGAGGCGCTCGACGCCCTGGCGGATCTCACAGGGGAGACGACCTCGGAGGACGTGCTCGCTCGGGTCTTCGCGACGTTCTGTATCGGGAAGTGACCTCGTCTACGGCCCGGACCCGATGACCGGAGGCGCCGGCCAGTGCAGGCCGAGCGCTTTCGCAAGAAAACCCGCCATCTGCCCCCGCGTGAGAGGGGAGTCGGTGCAGGAGTTGCCGATGGTGGACAATCGCCCCGTGAAGTTCGAGGTTCTCGTCATCGGCGGCGGGCATGCGGGCATCGAGGCCGCGCACGCGGCCGCCGGCATGGGGCGGCGGACGGCTCTGCTGACGGGCGCGCTTCCGGCGATCGGCCGGATGGCCTGCAACCCCGCCATCGGAGGCCTCGCCAAGGGGCAACTCGTGCGGGAGATCGACGCGCTCGGGGGCCTGATGGGCGGGCTCGCCGACGCGGCCGGGATCCAGTTTCGGATCCTGAATCGCTCGCGCGGCCCGGCGGTGTGGGGACCGCGCGCGCAGTGCGACCGGGCACTGTACGCGAGGCTTGCGGGGCAGAAGCTCTCCGCGACGCCGAACCTGGCTTTGATCGAGGGCATGGCCGAAGACCTTTTCGAGGAGCGGGGACGGGTGCGCGGCGCCGTGACTGCGGCGGGCGATCGCATCGAGGCCGCGGCCGTCGTCATCACGGCAGGAACGTTTTTGAACGGCCTGATGCACACGGGGGAGCGACGGACCGAGGGGGGGCGCATTGGGGAAGGAGCGGCCACGGGCCTATCGGCGGCGCTCGCGCGCCTGGGGTTGCGGCTCGGGCGCTTCAAGACCGGAACGCCGCCGCGCGTGGCCCGCGACTCGGTCGACTACGCGGTCTGCGTGGCCCAGGAGGGCGACGATCCTCCTGTGCCGTTCTCGTTCCGCACGGCGCGGCTGCCCTCCCGGCAGGCCCTCTGCTGGCTGACGGCGACGAACCCCCGGGTTCATGCGCTCATTCGCGAAAACCTGCATCGTTCCCCTCTGTACTCCGGCCAGATCCGCGGAGTCGGCCCGCGCTACTGCCCCTCGGTCGAGGACAAGGTCGTGAGGTTCGCCCACAGGGATCGCCACACGATCTTTCTCGAGCCGGATGGATGGGACTCGGAGGAGATCTACATCAACGGTCTCTCGACCTCGTTGCCCGAAGACGTGCAGCGCGCGATCCTCGCCGAGATCCCGGGGCTGGCGCGCGCGCGCATGCTCCGGCCCGGCTACGCCGTCGAGTACGACTTCGTCTTTCCGGAGCAGCTGCGGTTGTCGCTCGAATCCCTCGGCGTGCCGGGCCTGTTTCTCGCCGGGCAGATCAACGGCACCTCCGGCTACGAAGAGGCGGCCGCGCAGGGGCTCGTGGCGGGCGTGAACGCGGCTCTCTCCGTGCAAGGCGAGGAACCCTTCGTGATGGAGCGCTGCGAGTCCTACGCGGCCGTGATGATCGACGACCTCACGAAGCTCGGCTTGGACGAGCCGTACCGGCTTTTCACCTCGCGCGCCGAGTACCGGCTACTGCTCGGAGTCGACACCGTGCTGCCGCGACTCCTGCCCCACGGCCGGCGGCTGGGCCTGATCGGACAGGACGACTACGCGCGCGCCATGCGAAGCGAAGAGCGCCTGCAGAAGGCGGAGCAGCAGATGCTCGACCGCGTCGTCACCCCCTCGATCGACAGCCGCGAGCTCTTGCGGGAAAAGCTCGGAATCGAGCTCGAAGTTCCGACATCGATATATAAACTACTGCAACGTAAAGAGTTAGACATATTTCGCCTCAGCGCGGCGGCTCCGGAGATCTTCGAGGGCTTGAGCCGCGAGGAGAACAACATTCTTCAGACCCGCGTGCGCTACGAGGGGTACATCCGCCGCGAGAAGGAGCGTCTCGAGCGCCTGAAGCCGCTGGAGACGCGTGCGATCCCCGAGGGCTTCCCTTATCGGGACCTTCCCGGGCTCTCGACAGAGGTCATCGAGAAGTGTTCGCGGCGCCGGCCGCGCACCGTGGGCGAGGCCTCCAGGATCCCGGGCGTGACGCCGGCGGCCGTCGCGATAATCTCGGCTCATGTCACGCGAGGCGGAGAAGCCTCTTCCTCCTGAGCGCTTCGAGGAGCTCCTCCGCGAGGAGTCGCCCA
>JBKJWL010000223.1:0-2625 GCA_046716885.1 Thermoanaerobaculia bacterium | reverse complement strand
ATCGTTCCGCTGGAGGTCGAGACGAGCGATGCGCCTCCCGGGATGGAAACGGGCAGCACCGGGGCATTCTTCTCGGGGGGCGTCGACTCGTTCTACACCGTGCTCCGGCACCGGAAGGGCGATGCCGCAGGGCTCTCGGCGGACGAACTGATCCTGGTGCGGGGTTTCGACTTTCCGCTCGAGCACGCGGAGGCGTTCGTGAGGCACTCGAAGCGGATGTCGCGCGCGGCAGAGGAGCTCGGCATGGAGCTCGTCGAAGTCTCGACCAACCTGCGCGAGACGCGGCTGCGCGAGGCCTCCTGGTCGGACCTGTGGCACGGCTCCGCGCTCGGCTCGGTCGGCCTCGCCCTCGAGCGCCGCTACAGTTTCCTGCTCGTCGCCTCGACTTCCTCGTACGGGGAGCTCGAGCCCTACGGTTCGCATCCCATGACCGACGCCCTTTTCTCAATGCAGTCCACGCGGATGCTCCACGACGGAGCCTGCGCCACCCGGTTGGCCAAAATGGAGTACCTCGCGGGCTCGAGCCTGGCGCTCGAGCTCCTTCACGTGTGCTTTCGCGAGATCTCGGACCTCAATTGCGGCCGATGCCGCAAGTGCTCGATCACGATGCTCGGTCTCGCGCTGTGCGGCGCGGGCGATCGCTGGCGCACTTTCCCGGCGGGCGGTCCCGACCTCGAACGGGTGGCGCGGATCTTCTTCACCACCGAAGGCCAGAAGAGCGGAGTCCGCCGGCTGCGCGCTCTGGCCGTACGGCGGGGACGCCGGGACATCGTCCGCGCGATCGATCGGGCGCTGCGCCGTTCCGCCCTGGTCGGAGCCGCGATCGTCGCCCTGGAGGCCGCCGGGCGGGCTCGGGGTCTCTCGACGATTACTCGCCGGATCCGGCGATCGCTGATCTCCCGGATGATCCGTTGAGTCCCCGGCTCTTGCGAAACGAGCGCGAGCTTACTCCATCCGGGAGCTGGTACGCGGAGCCGCATCTGTGGCGGGGTGCGATGACGTCGCTCGTGATCAGGATGCCGGGTCGGCTGTGTGACGGCGTCTTCGCGCCCGGCCGCCTCTTTCGCTTCGGGCCCAAGATCAAGAAGGGAATGCGGATCGGGAAATGAACGTGCTCGTGGACAGTGGCGGCTACGCGCTCAACAACATGGGCGACGTCGCGATGCTTCAGGTGGCGGTTTCCCGCCTGCAGGCGCTGTGGCCTGAGGCGTGCATCCGCGTGCTGGCGTCTTCGCCCGAGCTCCTGGCGCGCTACTGCCCGGGGGCAAAGCCGGTGGCTTCCAACGGTCTCCGAAAGTGGCTGGAATGGAGTCGGCTGCCGGGTCGCGGTCGAGCCCCCAAGGCTCTGTCCCGCCGTCTCGCGGCGACAGAGTCGAGCTTCCGCGACCATCTGCCCGGGTTGAGCGACGGCCTGGCCGTGCGGAGGGCGAGGGACCATCCGACCGACCTCGCCGACATCGAGGCCTTTTTGAAAGTCGCCAACGCCGCGGACCTGCTGGTTCTGGGCGGCGGCGGATACATGACGGATGTCTTTCGGGGGCACGCGCTGTCTTCGCTCGAGCTTTTGAGCCGTTTTCAGCGGCGACGAGTTCCCACCGCGATGGTCGGGCAGGGAATCGGACCATTCGGCGACCGGACGCTCCTGGCGCGCGCGCGGGTGACCCTTCCCCGTGTTGACTTGATCGCCCTCCGAGAAGGTCGGGCCGCGCTGCCGCTTCTCGCCTCCATGGGTGTCTCCCGGTCGCGGGTTCGGGTCACCGGCGATGACGCGATCGAACCGGCGTTCCTATCCCGCCCGGAGCGACTCGGGACCTTCCTGGGCGTCAATGTCCGGGTCTCGAGTTATTCCAGCGTCGGTCGCGATCTTCTCGCTGAAATGCTTTCCGCTCTCCGGAAGGCGGCCGAGGAGGTCGGAGCGGCTCTGCTTCCCGTACCGATCGCGAGAGCGGCCGCGGACTCGGACGTGGAGTCCCTTCGAGAACTCTTGCCGGACGGTGAGCGGGAGAAGGAGGGGCCGGACGGGCTCGACACCCCTCTCGCGCTGATCCGCCGTGTCGGAGAATGCCGAGTCGTCGTGACGGGTAGCTACCACGCAGGAGTGTTCGCTCTGTCTCAGGGAATTCCGATCGTCGGCCTCACCCGTTCCGTCTATTACACGGACAAGTTCCTCGGCCTGGCGGATCAATTCGGAACCGGCTGTCGTCTCGTTGCCCTCGACCAGCCCGAGTTGGTCGAGGCCCTTTCGGCCTGTGTTCGGGATCTCTGGCAGGAGGCGGACGGACTCCGGCCGGTTCTCCTTGCCGCGGCGGCTCGACAGGTCAACGAAGGCCATGCCTCCTATGCGCGCCTCGGTCTCCTGGCCGGGAACCGGACGGCGGTCACCCCGGGGCGGGCGGCCCGGAAGGAGATCTTCGGGTGATCGCGGGTTCCCGGGAGACTCCGCCGACGGTGAGCGTCTTGATGGCGGTCTATAACGGGCAGCGTCACGTCCGGCAGGCGGTGGACGGAATCCTCGCGCAGACCTTCCCGGACTTCGAGTTCGTCATCGTCGACGACGGCTCGACGGACACTACCCCGCGGATTCTGGACGAGTACGTCGACCCGCGGATCGTCAGGCTGAAGCAC
>JBKJWL010000222.1:0-32173 GCA_046716885.1 Thermoanaerobaculia bacterium | reverse complement strand
ACGAGCAGCCGCGGTCCGCGATCGGCGCGGATTCCGCTTTTCCTCACAGGAGGCACCATGACTCTGTCTCGCGTCCTCGCATCCCTTCTCGGGCTCGGCCTCTGCGTCGCGGCCCACGCCCAGGACTTCCCTCCGCCCGCAACCTTCGGAACCACGGACGATGCCATCACCGTCATCGGAAACCACGAATTCTTCCCCGAGAATTCGGCCGACGGATGGGCCACATATCAGCAGGGCCGCCGCAGCGATGCGCCGCTGTTCGCCAGCCTCCACGCCCTCCCCAACGGCGCGGCCGCGACCGAGATCGTTCTCTACGCCGTCGACAACAATCCGGCCGACAACCTCGCGCTCTCGATCTGCCTCCAGTACGTCGACGCTCTGGATGGGACAGCGGGCATTCTCAGCTGCCAGCCGGCGGGCTCGACCAGCGGCTCTCCGGGGGCGACGACGATTACCGTGGACGTCACGGGCTCGACGATCCGATACCAGCAGGATCTCGGCCAGGACTTCAGCTACGAGGTGCTGCATCATTACCTCCGCGTCGACGCGTCGCCGAACACGGCCGTGACCATGGTGCGGCTGCGCTGGCATCGCCAGGTGAGCCCCGCTCCCGCGGTGGCGAGCTTCGGTGACGTCTCGACGAACCACCCCTTCTTCCAGTTCGTCGAGGCGTTGGCCGACTCGGGAATCACGGCCGGCTGCGGGAGCGGCAACTACTGCCCTGACCTTCCTCTGACGCGAGGCCAGATGGCCGTCTTTCTCTCCAAGGCGCTCGGCCTCCACTGGCCGTGGGATGCTCCCTAGGAGCCGGGCTCACCGCAGGACGAGGAGAACCTCCGCGGCGACGCGCTCGACCTCCGAGTCCGTGAGCTGCGGATAGATCGGGAGGGCGAGGACTTCCTTCGCGGCCTTCTCGGCTTCTGGGAAGGCACCCTCCCGGCCTCCGAGACCCGAGAAGCACGGCTGGAGGTGGAGCGGCACGGGATAGAAGATCGACGTCCCGATGCCCCGCTCGTGGAGCCTCTTCTTCACGCCGTCGCGGCCGGCAACGCGGACGACGTACTGGTGGTACACGTGAAGGCGGCCGGGCGCCTCGGCCGGGAGCCCCACGCGGCCGTCTCGCGCGGCCTCCGCCAAGAGCTCGCCGTAGAGGTGCGCGATGGCGCGGCGCCGCTCGTTCCAGGCGTCCAGGCGAGGGAGCTTCGCATTCAACACCGCGGCCTGCACCGCATCGAGGCGGAAGTTCCCGCCGACGCGGTCGTGGTGGTAGGTCACCGGCGAGCCGTGGACGCGCAGGCTGCGGATGAGCGCCGCCATCCCGTCGGAGTCCGTGGACACCGCGCCCGCGTCGCCGGCGGCGCCGAGGTTCTTCGTTGGATAGAAGGAGAAGGCGCCGAAGGCGCCGAGCGTTCCGGCGGCCTTCCCCCGGTACGTCGCGCCGATCGCCTGGCAGGCGTCTTCGAGAATCGGGATCGCGCGCCGCCGCGCGAGCTCGAGGATCGGGTCCATGTCGGCGCACTGGCCGTAGAGGTGGACGGGCAGGATCGCCTTCGTCCGGGGCGTCAGCGCGGCCTCGATCCGGCGCGGATCGAGCAGGAACGTGGCCGGTTCGATGTCCACGAAGACCGGGCTCGCGCCCAGGCGCGCGACTTCGCCGGCCGAGGCGAAGAACGAGAAGGGCGACGTGACGACCTCGTCGCCCGGGCCGACGTTGAGCGCCATCAGCGTCACGAGCAACGCGTCCGTGCCCGAGGACACGCCGATCACGTGGCGGACGCCGAGCTTCTCGGCCAGAGCCTTTTCGAAGGCCTCATTGGCGGGGCCGAGCACGAACCGCCCGGTCGCGAAGACCTCCTCGACGGCGCGCGCGATGTCGCGCTTCAATTCCGCGTCGTAACGCGTGAGATCGAGGATCGGTAAGGGCCGCGCGTCGGTCATCGCGAGGCGGGCATTCTACCCGCCGTCATCCAGTCCGCCGCAGCAGGTGCGCGGTGAACCCGTCGGTGCGGTCGTCGGGGAAAAGGCGCATCCGGGAACCCGAGACGCAGGACGCGAGCGCCGGGAAGCCCGCGATGGCCTCCGGCTCGAGCCCCCGAGCGCGCGACCGGACCCGATCGACGACTCGCTCGTTCTCCTCCTCCTCGAGGCTGCAGGTGGAGTACAGAAGGACCCCCCCGGGCGCGAGCAGCCGCGAGGCCGTCAGCAGCGCCTCCTCCTGGACGCGGGACAACCGGTCGATCGCCCCGGCGCTGACGCGATAGCGGATCTCCGGGTTCTTGCGGAGCGTGCCGGTGCCGCTGCACGGCGCGTCGAGCAGCACGCGGTCGAAACGGCCGTCGGCCAGAGGCAGCGCGGCGAAGTCCGCGGCAACGGGGTGGATCTCCCCCAGTCCCAGACGCTGCGCGTTCTCCACGACGCGCGCGAGCCGCCGGCGCGATCGATCCACGGCCGCCGTCCGCCGCGCTCTTCCGTACGCGACCGCCGCGAGAGATTTTCCGCCCGGGGCGGCAGCGAGATCTACGAGCAGGCCGCCTTCGGGCAGGAGCAGCGGCAGGATCTGCGATCCTACGTCCTGAACACTGAAGTGTCCCGCCTCGAAAAGCGCAGACCGGAGGGGATTGCCGGAGGTTACCGTCAAAGCGAGCGGCGCGATCACCGACGGCTCGGTCTCGATTCCCTCGCGGGCCAGTGCGCCGCGCAGGTCCTCGCGCGTGGTCCGGCGAGGGTTGACGAGAAGGTCGAGGAACGGCGAGGCGTTGTCCGCTTCGAGGATTCGCCGAGTCCGATCGAGACCGAAGCGGGAGATCCAGCGCTCGACGAGAAAGAGCGGGTGGGAGAAATGAACGGCCAGCGCTTCCGCCTCCCGCCTTCCGGCTCCCGATCCCGGCGGCTCTGCGGGCGGCGGCAAGAGGAGAATCCCGCGCAGGACACCGTTGACGAGCCTCGCGGCCCCCTCGCCTCCACTGGCACGCGCCTGATCGACCGCCTCGCTCACGGCGGCGTACGCCGGAATGCGGTCGAGGTGGCGAAGCTGGTAGAGCGCGACCTCCAGGATCTCGCGCAGGTTCGGGGCGAGCTTGGCGATCGGGATCCGACAAGCGGCCGCGATCTCGGCGTCGAGCGCCGCCTTCCACCGGAGTGTGCCGAGCGTGAGCTCGCGCAACAGATCCTGGTCCGCTGCGGGGAGGCCGCGCGAAAGCTCCCCGACGAGCGGCGCGGCGTTGCGCCCGCCCTCAAGCACCTTGCGCAGCGCCTCGACCGCGCGCGTCCGCGCCGTCGCAACCGGATGCCGTTTCACCGCTCGGATCCGAATCGGCCCGGCAGCGGCACAGACCGCGCGAACTCGGCGCCTGTCACGGGCTTTCGGCCCGCGCGTTGCATCCGCTCGAGCGCGAGGGCCGTGCCGAAGCCGGCGGCGGCGACGAGCGGGCCGCCGTCGAGCGCGAAGGCGCCCGGCGGACCGACGCTCCCGCCGGGCCACGGCTTCGCCTCCAGGATCTTGACGCGCTCGCCCCCGAGAAACGTGTAAAGGCCGGGCCAGGGGGTGAAC
Organism: Thermoanaerobaculia bacterium; assembly: GCA_046716885.1. Taxonomy (GTDB): domain Bacteria; phylum Acidobacteriota; class Thermoanaerobaculia; order UBA5066; family Gp7-AA6; genus DAHUXD01. The sequence goes on along the minus strand of JBKJWL010000222.1, from coordinate 28,623 downwards.
GCGCGGAGCCGGCGCCAGAGCTCCTCGGCGGTCCGAGTCCAGTCGGCTTCTCCATCCTCGCGGCGGATCGGCCTGCAGAAGCTGGGCTCGCCTTCCTGCGGGCGCGCTGCCAGCGTTCCGGCGTCGAGCCCGTTCAGGGTCTCGACGAGGAGCGGGCCTCCGAGCACGGCGAGCCTCGTCGAGAGCTCCCCCGCCGTCTCGGCCTCCCCGATCGTCACGCGGCGCTCGCGGTAGACCGGCCCGGCGTCCAGGGCCTCCTCGATCCTCATCGTCGCGACACCCGTCTCGCGATCGCCGGCCAGAATCGCAGCCTGGACCGGCGAGGCGCCCCGGTGGCGCGGCAGGAGCGAGGCGTGGACGTTCACGCACGCCAGGCGCGGCAGATCCAGGATCTCCCGGGGCAGGATGCGGCCGTAGGCGACGACGGCGACCGCATCGGGCCGCGCCGCCCGCAAGCGCTCCACGAGCTCCGAGTTACCGCGGACGCTCTCGGGCCGGACCACGGGAATCCCGCGTGCCGAGGCCAGGGCGTTGACCGGAGACGGCCGCGCCTGCGCGTGACGCCCGACGGGGCGGTCCGGTTGCGTGACGACGAGGGGCACCTCGAAACCGGCTCCGAGAAGCGCCGCCAGCGACGGGACGGCAAAGTCGGGTGTGCCGAAGAAGACGACGCGAGGAGCAGTCATGAGTTGTGAGGCCGGCGTGAAAAGTCAGCTCGGCGGCTTCTCCGCCGGGACGTCTCCCGACCGGGCCTCCGGATTCGTCGTCTCGTCGGCTTTCGGGTGGCGCAGCTTCCAGAGGCGCCGGCCGGCCGTCGCGCCCAGCCCGACGAAGACCAGGAGCGTGAGAGCGTTGACGACCCCGAAGAGCGCCCACACCCGCGGCCAGGCGTTGGCGTACCCGAACAGGAAGATCGCGAGGAACAGCAGGAACGCGTACAGCGCCGCGACGATCGTCCGCCGGTGCTCGTGCTCCGGGTTCCAGGGGGGATCGAGGAAACCCAGCCCCTTCGCGAGCCGGTAGACGAAGTACGAGACGAAGGGCGCCGCCAACACCGCCACGAGAAACCAGCGCATCGGGCGGGTCATCGCGGCTGCCGGTCGACTTCTTCGAAGTAGTCCTCGGACACCAGCACCTCCCGGGGCTTCGAGCCCCGCGCCGGGCCGAGCAGGCCGTCGCGGGACATCATGTCGATGAGTTTGCCGGCACGCGAGAACCCGACGCCCATGCGGCGCTGGAGAAAAGAGATCGACGCCATCTTCTCGCGCACGATCAGGCGCGCGGCTTCGTCGTAGAGCGGATCGGTCTCGTCGCCGGCGTCGTCGCGCCGCAGGGCCTCGCTGCGGTCCTTGATGATCTCCTCGTCGAAGTGGGGCCGCGCCTGCTTCCGGAGGAACTTCATGAGCTGGGCGGTCTCCTGGACCGAGACGAAGGCGCCGTGGACGCGCTTCAACCGCGAAGTCCCGGGCGGCAGGAACAGCATGTCGCCCCGACCGAGCAGCCGCTCCGCGCCATTGCCGTCGAGGATGACGCGGGAATCGATCTTGGAGGACACCTTGAAGGCGATGCGCGACGGGAGATTCGCCTTGATGACGCCGGTCAGGACGTCGACGGACGGCCGCTGGGTCGCCACGACGAGGTGGATACCGACCGCCCGCGCCTTCTGGGCGATCCGGACGATCGCCTCCTCCACCTCCTTGGGTGTCGTCATCATGAGGTCGGCGAGTTCATCGATGACGATCAGGATGAGCGGCATGGGCTCGAGCTTCAGGTCCGGGTCTGCGGGGTGCTGCGCACGCACGCGGTGGACCGCCTCGGGGTCCTGGATCGCGGCGTTGTACTGCTCGGCGTTACGCACCTGGCCGAAGTCCGAGAGCGTCTGAAACCGCTCCTCCATCTGTGCCACGGCCCACTTCAGGGCGTTGGCCGCCTTTTTCGGGTCCGTGATGATCGGGGTCGCCAGGTGCGGGAGGTTCGCGTACATCGCGAGCTCGACCATCTTCGGGTCGATGAGGATCATCTTCACCTGGTCGGGCCGCGCCTTGAAGATCACCGACGTGATGAGGGCGTTGATACCCACGCTCTTGCCCGAGCCCGTGGTGCCGGCGATCAGCAGGTGCGGCATTGCCCGCAGATCGGCGACCACGGACTCGCCGTGGATGTCCTTGCCGAGCGCGAGCGTGAGCAGCGAGGGCGAGCGCTGAAACTTCTCCGACTCGATGACATCGCGGATGGCGATGATCTCTCCGCCGCCGGGATTCGGGACCTCGATCCCGACGCTCGCCCGGCCCTGCAAGCGCTCGACCCGGATCGACTCGGCGGAGAGCGCCAGCGCGAGGTCCTCCGACAGTCCCATCACCTGGTTGACCTTGATGCCCGCCGCCGGCCGGAACTCGTAAGTCGTGACGACGGGCCCGGGGTGATATTCCGCGATCTCCCCCTCCACGCCGAACTCGGCGCACTTGGCCGCGATGAGGCGCCCGGTCTCCGCGAGAACCTTCCGGTCCACGACGCCCGCCTGCTCGCGCTTCTCGAGCAGCGAGACGGGCGGGTACGTGTAGCCCGCGACCGTCAGGGGCAGGCTCTGCTGGGCATCGGGTCTCGTCTTCTTTGCGGGCGGGGCCGGCGGGCCGCCGGGCTTGACGAGGACCTTCGTCTTCCGGATCGAGAACTTGCCCGGGCCGGGCACTTCGCGGACGATCGGCGGCGCGTCCTCCGGGGCGAACGGAATGTCCTCGAGCGAGATGTCGTCCTTACGGACCCTCTCGAGATGCTTCGAAACCACCGTTCGCCGGAGGCGCTCCTTGGTCCGGCGTTGGCGATGGCGGACCCAGCCGATCGTCAGGCGCGAGAGCAGCCCCGCGAACCGGACGCGCAGGCGCAGGAGCACGTCGCCGAGCGAGACCTGCGTGGCGAACGGGATCGCCAGCAGGACCAGCGTGATCGCGAGGAGCACCGCCCCGGTCGTCCCGAGCCGCCCCCGCAGCGCGTCGGCGAGCGCCCGCCCGATGAGGCCTCCGGTCTCGCTCTCTTCCCCGTAGAGTTGCCTCCGCCCCAGAGCGAGGGACACGAGCATCGGAACCGAGAGCAGAAGAAGTCCCAGACCCGCGGCCTTGGAGCCCGGGTTCTCCAGCTGTTGCTGCCGGAAACGCCTCCACCCGAGAATCAGGACGAGCGCCGCCACCCCCCAGGCCGTCAGGCCGAACAGCGCGTAGAGGGCCGCGGCGAGCGAGGCGCCGAAGCCGCCGATCCAGTTGGTCGGGTTCGACGCTTCCCCCCCGGCCGTCCAGGAGAAAACGTTCGGATCGCGGGGGTCGAACGAGAGGAGGGCGAGCAGGGCCAGCACGCCGGCGAGCACCAGCAGGATGCCGATCGCCTCGCTCGCCAGCCGACCGCGCCAAAACGATCCTTCACTCAACTGTCGTTCATTATCGGACGGAAATGGCCAAAGGGCCAGCGCGGCGGCGTCCCGGGGTCTCATGGCAGAATCGGCCGGGGCCCGTGGACCGATGACCGACTCGAAGAAGAAGATCCTCTTCCTCTGCACCGGGAACGCGGCGCGCAGCCAGATGTCCGAAGCGCTCGCGCGGATCGACTACGGCGATCTGCTCGACCCGGTCTCGGCAGGCTCGCGCCATGCGGGTTTCGTGCACCCGCTGGCGATCCGTGCGATCGAGGAGCTTGGCTTCTCGATGGGCGACGCGTACTCGAAGGGCGCCGACGAGTTCCGCGAACAGGTTTTCGACCTCGTGGTGACCGTGTGCGACTCGGCCGCCGCCGACTGCCCGACCTGGCCGGGGGCCCGACACCTCGTGAACTGGTCGGTCGAAGATCCGACCTTCCTGCCCGTCCCCGAGAAAGCGCGGCTCGACGCCTTTCGGGCGACCCGGGACGATCTGCGCCGGCGCATCGACAACCTGATCGAGGCGCTGCGGCGCGCGCACCCCAAAACATCGGACGCGACGCTGCTGGAGCAGGGTGCGCGGATCCTGAAGGACGCGCTGCGGCCCCACGGCTTCAAGTTTGGCGGTGTTCGCGAGGAGAAGACCGCGGGCCGGTCGGTCGCCGTGGGGCGTTTCGCGCGGCGGGGCCGAGCCCTGGAGGTCCAGGTCCGCGCCGGGGTCGGCATCGCGCTCTGGGCCGCGGGCGAGCGCGGGATGCTCCACCCCGACTACATGGAGTGCCTGGGCGCCTCCGCCCTCATGCGGTATCCAGGCGTCTCCAAGGATCCGCTCGACGCCTTTCGGCGCCTGCGGACCGACGCGGTCCGTTTCGCGGGCCCGTTCCTGACCGGCAAGGGCATCAAGGCGTTCGAGCGCTTCTTCGACGCGCGCAAGGGCGAGAAGGCCCCAAAGAAGCAGGCGTAGCGGGCGAGGCGGCGGTTGCCGCGTGGCAACGAACTGGATAGTCTGCGGCCGTGCCCCGGCCGGTCTCCAATCCCCCGAATCCCTGGCAGTCGATCCACGCGGAATGGCTCGGGGAGCCTCCCGCGGCCGAGCTCGAGATCTTCGAGGAAGAGGCGCGGTCGATCATCGCCGAGAACGAGAGCCCGGATGTCGGCTTTCGCTACAGCGTCAACCCGTACCGCGGATGCTTCCATGCATGCGCTTACTGCCTAGCCGGTGACACTCCGATCCTGATGGCCGACGGGCGAACGCGAGCGCTCGCTGATGTCAGTGTCGGCGACGAAGTGTATGGAACGCAGCGCGCTGGGAGTTATCGACATTACGTGAAGACCCGCGTGCTGAATCACTGGCGCAGCGTCAAGCCGGCGTATCGGGTAGAGCTCGAGGACGGCACGAGAATCGTTGCCAGCGCCGATCACCGGTTTCTGACGAACCGGGGCTGGAAACACGTAGCGCTCGAGCCGGCCGGCCAGCGGCCGAGGCCGCATCTCACCCGGAACAATGAGCTGCTCGGCACGGGAGCCTTCGCGAACGCGCCGCCGGAAACCGCTGACTTCAGAACCGGATATCTGTGCGGAATGATTCGTGGCGACGCTCTGCTGGCGTCCTACCAGTACCACGGCCGGAGACGGGGGGTGGACGCACAGCACCATTTCCGGCTCGCCCTAGTCGATTCGGAGCCCCTCCTGCGCGCGAAGCGCTTCCTGCAGACTTTCGCGGTCGAGACGAGGGAGTTCGTCTTCCAGGCCGCTTTCGCTGCAAGACGGGAACTGCGAGCCATCCGGACCCACGCGGCGGCCGATGTCTCCAGTATCCGCAGAATTGTCAGCTGGCCTCGGGAGCCAAGCGCCGAATGGCACAAAGGCTTCCTCGCCGGCATCTTCGACGCCGAGGGCAGCTACAGCCGGGGAATCCTCCGAATCGTCAACACCGATCGGGAGATCGTCGATCGGATCGCCGACGGTCTGCGGTTGTTTGGTTTCGATTTCGTCGTGGAGACGCGCCCGAGGGAGAAGCCGCTGTACAGCGTGCGTGTTCGGCGGGGCCTTCGGGAGCATTTGCGCTTCTTTCACACTGTCGATCCCGCGATCACCCGAAAGCGGAACATCGCGGGGCAGGCCATCAAGAACAAAGCCCGTCTTCGGGTGGTCTCGATCGAGCCACTGGGCGTCGCCCTGCCGCTGTTCGACATCACGACGGGAACGGGCGACTTCATCGCCAACGGGGTCGTCAGCCACAACTGCTACGCCCGCCCGACGCACCAGTACCTGGGCTGGGGCGCGGGCACCGACTTCGATCGGAAAATCGTCGCGAAGATCAACGCCCCCGAGCTCCTGCGGCGCGAGTTTCTGCGCCCGTCCTGGAAGGGCGAGACGATCGTCTTCTCCGGGGTCACCGACTGCTACCAGCCGACCGAGGCCGTCTACGGCCTGACCCGCCGCTGCCTGGAAGTCTGCGCCGAGTTCCGCAATCCCGTCGGCATCGTCACCAAAGGCTCGTTGATCCGGCGCGACCTCGACGTGCTGGGTGCTATGGCGAAAGAGACCGAGGTCGCCGTCTACGTCAGTCTCGTCTTCGCCGACGACCGCGTCGCGAAAGCGATCGAGCCCAACGTCTCTCCGCCCTCCCAGCGCTTCGAGACGATCGCAAGCCTCGCGGCGGCCGGCATCCGGACCGGCATCGCCGTCGCGCCGGTCATCCCGGGCCTGAACGACAGCAACATTCCGGTCCTGCTGGGCCGCGCCCGGGCCGCCGGCGCCTCGTGCGCCTTCCTGACCCTCCTGCGCCTGCCCGCCGAGACGCGCCTGGTGTTCGAGGAGCGGCTGGCCGCGGCCTTCCCGGACCGCGCCGCGAAGATTTGGTCGAACCTCGAGCAGACCCGCGGCGGCCGGCGCAACGACTCGCGGTTCGGATCGCGCATGGAGGGTGTGGGTCCTCGCTGGCAGGCCATCGAAAGTCTCTTCGAGGTCGAGTGCCGCCGGCTCGGGCTGAACCGGGGGGAGGAGGAGCGGCGGCCGCGCACGAGCACCTTCCGCCGGCCCGCCCCGGCCCAGGGAGGCCTGTTCGACCCGGCTTGACTTTGTGTTGCAAAGTACTTGACAGCCCCTCTCCCACGGCCGATACTCGCCCCATGAACCACGTCGGCTCTCACGCCGAAAAGAACATCCGCTTCATCCGCGCCACCATGGAGCGCGCGGTGTCGTTCACGGCCGTTCCGGGCTGGGGCGGCGTCGCCATGGGAATCACGGCCCTGGCCGCCGCCGCCCTCTCGCTCCCGGCCCGCACCCCCGGCGAGTGGCTGGCGATCTGGCTCGCCGAGGCCTGCGTGGCGATCGCGATCGGCCTCTGGGCAATGGCGCGAAAGGCGCGGCGGACGAACACGGATCTCTTCTCGGGACCGGCGCGCCGCTTCCTCCTCACGCTCACCCCACCGCTCGGCGCCGGTGCGCTCCTGACGCTCGCGCTCGAGCGCGCGGGGCTCGTCGCGCTCCTCCCCGGAATCTGGCTACTTCTCTACGGCACGGCGGTCGTCACCGGCGGCGCGATGTCGGTGCGGACGGTCCTCGTCATGGGGGCGCTCTTCATGCTGCTCGGCGCCGCGGCGCTCTCCTCCCCCGCCGCGTGGGGGACGGCGTACCTCGCCGCGGGGTTCGGGGGCCTGCACATCGGTTTCGGCATCGCGATCGCACGGAGGCACGGTGGGTAAGCCGAAGTCTCGCGAGACGAGTCGCGGGTGGCGCCCGACCGCGCTACCGGCCGCCCGGCCCGCGAAGCGCCGGCTTCCGGATCTGGACCGGCTGCTCCACGAGCGCATGCGTCTCGCAATCGCCAGCGCGCTGGCCGCGAGTCCGACGCTGACCTTCAATGAGCTGAAAACCCTCCTCGGCTCGAGCGACGGCAACCTCTCTGTGCATGCCCGCAAGCTCGAGGACGCCGGCTACGTCGCCTGCGCAAAGACCTTCGAGGGACGGGTTCCGCGGACCGCGTACCGCCTGACCACCGATGGCCGCCGGGCGCTCGAGCGGTATCTCGGGCATCTGGAGGCCCTGATCGCGCACGCCCGGGGCCGGTGATTTTTTTGTGGAGGTGTACTTTATGATGCAAAGTCCTCTGTCCGTCCTGGCCCTCGCCGATGCGTTTTTGCCCGAGCTCGCCCCGCTCGTCCTCCTCGCCTTCCTCGGCTCCGGCGTTCTCCTCTTCCTGGCGGGAGCAGGAGCGGCCATCGCCTTCGCCGCGCGACGCCGCACCCTGGCCCGGTCTTTCGGCGCAGCCGGCCTCGCCGTGGCCGTGATCTACGCGACCCTGCTCGTCGGTGCTTCCCTGGTGTCGCGGGAACGGACGCTCGCCCCCGGGGAGAAGAAGTATTTCTGCGAGATGGATTGCCATCTCGCCTACGAAGTCGCGGCAGCCGCGGCGCCGTCCGCGACGATGCGCGTCGTGACCGTGCGGACCTGGTTCGACCCGAAAACGATCGCCTCGGCCCGCGGGAACGGGCCGCTGACCCCCAACCCGCGCGTCGTCTCCCTCGTGGACGCCTCCGGGCGGCGCTTCGAGCCGTCCGTCGAAGCCACGCGGGCCTGGGAGCGCGCACACGGCCACTCCGCTCCCCTGACCCGGCCCCTGCGCCCCGGAGAGTCCTACACGACGACCTTCGCCTTCGAGGTCCCTCCGGGGATCCGCGAGCCGCGGCTCTTTCTCGGGGACCCGACGGGCCCCGAGAACTTCCTGATCGGGCACGAGAACAGTCTGTTCCACGGCAAGGTCTACTTCGCGCTCGGCCCGGGGCACGCGGCGGCGAGGTAGCCGGCCGTGCGGAGCGTATCGTTGCGATCGGTGAACGGCACTCTGGACGATCTCCCGCGTCATTTCCGCGAGGCCCTTCGCGCCGATCCCGTGGGCGCCTACCGAGACTGGTTCCGGACCCAGGAGGAGCTCCGGGAGCGGGGCGAGTCGGGGATCGCCCGGGCCCTCGCCGACGATCTCTGGGAGCTCGTGCCGCAGCTCTCCTTCGGGGCGGCCGAGGAGCGCGCGCGCTTCCTGCACAACGCCGCCGTCTTCTTCGGAAGCCCCGGCCCCGCCGCCGACCTCGGCCGGGCGCGCCAGGCCTTCGCCGCCGCGCTCGACCACTTCTCGGCGCACGCCGAGGACGGCTGGCATGCCCGCGCCCTCCACAACCTGGCCACGTCGCTCTCGAACCTCGGGGCCACGGCCCCCGAGCTCGAGGAGGCCGTGACCCTGTTCGAGCGCGCCCTCGAGTGGCGCACCTCGGAGCGCGAGATCGCCCGCGGCGTCACGCTGCACAACCTGGGCCTCGCTCTGAGGCGCCTCGCCGAGCTGGACTCGGCGCGCGCCCTCGACCAGCTGGCGAGGAGCGCCACGTGCCTGCGCGATGCGATCGCGATTCGGGAGCGCAATGGCCTGGCGGAGGGCCGGGCCGCGTCGGAGCGCCACCTCGGGATCACGCTCGACCGGATCGCGGCCGCCCGGGCCGCGGAAACGCGATAGATTCCGGGGCGTGACGCGGCGGCGCTGGATCGAGTACCTGGTGTCGATTCTCCTGGGCAACGGCATCTATTTCGCGGTCCTTCACCCAGGTCTGCCGCCGGCCTGGCAGCATCAGCCGTTCCGCTTCGACATCGGGCTCGGTCTCGCCTTCCTCTGCTGCGTGCTCGTCTACGCGGCGATCCGGCTGGGCGCGCGGCACGCCCGGCGCACTCTCGCGGAGGGGCGCGACACCTAGCGGGACTCCTACGGGAAGAGGAAGATCAGCGCCAATCCGAAGGCCACGCAGTAGACGGCGAACCAGTGGACCTTGCGCGTCGCGACCAGGCGGATGAGCAGGCCGATCGTCAGGTAGCCCACGAAGCCCGCAATCGCCGCACCGAGGAGATATCGGGCGAAATCGGAGGTCGCGAAGAAGCCCGTGCCCTGCGTCCGCAGGGCGGACACGATCTCCAGACCGGCGGCGCCGGCGATGGCGGGGATCGCGAGGAGGAAAGTGAAGTCGGCCGCCCAGCGCCCGGTCAGGCCGAGGAGCAGACCGAACGCGATTGTCGAGGCGGAACGCGACAGGCCGGGAAGTACCGCGAGGCCCTGCACGGTCCCGATGACGATCGCGTCGAGATATGTCATCGTCTCCCGGTCCTTGCGCCCGTCGCGGCGCAGGTACGAGACCGCGAGGTAGACGCCGGTGAGGATCTCCATTGCGCCGACGAAGCGCGGGTTCGTCTTGGTTTGCTCCACGGTGTGCTTGAGGAGGAGCCCGATGATCCCCGTCGGAATCGTCGCCGCGGCGATCAGTGCCGCGAGCCGCCAGGCGCTCCGGCGCTCGCCCGGGTCGGCGGAGGCGAGACCCGTAATCTCCCGCCGCAGGAGCCCGCGGTAATAGACGAGGATCGCCGTCAGCGTCCCGACGTGGAGAAGGACGTCGAAGAGCAGCCCGACCTGACCGAATCCCGGCAGGAGCATCTCCGCCGCGGAGAGGTGGCCGTCGGAGGAAACGGGGATGAACTCGGTGAGGCCCTGGATGACGCCGAGGAGGATGGCCTCGATCCAGGTCACGCGGTCAGATTACCACCGGGACGATGACCGGCCGCAGGTCCAGGGCGCGCCGGCAAGCGCGCTTGGCCGCGATCGCGATCTCCGCGCGCAGCCACTCGGGGTCGGCGTGCTCCTCGGGCGTCGCGCGCGCGAGCACGGCCCGTGCGGCGCGCGACACCTCGCCGGCGAGCGCCTTCTCCTCAGCAGCGACGCCGCGCGAGACGACGGCGACCTCGCCCCCACGCACGAGGATGACGACGACGCCCTCCTCGGCGAGCTGACGCCGCTCCCGCACGACCTCGGGGTCGACGGACTCGGTGCGGTCGTCCAGGTACACGGTGCCGCAGTGCACGGCCTTCGGCTCGACGCCAGCGCTCCCCGGGGACAGCGTCAGCCGGTCGCCATTGTCGAGCAGGAACACGCGATCCGCCGGGACCCCGCCCGCGATCGCGATCTCGGCCGACGCGGCCAGCATGCGCCGGTCGCCATGCACCGGCAGGACCGCGCGCGGCCGGGCCATCCGCAGCCATTCCGCAATCTCCTCGCGGTGTGCGTGCCCCGAGACGTGGATCGGCGGGTCGCTCTCGCGCACCACGCGCGCCCCCCGCCGCACCAGGTGGTCGGTCATCCGGTTGACGGAGCGCTCATGGCCCGGAATCGTGCGCGCGGAGAGCAGCACGAGGTCGCCCTCCGAGAGCTCCAGGTCGGCATGCTCGTTCAGCGCGAGCCGGTAGAGCGCGGAGAACGGCTCGCCCTGGCTTCCCGAGGTCAGGCAGAGGAGCCGGCCCGGAGGAACCTCGCGAAGCTCCGAAGACGCCGGCCGGACCCCGGCGGGCAGCCGCAGACGGCCGAAGCGCTCGGCGATCTCGGCGACGGTGCGCATGCTGCGTCCCAGAATCGCGACGCGCCGCCCCGAGGCGAGAGCCGCCTCGGCCGCCTGCGCGACGCGCGCCACGTGGCTCGAGAACGTCGTGAGGATGATCCGGCCGCGGGCTCCCGCGAAAGCCGCACGCAGGCCCCGTCCCGCCACCCGCTCGGAGAGCGACCGTCCCGGCCGCTCCGCGTTGGTGGAGTCGACGAGCGCGAGGTCCACGCCCTCGCCGACGGCGGCGGCGATGCCCTCGCGATCCGTCGTCTCACCGTCGGGCGGGTCGTCGTCGAGCTTGAAGTCGCCCGAATGCAGCAGCCGGCGCCCGCAGGCTTCGACGAGGACCGCGGCCGAGTCCGGCACCGAGTGGGACACGCGAAAGAACGTGACCGTGAAGGCGCCCGCGCGGATCGACTCCCTCCCCCGCGCCTCGATCAGGCGGTCGCTCGAGACCTGCGCATCCTCGAGCCGCCGCCGCGCCAGGGCCAGCGTGAAGGGCAGCCCGTAGACCGGCGCGCCGCACCACTCTCGCAGGAACGGCAGTGCCCCGATGTGGTCCTCGTGGCCGTGCGTCAGGAAGACGCCGTCGATCCGCTCCCCGCGCAGCACCGACAGGTCCGGCGCGATCCGCTCGATGCCCGGGAAGCTTTCGTCGGGAAAGGACACGCCGACGTCCACGAGGATGCTCGACTCGCCGCAGCGCAGCCACAGGACATTGCGCCCGAACTCCCCCACGCCGCCGAGCGGTACGACCTCCAGAGACGCCTTCACGCCGGGGTGCGCCAGCCGCGCGCGAGCGCGAGATAGTCGTCGAGCGAGAGCTCCTCGGCGCGAGCGCGTCCCGTCTTCCCCAGCGCCTCGAGGGACCGCTCCCACTCCCCGCGCGGAGCGGCAGAGGCGAGCGCGTTGCCGAGCGTCTTCCTCCGCGCGTTGAATCCGAGCGAGGCCAGACAGAGGGCGCGGCGCAGGAGATCAGGGTCGGGCGGCGTCTCCCGCGGCAGAAGCTCCAGGACGCTCGAGGTGACCTTGGGCCGGGGCCGGAACGCGCCCGGAGGGAGGTCGAAGAGGATGCGGCCCGTCGCGTGCGCGGCCGCGCGCACCGAAAGGTAGCCGTAGGCCTCGTCGCCGGGCTTCGCGATGAATCGCCTCGCGACCTCGCGCTGCACGGTCGCGACAATCCGGCGGATCGCGCCGCGCGCCTCGATCGCGGCGACGAGGATCGGGGTCGCCACGTTGTACGGCAGGTTTGCCACGAGGACCGCGTCTCCCTCGCAACCCCCGGCCGAGAGCCACTGCCGGAACGGGCGCTCGAGGACGTCGCCCTGGAAGATCTTGACCTCCGGCTCCGCCGCGAACTCCGCCGCGAGGGTCTCGGCGCGCGGCCGATCGATCTCGATGGCGACGAGCCGGCGCGCGCGGGCGGCCAGGGGCCGCGTCAGGGCCCCTTCGCCCGGCCCGATCTCGAGCACGGTGTCCCCGGAGCCGATGCGGGCGGCCGCGACGATCCGCTCCGCCGTCTCGGGGCTGGCGAGAAAATGCTGTCCCCAGCGTTTGCGGGCGGGAATGCCGGCCTGACCCGGGCCGGCCCGCCGATCATGCTGTGACGGCATGCCGTCGCGGTGCGGGGGCCACGGTGATCGAGGCTATCAGATGGTAGACTTTTTTCGGTCGAAGCTGTCGTGCTGCAGGTCTACACCCTCGAAAACCGGCGTCTCGAGAACTTCCTCGAGAGGCACAAGGCTTATTACGCCTACACGGGCGAGATCGAGGTCGACCGCTTCCTGCGGGAGATCCTGCAGAAAGCCAACGAGTTCGTCCCGTCCGAGGCCGGGTCGATCCTCCTCGACGATCCGATGACCAAGAACTCGGACGACCGGCTCGAGAACGAACTGGTCTTCATCGCCACCTACGGCGCGCACGGCGAGGCCCGGCTCAGCAAGCGCATGAACGCCCGGGTAGGAATCGTCGGCCACGTCTATGCCACCGGCGTGGCCTACATGACGGACGACGTCGTGGACGATCCGTTCTTCTACCCGACGCTCGACCTGGCGGACGGCTTCCAGACGAAGTCGGTGCTCTGCGTTCCGATTCGCATCGAGGCCTCGGTGTGCGGCGTCCTCGAGCTCGTCAACCGCGCCGGCCCCGGTGGCTTCCGCGAGAAGGACCGGCGGCTGCTCGAGATCTTCGCCGACTACGCCTCGATCTCGATCCAGAACCTGCTCGACGCGCGGCGCGCCTACGAAGTCGCCAAGCGCGACGGGCTGACGGGCCTCTACAACGAACGCTACCTGCACCTGCGCATGACGCAGGAGCTCTCCCGGATCTCGCGCGACGGCGGAGACTGCTGCGTCATCTTCCTCGACCTCGACAACCTGAAGGCCGTCAACGACCGGCACGGGCATCTCGCCGGCAGCCAGGTCCTGCGCGAGGTGGGCTATCTGCTCCGCCGGACCGTGACCGACGAGCGCGCCACGCTCACGCGCTACGGCGGCGACGAGTTCGTGCTGATCCTCCCGGGCCACAACCTGCAGGAGGGTCTCGAGGTCGCCGAGGCGATCCGCTCCGCGATCCGCAGCGCGACATTTCTCTTCCGCCCGTACGGCTTTAACGAGCCCGCTCTCAATCTCCAGGGAGTCATCACGGCGTCGCTGGGGCTCTCCTCCATCCGCGCGCACGCGACCCCCGGAGGCGCGGTCGAGCAGCAGAAGAACGAGCTCCTCCGCGCCGCCGACACGGCGCTGTACCGCGCCAAGGAGCACGGGAAGAACCGCTGCACGGCCGCGAGCCTCGAGGACGCCCGGATCCCCGCTCCTGTCGTGAAAGAGTTGACAGTCAACAGTTAACGCCCGATAGGAACCTCGTCTGAAACCGCCGGCGGTTGACTGTCGGCGGCCGACTTGTTAGCTTCCGAGTCCACGGTTCTGATTTTCGCCCGTTTTGCGCCTGAGGGGGCCTTCCATGTCGTTGACCATCACCACGCGAGAGCAGCTATCACCGAAGAACGTCCTCGACGTGCTGTCCCGCCACATCCTCGTGGACGGGTACCACGTCGTGATGGACATGAAGCGGAGCAAGGGCTCCTACCTGTACGACGCGCGTTCCGATCGCCCGATCCTCGACTTCTTCTCCTGCTTCGCAACACTTCCAATCGGCTACAACCACCCGAAGATGGCGGACCCGGAGTTCCGCGAGGCCCTCATGGAAGCGGCCGTGACCAAGCCGTCCACGAGCGACATCTACACGGAGCATTTCGCCCGATTCGTCGAGACATTCTCGGAGCTCGCGGTGCCCAAGACCCACTCCGACCACATGTTCTTCGTGGAGGGCGGCACGCTCGCGATCGAGAACACGCTCAAGACCGCGTTCGACTGGAAGGTGCGGAAGAACCTCGCCCGCGGAAAGGGCGAGAAGGGCACGAAGATCCTCCACTTTCAGAACGCTTTTCACGGTCGTTCCGGCTACTCGCTCTCCATGACCAACACGGCCGACCCGCGCAAGACCCAGTACTTTCCCAAGTTCGACTGGCCCCGTCTGACCTGCCCGCGCCTGCGCTTCCCCGTCACGGAGGACGTGTTGCGGGAGGTCGCGGCCGCCGAGGAGGCCGTCGAGCGCGAGATCCGGGCCGCGTGCGCCGCGTCCCCCGACGACATCGCCGCGCTCATTCTCGAGCCGATCCAGGGCGAGGGCGGCGACAACCACTTCCGCCCGGAGCTTTTCCGCCGCCTGCGGGCGCTCGCCGACGAGCTCGAGTTCCTTCTCATCTTCGACGAGGTGCAGACCGGCGTCGGCCTGACGGGATCCATGTGGGCGTGGCAGCAGATGGGCGTCGAACCGGACATGTTCGCGTTCGGCAAGAAGACGCAGGTCTGCGGCTTCGCCTCCAACCACCGGATCGACGACGTTCCCGACAACGTCTTCAAGATCTCCTCGCGCATCAACTCGACCTGGGGCGGGAACCTCGTGGACATGATCCGCTCGGCGAAGTACCTCGCGATCATCGCGGAGGAGAACCTCATCGACAACGCCCGCGTGGTCGGCGAATACCTGCAGACGCGACTCCGCGAGCTCGCCGAGGAGTTCCCGGGCGTGATGACCAACGTGCGGGGCCGCGGTCTCTTCATCGCCTTCGACCTGCCCGACAAAGAGACCCGCGACCGCACGCTCGCGGCCTGTCTCGAGAACGGCATGATGGGTCTGGCCTCCGGCGCCAGCGCCGTCCGCTTCCGCCCGCACCTCATCCTCTCGAAGGCCGAATGTGATGAGGGTATTCGGAAGCTGCGGCGCGCGATCACCACCGTGCGGTCATGAGAGAGGGCCGACCTTTCTTCGCTCCCGTCCGCGCGTCGACCGCGGCTCAAGAAGCCTGATCCGGCGCCTCCTTCTCGTTTCTCTCGCCGCGGTCCTCGCGGCCGCGGCCCTGTTCTGGGCGACGCTGCCCGACGTGCGCCCCCTCGCGACCTCCTGGCCGACAACGACCGCCTTCATGGAGCGCCGCAAGGCGCAGCTCGCCCGCGAGGGCCGGAGCACGCGCCTCGAGTGGACGCCGGTCGCGCTGGCGCGGATCTCTCCGGACATGCGGCGCGCGGCCGTCGTGGCCGAGGACTCCCGCTTCTGGGAGCATGCGGGCATCGACTGGGACGCCATGCAAGTTGCGATCGAGAAGAACTGGGCGAAGGGCGGAGTCAAGGTCGGCGGATCGACAATCACGCAGCAGCTCGCCAAGAACCTCTACCTGTCCCCTGCCCGCACGCCCTGGCGCAAGCTCCGCGAGCTGGCCATCGCGAAGAGTCTGGAACGGCAACTCTCGAAGAAGCGCATCCTGGAGCTTTACCTGAACGTGATCGAGTTCGGGCCGAGGACCTACGGCGTCGAGGCCGCCGCGCGCCGCTACATGGGAAAGCCCGCCCGGAACCTCTCCCCCCTCGAGGCCGCGACCCTCGCGGCCGTCATCCCCTCGCCTCGCATCTACGATCCCGTCCGCCATCCGGATCGCGTCGCGCGGCGCGCGCAGCGGATCCTCCGGTGGATGTGAAAGGTGCTATCCTGATTTCGATAACTCTCAGGAGGTAAACGGGATGCGTTCACGCCGGGGTGCGATCGGAGTGCTCGCTGCCGTGCTCGTCGCGGCCGCCTGCGGCCGCAAGCCTGCGACCCTCGACATCTCCCCCAAGAAAATTAAAATCTATGGGCTCGAGCGCTCCGCGCGCCTGACGACGCGCGTGCTGGACAAGAAGGGACAACCCCTCGACCCGGCGACGCCCACCTGGAGCTCGTCCAACGCAGAGGTCGTCGCCGCCGAGCCGGGCGGGCGTCTCGTCGCGAAGAAGGCTGGAAGCGCGGTTGTCACCGCGACCTACGAAGACATCTCGGCGCAGGTGCCGGTCGAGGTGATCGACGTCTCCGCCATCGAGATCTCGCCCCCTTCCCTCCCGCTGACCGGGCCGGCGGGGACCTCGATTCCCCTCTCCTGGACGGTCCGGGACTCGAGTCAGAAGGCGATCGACCTGAAGCCGACGTGGACCTCCTCCGACCCCAAAATCGCCACCGTCGCCGAGGCGGGAGTCGTCACATCCGTCGCCGCCGGCACGACCACGATCGTCGCGAGGATCGGCGACATCCAGGGCGGCTCCGACGTGGTCGTCAGCCTGCGCCCGATCGGGCGGCTGGAGATCCGCCCGTTGACCGCGCTCGTCCGGACCGGCGAGTCCCAGCGCTTCGAGGTGATCGCGTACGCGCCCGACGGCATGGCGATCCCGGAAGTGGCCGCGGCCTTTCGGTCTTCGAATCCGGCGGTCGCGACGATCGACGCCGCCGGCAAGGCCGAGGGGCGCACAGCGGGCGCCGCGATCATCCGCGTGGAGCTCGCCGGCCAGTTCGCCGAGGCGACGCTGCTGGTGAACTAGCCGGAATCGCCGTGGCCGTCCGCCCCCCCGCGGTCGCCGGGTCCTTCTACGACGCACGGCCCGACCGCCTCGAAAGAGACGTTCGCTCGCACCTCCCGGCGAATTCGAGCGGCCCCGAGCCGGCCTACGGCGCGATCGTTCCGCACGCCGGGTATATGTACTCGGGGCCCGTCGCCGGAGCCGTCTATTCCCGGATGTCCATCCCCTCGACCGCCGTCATCCTGTGTCCCAATCACACCGGTCGGGGCGCGCCTGCGGCGCTCGAACCGTCCGAGGCGTGGCGGACTCCGCTTGGCGACGTGCCCGTCAACCGCCGGCTGGCAAAACGCCTGCTCGCTCTCTGCCCCTCGCTCGAAGAGGACGCCGAGGCGCACCGGCGCGAGCACTCGCTCGAGGTGCAGCTGCCCTTCCTCCAGGTTCTCCGCCCGGACGTCTCCGTCGTGCCCGTCTGTCTCGGTGAGTCGTCGCTGGCGCTCTGCCGCGAGATCGGCGAAGCCTGCGCACGGATTTGCGCCGAGGAGAGGCAGCCGCCGCTCGTGCTGGCCTCGTCCGACATGAACCACTACGAGAGCCGGGCCGAGGGGCGCCGGAAGGACGACCGGGCACTCGCGCGAATCGAAGCCCTCGACCCCGAGGGTCTCTTCCGCACCGTGTTGAGCGAGTCGGTCTCCATGTGCGGGTTCCTCCCGGCGACGGCGCTGCTCTTCGCCGCGCGGGCCGCAGGCGCGGGGCCGGTCCGGATCGTCGCCCGGCGCGACAGCGGCGACGAGACGGGAGATACTTCGAGCGTCGTCGGGTATGCCGGCGTGATCGTGAGCAAAAAGGAGGAACGATGAGCATCCTGATGGGACTGGCCGCACTGGCGCTGGCCACGGCGTCGGCGGGATCCGACCCCAAGCCTCGGCCGTCGGACGTCGCGACGATCGACGGCATGATCCAGGCGTTCTACGAAGTCGTCTCGGGCCCGGCGGGGGCGCCCCGCGACTGGGCGCGCGACCGGACGCTCTACATCCCCGACGTGCGTTTCGTGATCGTCGACCGGGACACGGAGGGAAAGCTCGCGCCCAAGATCGTGAGCCATGCGCAATTCGTCGAGGACGCGGCATCGCTGACCGAGCAGGGTTTCTTCGAGAAGGAGCTCCACCGCGTGACCCAACGCTTCGGGCCGATCGCCCACGTCTGGAGCACCTATGCGGGACGGCGCACCGAGACCGGTCCCGTGACCGTGCGGGGGATCAACTCGATCGAGCTCTTCTGGGACGGCAAGCGCTGGTGGATCGCCGGCGCGAACTGGACGGATGAGACGAAAGACACTCCGATTCCCAAGGAGTACCTGCCGCGGTAGGTTGCGTCAGTCGCCTGCTGTCGTTCCTCCGGAGCTCGGCTCAGGAGTGGTGCTCGAGATTCGACCAGCAGGTCAAGAGAGCCGCCGTGTCGGACTACTCGTCCGGCATCCCCTCCAGAAGCCCTTCCACCTGCAGCGAGCGCGGGCCCTTCTCGTCGCAGAGGGCATAGCGCACGGCGCGGCCGGTCTCGCCGGCCCATCCCTTCTCGTCCTCGTCCTCCGCGTACATCGCGACACCGGCATGCTCGCCCTTCGCGTTCACGGCATAGAAGTTGATGTTGAAGTTGGGATCGCCGTTCTTCTTTTTCAGGCGCTTCTCGACCGTGTTGGCGCGGATGCGCTTGAGCGCCTCCATGCCCGCGTCCTTGGGATGCATCCCGCGGCGCATGCTCTCCACGATCAGGAACGAGGACAGGCCGTAGAGATTCGCCTCTCCCCGTCCCGTCGAGCCCGCGGCGCCGACCTGACCATCGACGTAGAGTCCCGCGCCCAGAATCGGAGAGTCCCCGACCCGCCCCGGGATCTTGAAGAAGAGGCCCGAGGTCGTCGTGACCCCGCAAATCTCGCCCTTCGCGTTGATCCCGTCGCAGTTGATCGTGCCGTACATGTGCGCCGCGGAGAAGAGCCCCTCGCGCCCCATCCGGCGCCGCACGCCGTCGAGAGCGATCTCCCGATCCTTCGCGGTCGGAAAGTGTTTCGGATCCGTGCGCTGCTTCCACTCGAACCAGAGCTTGCGCGATTGGTCAGTGTTGAGGTCGTCTTCGATCCGAAACCCCATCTGCCCGGCGAACTGCTGCGCGCCCTTCCCCACGAGGAGGTGATGGTCGGTCCGATTCATGACTTCGCGGGCGACCCGCGAGGGAGTGCGCACGCCCTCGAGCGAGGCCACGCCTCCGGCGCGCTTCCTGGGCCCGTGCATGCAGCAGGAATCGAGCTGCACGACCCCGTCGGCGTTCGGAACGCCGCCGTAGCCGACGCTGTAGTCCTCGGGGTCGAGCTCGACGATGTTGACGCCCTCGATGAGGGCGTCCAGCACGTCGGCGCCCTGCGTCATCAGGGCAAAGGCCCTCTCGACGCACGTGACGGTCCCGCCGTTCTTGAACCAGTTGCCGTTGGACGAGGAGATGACGAGAGGGCGGACCCTGCCCCCGGTCACGGCCGGCCCCTGGCCGAAGAGCGTGCGCGGGGCAGCGGCCGCGAGGCCCGCCGCGGCGCCGGTCCGGACGAAATCGCGCCGGGAGAAACGTCGACGCATGAAAGCCTCCTTCGAAGGTTGGGCGAGTCTAACCCGTCGCCATCCCTTGCCGGGCACCGGCGGGGAGGTTTACCCTGAGGTCGCCATGGAATACCGCGGCCACGTCCTCGAGGACAAGGCGACGACGCTCCCGGGCCGGTACTACACCTCCACGGAGATCTACGCGGCCGAGCAGGAGCAGATCTTCTCGCGCCGCTGGCTCTGTATCGGCCGCAGCGACGCGATCGCCGAGCCGGGCGATTACGTGCTCGCGACCGCTGGCGCCGAGAGCCTCATCGCCGTGCGGAGCCGCGACGGCGGGGCTCGCGCCTTCTACAACGTGTGCCGCCACCGGGGCACGCGGATCTGCGAGGAGCCCTCCGGCCACCTGGCGGGCGGCATCCAGTGCCCGTACCACGCGTGGACCTACGGTCTGGACGGGGCGCTGCTCGGCGCCCCGCACATGGCGGACGTGCCGTGGTTCGACAAGGCGGATTACCCGCTCCACGCCGCCGCGCTCTCCGAGTGGCAAGGATTCCTGTTCCTCAGCATCGCGCGCGCACCCGAACCGCTCGACGCGACGCTACAGCCGCTTCTCGGCCGCTTCGCCCCGTGGCGCCTCTCGCGGCTGAAGACGGCGCGTCGCATCGAGTACGAGGTTGCCGCCAACTGGAAGCTCCTTTTCCAGAACTTTTCCGAGTGTTACCACTGCCCCCCCGTCCATCCGGCCTTAGCGAAGCTCTCGCACTACCGCAGCGGCGCCAACAACCTCTGGGACGGGGGCGTCCTCGGCGGGTACATGGTGATCAACGACAAGGGCGGCAGCATGACGACGAGCGGGCGGATGTGCGGCGCGCCGCTCGGAGATCTTTCGGAGGAGGAGCGGCAGCGCGTCTACTACTACTCGATCTTCCCGACGATGTTTCTCACGGTCCAGCCGGACTTCGTCATGGCGACGCGAGTCGTCCCGCTGGCTGTCGGCCGCACGCGCGTGCTCTGCGAGTTTCTGTTCGCCCCGGAAACGCTCGAGACACCGGGCTTCGACCCGTCCGACGGGGTGGAGATCTGGGACCTCACCAATCGCCAGGACTGGCGCATGTGCGAGCTCGCCCAGCAGGGCGTCTCCTCCCGCGCCTATGCGCCCGGGCTCTACTCGAAAGAGGAGAGTCTTCTCGCGGCGTTCGATCGCGAGTACCTCCGAAGCCTCGAGGGCGCCTAGGAGGTCCGGAGGGCCGGCCGCTATTTCGGCGGGAGGACAGGCGCGGCGCCGGCCGCTCGGGCCCTCGCGTTGAAGTCGGCGACGTCCGCGTCGAGGATCGTTTTCAGGCGGGCCAGTACGGCGTCGAGCTCCTTCTGCAGGTCGCGGTAGCGCTCGACCTGGCCGTCGGTCGGTTTCGCGTCGGTCTCGCCGACCAACCCGTACACGTAGGCGAGCTGGTTGTCGATCTTCGTCGGAAAGTTCTCGACGTCCTGGTCCGCCTGGTTCTTCGGCTGCATGAGATCGTTCTCGATCGCCGTCAGCTTCGCGGCGAGCGCCTCCGCGGACGGCTTCAGCGCGGCCGTGTCGAGGCCTGATTTCTCCATGCGGCGGACCGCGTCGCGGGCCTGATCGCGCACCGAACGCGCCGCGCGCACGCCGTCGTAGGTGGCGTCGAGCGACGCCCGCATCGCGAGCATGAGCTCGAGCTGCGTCGCGTAGTCCTGCGGCGTCATCGCCAGCCGTGGGTCCGGGAGGATGCGGAAGGGCTCCGTCTGGCTCCAGCCGCCGAGAGAGAGCGTCGCCCGGTAGGCGCCCGGGACGGCCGCGGGGCCGCCCGTGAAGCCCCAGATGATGGCGTCCGGCACGACGTCCACGACCGGGTGGCGCAGGTCCCAGACGAAGCGGTTCATTCCCGTGGTCTTCGTGAGCTTCTGGTCGCCCTTCGGCTGCGCGGTCATGCTGAAGACTTCCGGCGGATGGGGCTCCGGGTCACGGTCGCTCGAGAAACGCGCCACGCGCGTCCCGTCCGGGCCGGTGATCTCGAGCCTGACCTCCCCCTTCGGGTCCGCCGGCAGCGTGTAGAAAAACGTCGCGCCGTAAGGCGGGTTTTCGGCGAGCGCCTTCTTCCGGCCCTCGAGAACGGCCATCGCGGCGCGGTACGCGTCGCGCGGCGCAAAGAGACGCGGCGCCGGGAGCGCCCCGGCCGCGAGCGCAGCCAAGGGCGTGAGGTCGTCCAGGATCCAGAAGCTGCGCCCCTGCGTCGCGACGACGAGGTCCTTCCGGTGGACGCGGAGGTCCGAGATCGGGACCTGCGGGAGGTTCAGCTGGAGGGTCTGCCAGCGCGCGCCGTCGTCGAAGGACACGTACATGCCGCGCTCGGTGCCCGCGTAGAGAAGGCCGCGGCGATCCGGGTCCTCGCGCACGACGCGCGTGGGCGTCGAGGCGGGAATGCCGTTTCCTCCGTCGGTCAGGAGCCTCCAGGTCTTTCCGTAGTCGTTCGTGACGTAGATCCACGGCCGGAAGTCGTCGAGCCGGTAGCGGTGAGCCGCGAGGAGCACGCGCCCGGGATCGTGCGGTGAAGGCTCGATCGTCTGGATGCTGGCCCACTCGGGGAGGCCCGGGGGCGTGACGTTCTGCCAGCTTGCGCCGTTGTCCCGAGACACGTGCACGAGGCCGTCGTCGCTGCCCGCCCAGAAGAGGCCCGGCGTCTGGAGGGACTCCTCGAACGCGAGGATGTTCGAGTTCACCTCGACGCCAGTGTTCTCGTAGGTGATCGGCGAGCCCGCGTAATCCTGCTTGTCCTTCTGGTTGCGCGAAAGGTCCGGCGAGACCGTCCGCCAGCTCTGCCCCTCGTCCGTCGAGCGATGCACGAATTGCGAGCAGTGGTAGAGCGCCTTCGGATCGTGGCGCGAGACCCGGATGGGCGCGTTCCAGTGGAACCGAAAGCGCAGGTCCCGCGGCGCCAGGCCCACTTCCATCTGGGGGTACGCGAGAATGTCGCGCCACTCCCCGGTCGCGAGGTTCTTGCGCGTGATCTCGCCGCCGTAGCAGCCGGCGTAGACGATGTTCGGGTCGCGGGGATCGACCGCGATGTTGCCGTCCTCGCAGCCGCCCACGTCTCGCCAGCTCTCGAACGGGGTGATCCCGGGAGGGATCCGGCTCGGGATCGAGAACGTCGAGTTGTCCTGGGAGGCCCCGTACACGCGATACGGAAACTGCTCGTCGACCGTCACGGTGTAGATCTCGGCCGTGGGCTGGTTGAGCTGAGTCGACCAGCTCTTCCCTCCGTCGAGCGAGATCGTGGCGCCGCCGTCGTTGCCCATGATCAGAATGCGGCTGTCGTTCGGGTTCACCCAGAGGTCATGCCCGTCCACGTGGGGCAGGTTCGTGATTTCCTCCCAGGTTTTCCCGCCGTCCTCCGTTCGGAAGTTGTCCACGTTCATCACGTAGGCGCGGTTGCGGTCGCGGGGGTCGGCGACGATGTGCTGGTAGTACCAGGTGCGCTGGTAGAGGCGGCGGCGGGCGTTGGTTTCGAGGTGTTGCCACGTCGCGCCGGCGTCGTCGGATCGGTAGAGCCCGCCGGCCTCGTCGGCCGCTTCGACGAGCGCCCAGACACGGTCCGGATCGGCCGGCGAGACCGCAACCCCGATCTTGCCGACGACGCCCCCCGGCAATCCTCCCGACAGCTTCACCCATCGGTCACCGCCGTCGGTCGACTTGAAGAGGCCGCTCTCGGCGCTGCCAGAGACGATCGTCCACGGCTTGCGTTGCCCCGTCCACGCGGCCGCGTAGAGAACGCGCGGGTTCTTCGCGTCCATCGCGAGGTCCGTAGCGCCGGTCTTCGGGCTGACGGACAGGACTTTCTCCCAGGTCTTCCCGCCGTTGCCCGACCGGAACACGCCCCGCTCGGCGTTCTCTCCGAAGGCTCGGCCGACGGCCGCGACGTAGAGAAGGTTCGGGTCCTGGGGGTGAATCCGGATCTTCGCGATCTGACCCGCCTCCCGCAGACCCGCGTGCGTCCAGGTCCGGCCGCCGTCGGTCGAACGGTAAATGCCCACACCCGCCGAGACGTTGCCGCGCAGGCACGCCTGCCCGGTGCCCGCGTAGAGGACGCTGGGGTCCGAATCCGCCACGGCCACGGCACCGATCGAGCCCGATTCGAAGAAGCCGTCGGACACGTTCTCCCAGCTCATCCCCGCATCGTCCGTCTTCCACAGGCCTCCCGAGGTTCCGGCGAAGAACGTGTGGGGCCGGCTCGGGATCCCCGCCACGGCCGTCGAGCGGCCCCCGCGCGAGGGCCCGAGCAGCCGGTAGCGCAGCGCCTGGTACTGCGAGGGGTCCACCGCAGGGGCCGGGGCTGCCAGCGCGATGGCGAGGAGCAGGAACATCAAAGGCCTCCTAAATCGAATCCTCGGTGACGATTCCGCGCGCGGCGCGGCGCAGGCCCCCCGCGACCCCCGGCGGCCCGGCCACGACGTTGCCCCGGTCGAGATATCGCCTACCGCCGTCGAAGTCGGTCACCTCGCCGCCGGCCTCCGTGATGAGCAGGGCTCCGGCCGCGATGTCCCAGGGCGCGAGCCGGAACTCGAAGAAGCCGTCGAAGACGCCCGCGGCGACGTAGGCGAGATCGAGCGCCGCGGAGCCGGCTCGGCGGATGGCGCGGGCCTGGCCGAAGACCGCCTTGAAGAGCGCGAGGTACGTGTCGATCTTGTGGCGGTTGCGGAACGGAAACCCCGTGGCGACGAAGGCGCCCTCGAGGTCGGGCCTGCCGGTCACCGCCAGTCGCGTGCCGTTGCGCCAGGCCCCGCCGCCGGGCTCGGCCGTGTACATCTCGTCGCGCAGCGGGTCCCACACGACCGCGGCCACGAGCTCGCCGGCCTCCAGCGCCGCGATCGACACGCACCAGAAGGGAAAGCCCGCGACGAAGTTGGACGTGCCGTCCAGCGGATCGATGATCCAGACGCGCGCCCCCGCCCGGCCTTCCTGGGCACCCCCCTCTTCGGCGAGAAACGCGTCCTCCGGATAGCGGCTCCGGATCGCCGCGATGATCCTCCGCTCGCTCTCCCGGTCGGCGAAGGTCACGAAGTCGTTCTTCGTCTTCTCTTCCACCGAGCCGTGCGGAAGATTGCGCCAGTTGGCGAGGAGGACCTCGCCGCCGGCGCGGGCCGCGTCGACGGCCATTTCGAGCAGCGCGCTCATTGTGGGGACGCGCTCACGGCGCCTTCGCGAAGACGTCGGCGATCGCCTTCTCCGCCGGCGTGCCGAGGAGGTTGAACCCGTGCTCGCCCGGCCGCGCCGGCCCGCCGTCCGAGAAGACCTTCCACCAGTAGACCCCCTTCCACCAGCTCTCGCGACCGAGCGCGCGACCGACGGCCGCGATCGCGCGCGCCGCGTCCTCCCCGGAAGGCGGCCGTCCCGAGTCCTCGTCGTGCGGCGCGATCCACGCTCCGCGGACCGGGGGATACCCCGCTTCGGTGAAGACGACCGGCTTGCCCGCCCTCCGAGCCAGCTCCGCCACCGGACGCGCGGCGCGACGGGCGCCTTCCTCGAGCGCGGCGTCGGAGAGCTTCTCGGTTTTTCCGAGCGGGTCGTAGAAGTCCACGCCAATCGCGTCGAGGGCGTCCCAGAACATGATCTTCGGGGCGTTGGCGGCCCAGTTGGCGGCGTAGAGGAGCGGCGCGCCCGTCGCCAGCCGCACCGCCGCGAAGGTGTCGCGCCACTCCTTCTCGCGCGCCTCGGTCCCCGCCAGTTCCGTGCCGGCGCAGAAGAGCGCCGCTCCCGCCGCCTCCGCCACGACCGCGTGGTGGACGATGAACCGTCGATAGGCGGCGAACCAGCGGCGCCAGCCGTCGTCGTCGGGCATCGCGATCTCGCCCACGAACGCACCCCCGCCGAGCCAGATCTGGGGCTTGACCATCGCCGTCATCCCGAGGGACCGCGCGTCGGACACGGCGCGCAGGGTTCCCTCGTCGGTTTCCCCCCGGGGGCTCGCGTGCACGAACGAGATCCGCTCCGACTTCGCGTCCCGGGCGAAAGCGTAGGGCATGACGGAGATCGAGTCGGCGAAGAGGCCGCGCAGACGCTTCAGGGTCTCGAGCGATCGCGGCGACACATAGGAGCCGTCGATCGCATTCGTCATCGCATACGAGACGCCGCGCAGGAACCCTTCCGGCAGGGGGCGCCGGGGCGGCGGCTTGACGCTCTGGCGAAGCGCGGCTTCGCGCCAGCGGTCGAGCTTCGCCGCGAGGCCGCGGTCCGACTCGAGGAGCGCCTTCTCCGCCGCCGCGTCTCCGTCGAGGCGCGCGCCCGCATCGAGCCAGGCGGCGGCGGCGCCGATCGCGAGGACCGGGGAGACCTCTTCGGACGACTTCACGACCTCCTCGACGGAGGGTTCGGCTCCCGCGGCGCGCGCGAACGCCGCGAAGCCGCGAATCTCCCGGCCCCACCACGTCCCGACCCGCCGGGCCCCGGCGGCCAGAAGAAGCGTCGGCCGCTCGGCGAGCGCGGGCGAGGCCGCGGCGAGCGCGGCCGCCGCGAAGACGTGAGACACGAGGTCGGGGCTCGCCGGCGCGGAGGCGTCCAGCTCCACGCGGATCCGTCCCTGTTCGGCGACGAGGTCCGCCGGGCGCGAGGAGCCCGTGTACAGCGCCTTGGTGACGGCGTCGGGGTAGACGCGGACCGTGAACGCGCGCTTCCCGGCAAAGCGGCCGGAGAGCTTCTCCCACGGCGCGGCGGCGGCCCGGTCCGGGTCGCGGGCCTCCCACACCTGCGCGCCGCGCTTCTCCCGCTTCAGGTCTTCAAAGAACTGCTCGCGGGCCGCGATGCGGTCGCGGTCGGAGGCCCGGTCGATCGCGAGGCGGCCATCCCTCACCACGAAGCGACCCTCCTTCGTGAGCTCTCCCGAGACGATCTCGTAGTGGGGCGGATTTTCCTCGCGGCGAAAGAGCCGCTGCCCGGCAAGCGCGATCACGGCTCCGCTCGTATTGCCGAACACGAACACCTCTCTGGGCCGCCCCGGGTCGGCGAGCACGATGGCGGCATCCTCGCCCGTATAGGTCCGCGCGTCGAAAAGGAAGCCGTGATCCTCGAGCGCGACGGGGAAGCGAGCGAGCTGCGCCTGAAGCCCCTCCGGAGCCGGAAGGGTGAAGAGGTGGGCCGTTTCGAAGCCCTTGGGGACCGCCGCGCCCTCCGGTCCGGTCTGCACCTCGATGCCCCGCCGTTTCGCCCATGCGGCGATCCGCTCGAAATCGGGCGCGAGCGAGACGCCGGCACCGACGCGCAGCGCGATCCGGCGGGGCTCGGGAGGCCTGGGCTTTGCCGCGACGAGGACGAGGAAGGCGGCTGCCGCGAGGAGGGCCCGCTTGCCCGGCCGCGCGATTACAGGTCGATCCGCTGCCACACGACCGTCCCCGCCACGATCGTCGCCACGGGGGCGCCCGAGAGCTCCCAGTCCGCGAACGGCGTGCTGCGGCCCTTCGAGACGAACCGCAGCGGATCGACTTTCCAGCGCGCGTTCGGATCGAACACGGTGACGTCCGCGGGCGAGCCCGCGGCGAGCGTGCCGCCCGGCAGCCCGAAGGCCTTCGCCGGCCCCGCCGAGAACAGCGCGACGAAGCGGTCGAGGGCAAGGCGGCCCGGCACGACGAGGCGGTCGTGGACGAGGGAGGCCGCCGTCTCCAGGCCGACGATGCCGAAGGGCGCGCTGTCGAAGTCGACGGCCTTCTCGTCGGCGTGGTGCGGCGCGTGGTCGGTGGCGATGGCGTCGATGGTGCCGTCCGAAAGCCCCGCGACGAGGGCTTCGAGGTCCTCGGCTTCGCGCAGCGGCGGGTTCATCTTCATCCGCGTCGAAAACGAGGATCGGGCGACCTCTTCGTCCGTCAAGAGCAGATGGTGCGGCGTGACTTCGCAGGTGACCCGGATGCCGGCCGCCTTGCCGCGCCGCACCAGGTCGAGGGCCTGGCAGGTCGAGAGATGCGCGATGTGGAGGCGGCCGTCCGTCTGCTGCGCCACCAGGAGGTCGCGCGCGACCGCGGCCGCCTCGGCCAGCGCCGGCTGGCCCGCCAGCCCGAGGCGGGTCGAGACGGCCCCCTCGTGCATCGGGGCGCCTTCCGAGAGGCTTCGGTCCTCCGCGTGCTGGACGATCGGAAGGCTGAACAGACCCGCGTGCTCGAAGGCGCGGCGAAGGAGGCCCCCGTCCGCGAGCCAGGTCCCGTCGTCCGAGAGGGCGACGGCGCCGGCCTCCGCGAGCTCGCCGAAGGCCGTCATCTCGTCGCCCTTTTGGCCTCTCGTGATCGCGCCGACGGGGTAGAGTCGCGCGCCTCCCGCGGTCCTGCCGCGGGACACGACGAACTCGCAGACTTCCCGGCTGTCGTTGACGGGGCTCGTGTTCGGCATCGCGCACACGGCAGTGAAGCCGCCCGCCGCCGCCGCCTTGAGACCCGTCTGGATGGTCTCGACGTACTCCCGGCCGGGCTCCCGCAGGTGCGCGTGCAGGTCGATGAAGCCGGGAAAGACGCAGAGTCGCGACGCGTCGAAGACCTCGGCGCCGCCCGCCTCGACCCGGTCCCCCACCTCCGCGACCAGGCCGTCCCGGAGGAGCACGTCGAACCGCCCGTCCCGGCCGGCCGCCGGATCGACGAGCCGCCCGCCGCGGATCAGCAGCGCGCGGCTCACGCCTCGCCCTCCCAGGGATGGCCGCCGAGCAGCAGGTACAGGACCGCCATCCGGACGGCGACGCCGTTGGAGACCTGGTCGAGGATCACCGAGCGCTTTGAATCGGCGATGTCGGACGCGATCTCCACGCCGCGGTTCATCGGCCCCGGGTGCATCACGATCGCGCCCGGGCGCGCCCGCTCGAGCCGCTCGCCGGTCAGGCCGTAGTGCCGGTGGTACTCGCGGATCGACGGAAAGAGGGACTTGCCCTGCCGCTCGAGCTGCATGCGGAGCATCATGACGACGTCGGCGCCGTCGAGCGCGGCGTCGAAATCCGTCGTGGCGCCGACACCCATCTCCTCGATCCGCGGCGGGAGGAGCGTGGGCGGCCCGCAGACCGTGACTCGCGCTCCCATCTTCGTGAGCAGCCAGATGTTGGATCTCACGACGCGAGAGTGGGCGATGTCCCCGCAGATGGCGACCTTGAGACCCTCGAGCCGCCCGAGACGCTGCCGGATCGTCAGGGCGTCGAGCAGGGCCTGCGTCGGATGCTCGTGGGCGCCGTCGCCCGCGTTGACGACGCTCGCCTTCAGGTGCCGGGCCAGAAAGTGAGGCACCCCGGGCGAGCCGTGCCGGATGACGATCAGGTCCGGAGACATCGCCTGGAGATTCCGCGCGGTGTCGAGCAGCGACT
>JBKJWL010000221.1:0-3165 GCA_046716885.1 Thermoanaerobaculia bacterium | reverse complement strand
AAACAAAGGAGAGGGAAGAACTCGCACTCTTCACCTGGATGACCTCGCAGGACTCGACAGGTCCACTCTCGCGGTTTGCGAGGGTCTCGACGCGCACTTCGATGCGTTTGGTGGCCGAGAAATCGTCCCGCGACTCTGCCGCCAGGACACTGAGAAGCGGCGCCATGACCATCAACCAAAGGACCGTTGCCGGATTCACTTTCCCTCCGGCTTCCGATCGTCCTGAACGCACCGGAAGCCCTGCCTGGGTTCGGGCGATGTCGGATCGGTTCCCTGTCGAGATGCAACGCGAACCCAGAATGACGGGCTCATCCAATTCCCACCGCGCAGCACCCGCGTCGTCCCGGTCTCGGGTCCCGTTGGATTCTCAGCCGGACTCTCCGCGTCGTACCCCTTTTCGTACCAATCCGAACACCACTCCGAGACACTTCCCGCGAGATCGAGGACTCCATAGGGACCGACACAGTCCGGGTACGCAGCGGCCGGAGTCGGCGCGTGGGGACCGCCATCTCTCGTATTGCAGCGCCACGGATCCCACGTGTTACCCCAGGGGTATTGCCGCCCGTCGCCGCCCCGGGCCGCACGCTCCCATTCCGCCTCGGTCGGGAGCCGGCCTCCGGCCCAGGCACAGAAGGCGCGGGCCTCGTCCCAGGTCACGCTGGACGCCGGCAAGGCCTCGGGCATCCCCCACACGGGGGACTTCGGAGGAAGCCGGCTCGACGCAGCCAGGAAGCGCTCGTACTGGCCCCACGTCACTTCGGTCTTGTCCATGAGGAAGCCGTTGACGCGGACGACGTGCCGCGGATGCTCGGAAGGATCTCCTTCGGTATCCGGGCTTCCCATCTGGAACTCGCCGCCCGGAATGCGAACCACGATGGCGCCGTCCTTCTCGCGCCAGAACTCCTCGCCGCCTTGCGGGTTACGCCCGAGCGGACGCAGCCCGTCCGCAGACGCGGGGGAGCCCTTCATGAGAGTGAGCGAAACACTGGTCCGGCGTCCTTTCTCGACGCGCGCCACGGCACGCGCTTCACGCCCTGAGGCATCCTGGACGATGATCTCCCGCTCGCCCACACGCACGGCGCCGAGAAGGACCGGTCCATCGGAAGACGTCCGTCCCACGGGCCCCCGGTCGAGGAAGATCTCGGCTCGCGGAACGTCAGCCGCGACGGCTATCTCACCGTACTTGACCGGCGGTCTGGAGCCCGCGGCGCTCGCGCGGAACTTCAAGAGCAGCTCGCGCACCCGGAACTCGTCTGTTTCCTTCTCGGTCGCGACCAGGATCGGAACCACCGCGCTGCCCCCCTGCGGCACCCGGAGGGTTCTCTTCTCGGTTCTCGTCTCGTAGGCCGGAGCCCCGCTTTGCGCAAAGCCGGTCAGCCTCTGCACCGAGAACACGGCCTCGATGAGGACCTCGCGGCCCGAAACGCTGGCTTGCCCTTGCGCCACGTCCACCAGAAAGTAGGGAGATCCGCGTAGTGTCCACGTCGTCGCCGCGTCTTCCGATCCGACCTGCGCGCACCCGCTCGACGAACGAATCGCGGACCACCCGGAATCGGCGTCGGCGCGCGCCTCTCCATAGAAGACGCGCCAGCGAGCCGCTTGGCCCTTCTCCAGCGTCGCCTCGATCTGACAGCGGTCGAACGCGGGTCCTTCGGCGGTGTTCTCGACGAGCTCGAGACGCGTCCACACGGGCGCGGCGCGGGCTAGAACCCCACTGGCCGCGATCATGAAAGCGGGCAGCGAGAAGGCCCAAACGAACACTCGAGCGGCGCGGCCCGGCGTCGACCGGTGTCGAGCCGAGCAACGCGAAACCGCTGTACGTCGCATGCCCGTTGGCTTCAATGCTCCTTGAAAAGCTACACGATGAACCATCTTGTTCCGAGGGCTTTCGCCTCCAAGCTGCGGGTCATCCTCGGCGCACAAAAAAAGAGGCCGGCCGCGCTAGGAAGTGCAGGTTCCCGACAATGGCTCGATCCGGTGCTGTCGCGAGGTCACATCCGAAGTGTGAGCGAGCCGTTCGGCGGCCTCCTGCTTCCTCTGCGGCGTGGCCGAGGAACTGTGGCGGGAGACGCCTCAGTTAATAGCCTCTTGAAACTCGACACCTAGGTGTCGAGTTCACGCCTCGCTCTTCGGGCCGATTCTCCTTTGAGCCAGAATCCCGAGAGCGACCCGGCCATCGAGATCCAGCTTGCGGAAGATGTTGTTCAGGTGAGTCTTCACCGTGTCCGAGGTGATGTTCAGCCGAAAGGCGATGTCCTTGTTCCGAAGGCCCTGGCCGACCCGTTCAGCGATTTCCCATTCGCGTTTCGTCAGGCGACCATCCGTGCCGAAGACCGGGAGCCTGGAGCGAACTGCCTCTCGATACTCGGGTCCCGGCGCGGCGCTGGAGCGGTCTGTCCAGACTTTGCCCGCGGCAACGGCGTCAATCGCTCGCACGAGAGTTTCCAGGCCGGAGCCCATCTCTACGATTCCGCAGGCCCCGTCGCGCAGCACTTTTTCGATCTTCTCCTTGCTCGACCGCGTGGCCATGACGAGGATCCGAGTTGTGGGCGCGACCTGGCTCAGATGACGGAGGAAGTTCCCGTTTCGCTCCAGATCTTCCTCGTCCAGGAGCAGCACTCGCGGCTTGAGTTCCAGAATGCGACGGACTCCGTCCTCGCCTCGACCGCACGAGACGACGCGCAGCCCCGGCAAGCGGGCGAGAGCTCGGGATAGAACGTCGCCGAAGAGAACCGACTGCATCGCCACGGCGACGTCGATCGGGTTGCTGGCAGCCAGTGCACTGGACCCTGCGACGTCGCCGGTCATGCTGTCAAAGGTGTCGCGCCCCGCCGAATGCCGCGAGACCCGGTCGGAAGCGATCGAGCTCGCTCTCCGGACCGCCCGGGCTGGACGAGTCAGTTGGCCTCTCATGCTCTACCGAGCTGAACCGTGGCGCGGATCATCTTTCGCTGAGAACCTCCTCATAGCTGCCGATACTTCGGGGAAACGGAAAGCGAGAGACCGGCTGTTATCAGCCGGCCTCTCTTCCTGCTTCTGTTCCCCGGGCTACGGGGATGGAATCGGAATCGTGTTGGTCTCCTTAATCTCCGTGACCTCGCTGCCGCAAGCCGTGTCCCGCGCTGTGTTCAAGCTATTGCCGGAATAGTGGACCTTCCAGCCATA
>JBKJWL010000220.1:0-6692 GCA_046716885.1 Thermoanaerobaculia bacterium | reverse complement strand
GGCGTAGGCGAGCGCGAAGCCCGGGTCTTTCTCGATCGACTGCTGGAAGAGCTCGACGCTCTGCTGGAGCCCGCTCTCGGTTCTCTTCTCCCAGGCATATCGGCCCTTGAGGTAGAGCTGGTAGGCCTCGGTATCTGCCGTGTAGCGCTTCTCGAGCCGTTTCTTCTCGTCGCCCGTCAGGCGCAGCCGGAGCTTCTCGGAGATCTCTCTGGCGATCTCCTCCTGAACCGTCTGAATATCGGAGAGCTTCCGGTCGTAGTGGTTGCCCCAGATCTGCGAGCCGCTGCCGACGTCCACCAGATCCGCCTGGATGGCAAGGGCGTCGCCGCGCCGGGTCACCTTGCCCGAGACGACCGCGCGGACGTTCAGATCGCGGCCGGCCTTCTGAGGATCCTCGTCGCGGCCTTTGCGGCGGAAGACGGTGGACCGGGGGATCACACGAAGCTGCGACAGGCGCGAGAGGCTGTTGATGAGGCTCTCGGTGATCCCGTCGCTCAAGTACTCGGCATTGGGATCGCGGCTTGCGTTGACGAAGGGGAGAACGGCGATCGAGTCGATGGGCCGGCTGCGTGAGCGAGACCAGAGGACCACCGCGGCGACCGCCAGGACCGCGGCGACCCCCGCTGCCGCGAGCAGGGCTCGTCGCGAGCGCGAAGATCTTGCAGCCGGAGGCCCTCGGTCCGGCTCGACTCCGGTAGCGCTCGAGAGCGTGTCGAGGTCGAACGCCAGGTCGTGGGCGGAGTGGAACCGTTGCTCGGGGTTCTTCTCGAGGCAGTGGCGTACGATCCGCTCGAGGCCGGGTGAGATGTTCTGGTTGGTGACGGAGAGCTCCGGCGGGTCCTCCTTGAGGATCGCCGACATCGTGTCCGCGGCCGATCTCCCCCGAAAGGCGCGGTTACCCGAAAGCATCTCGTAGAGGACGGCGCCGAGCGCGAAGATGTCGCTCCTCGCATCGGCGGATTCGCCGCGCACCTGCTCGGGCGACATGTAGGCGAGCGTCCCGAGGACGACGCCGGGCTCCGTTCCCCTGGTTTCGGTGGGGAAGTTCGTTGCGCTGGAGCCACCTTCTTTGGCCTGCGCGAGCTTGGCGAGACCGAAGTCGAGGATCTTGACGCGGCCGTGCTTCGTCACGAAGAGGTTCTCGGGCTTCAGGTCCCGGTGGACGATGCCTTTTTCGTGTGCGGCGGCGAGGCCGTGCGAGATTTGGGTTGCATAGTCGATCGCCTTGCGCGGGGGAAGCCTTCCGCCGGCGAGCGCGGAGCGAAGCGTGTCCCCCTCGAGCAGCTCCTGGACGACGTAGGGCGCGCCGTCGCTCGTTCCGATGTCGTAGACGGCGGTGATGTTGGGGTGGTTGAGAACGCCCGCGGCTTTCGCTTCCTGCTCGAAGCGGCGGAGGCGATCCGCGTCCTGCGAGAAGGAGGCCGGCAGGACCTTGATCGCGACGTCGCGGCCGAGGCGCGGGTCCCTCGCTCGGTAGACCTCTCCCATCCCGCCGGCGCCGATCGCCGTGAGGATCTCGTAGGGGCCGAGCCGCGAGCCGGCGGAAAGCGTCATCGCCCTGCGGCTCCTGCCCGCGACAACTCATCCCGATGAATCACGCCGCCTTTCATCACGAAACGAACACGCTCCATTTCGGTCACATCCTTCAACGGATCGCCGGCAACGGCGACGAGGTCGGCGAGCTTGCCCTTCTCCACCGATCCCACCCGATCCGACCAGCCGATGATCTCGGCGTTGAGGCTCGTGGCGGAAACGAGGGCCGATAGCGGCGGCTCGCCCAGGCGCACCCGCACGGTCAGTTCCCGTGCATTCTTTCCGTGAGGGATGACGCCGGAGTCCGTGGCGAACCCGATGGGCAGGCCGGCGGCGAGAGCGCGGCGGAACCCCCCGAATTTGATGTCGCGGATCTTGCGTTCCCGCTCGACTTCGGACTCCGGGATGTGCCCGCCCTCGCTTCCCAGGATCGACTCGCTCGTGGCAAGCGTCGGGACGTAGAAGGTTCGGCGCTCGCTCGCGCGAATCAGCGCAACCGCCTCGTCGTCGAGGTACGAGCCGTGATCGATCGTCCGGACGCCGGCCCGGATCGCCGCCTTGATGCCCTGCTCCCCGTGCGCGTGCGCCGCGACCTGTCTCCCCCAGCGGGTCGCCTCGGTCACGGCTGCCGCGATCTCCGCGTCGGAATACTGCTGGGCCGTGGGCGGGATGCCTTTCGAGAGCACGGCGCCGGTGGCGAGAATCTTGATGAAGTCCGCGCCGTTCTTGAAGTTCGTGCGGACGGCCTTCGTCACTTCCTCCGGGCCATCGGCGAGGTTGCGAACGATCGGCACGTCGACGTAGATCGAGAACTGCCGCGCGTCGCCGGCTCCGCCGGTCGACGAGACGTAGTTGCCCGCGACGAGGAGGCGGGGACCGGGCACCGCTCCTTGCTCGATCGCGTTGCGCAGGGCGACGTCGACGTAGGGCCAGGTGGGACCCATCTCACGGCACGTCGTGAATCCGGCCATCAGCGTGTCGTGAGCGTTCTTCGCGCCCCAGAGCGCGGCGTCGGCCGGAGTGGTCGTGGTCAGCGCCTCCTCCCAGTGCACGCCGAAACGGTCGGTCAGGTGGGTGTGGAGATCGATGAGGCCCGGCAGGAGGGTCGCCCCACCCAGGTCGATGACGCGAGCCCCGCTCGGAATCGCCAAGCTCGTCGCGACCTCGACGATCCGGTCTCCCTCGATCCGGACCATCGCCGGCGCGATGGGCGGTCCCCCGCGTCCGTCGATGAGCCGCGCCGCCTTGACCACGATAGTCGTCGGTTCGGAGACGGCGGTTGCTCCGCAAATTCCGAGGGCGAGAGCGGAGAGGAGGAGCTTCCTCGAGCGAGTGGTCATCGAAGTCGCAGTCCTCAGGCGAGGATTGCGAGCTGTCCTTTCGGGCAGTTCGGAGGGTCGACGAGATCAACGGCTTGGCGTCTCATGGCCGGCCTCCTCGGGAATGCTGCGCGGATCATATCGGCACGACCGCCCTGCGGCGCTACGACGGCTCGAGGCGGCGAGAGGGTCAGACCTGAATTCCTGAAAAACAGGGTCGCCTTGCGACCGTGGAGTGAAAAGGAAATTCAGGATTTCAAGGCTGACCCCTTTCCGGGCGCGGCTTGCCCTGGTAGCCGCGGCGCCGGCGGGTTCCGCGCTCGATCTCGTCGGCGGAGTAGGGCAGGTCCGGCGTGAGGATCTCGTACCCGGCGGGTGTGATCAGGAGCATGTCCTCGAGGTAGAAGCCCTGCCCGTTGACCGAGAAGATCGGCTCGAAGGCGACCACCATTCCGGCGCGCAGGGTCTCGGGCGCGCCCTCGGCGCCTTCGAGGCCGACGCCGTGGATACCCCAGAACGCGAGGCCCTCCGGCCCCAGCAGCATCGCGGCGGCATTTTTCCCGAGCGGAGTCGCGAGGCCACTCTGGCGGCGCTGGACCTCGGCGAGGCTCGCGGCGAAAACGTCGTCGCGCCGGGCTCCGTCGCGGATCACGGCGAGGCCGGCGCGGTACGCGGCGACGAGGAGCTCCCAGGTCTCGCGCTGCCCGGCGTCAAACTTCCCGGACACCGGCGCGGTTCGGCCGACGTCGCCCTTGTAGTGGTCGAGGTCGCAGCCCACGTCGACGCGGGCGACCTCGCCGGCCTTCATCGCGCGGTTGAGATGCCGGTAGTCGACCAGAGACTCGAAGGGCGCGGGGAAGGCGCTGTTCGGGCCGGTCATGACCCACGGCCAGAAGGACGGCCCCTCCGCGCCGGCGGCGATGCAGCCGGAGACCACCGCCGCTTCCGCCTCGCGCTGCGGACGGCCGGGTTTCAAGGCCGCCAGCCCCGCGCGCAGAGCAGCCGCGCTCGCCCGTCCCACCCTCTTGAGGGTCTCGACCTCGGCCGCGGACTTGATGAGCCGCATCTCGCCGAGGATGGGATCCGCGGAGCGGAGCTCTTTCGCGGACCAGAGCTCCGCCATCGCGTGGTTCCAAGCCCCCGACGGATCGTCGAGCGCGATGTCGAGGGGAAAGCCGTGGCCCACGTCGAGCGCCGGCGTGTAGAGAAGAAGCCCGGGGCTCGCTTCCTGGCGGCGGTTGAGAAAGGCGGGCAGCTCCTTGCGGTCAACGACGTGCTCGAGGGAAAGGCGCCTTTCGCTCTCGGCGCCCGGACGGACGAAGGCGCTTTCGAGCTGTCCGCCGAAGCCTGGGAGCTTGGACGGGACGAAGAGCCAGGTCGTCCGCGCGGCGCCGTCGACCGCGAGAACGGCGCCGGAAACGCTCGAAAGGCCGGTCAAGTAGAGGAAATTCGGGTCCTGCTGGTACCCGTGGAGGAGGAGCTGGTTGTTCCCGAAGACGAAGGCCTGCGACGGCACGAGCAGGATGCCGTCCGGGATACGGCGCATGGCCTCCGCCCGGCGGCTGGCGTGCTCGGAAACCGGCAGCTCGGTCGCGAAAAGGGAGGCCGCGATCGACGTCGCGGCCCCGGCGGCCAGAACGAGGCGCGAGATTTGCAGTCGCATCGGGGTGCCCTCCAACCGGATGGGCCGGCTGGGCATTATTGCGCTTCTCCTCGGAGCATCACGGAGGTCACGTCATGAACAGGGCAAGAGGCGGCAGTCGGCTCTTGATCGGGCTCGCGGTTGCGGCAATCGCGGTCGTCGCGTACTACTGTCGCACCGAGGTCAACCCCATCACGGGAGAGAAACAGCGCGTGGCGCTCTCGGTCGACCAAGAGAAGGTCCTGGGCCTCGAGGCGGCGCCGGAAATGGCCCGCGAGATGGGCGGGGTGCTCGATCCCGCGTCCAACCCCGCGGCGCGCCTGGTCGACGAGATCGGAGCGCGCCTGGTCCAGGGGAGCAACGCTGCTCGAAGCCCGTACGCCGGCAACTTCGACTTCCACCTGCTGCAAGACCCGCAGACGGTCAACGCCTTCGCGCTTCCCGGAGGGCAGATCTTCATCACCAAGGGCCTCTTCGACCGGCTGGCAACCGAAGCTCAACTGGCGGGCGTGCTCGGCCACGAAGCCGGGCACGTCGTTCACCGCCACGCCGCTGAGCACCTCGCCAAGGGACAGCTCGGGGCGATGCTGGCCCAGGCCGTGGGCGTCGCGACGGACGACGGTCAGGGCGGAGGCCAAAGGGCCGCGATGCTCGCCGCCATGGTCGGCCAGGTCGTTCAGCTCAAGTACGGCCGCGGCGACGAGTCGGAGTCGGACCGGTACGGCATCGACGCGATGGCGGACGCCGGCTACGACCCCCGGGCGATGCTCGCGGTCCTGGAGGTCCTTCGGCAGGCGGGCGAGGGCGGGCAGAGGCCGCCGGAGTTTCTGTCGTCCCATCCCCTTCCGGAAACCCGGCTCAAGGAGATCGCAGAGTATCTGCGGCAGAAGCCGGCGGTTTCGGGTCTCAGCGAGGGGCGCCGGCTGCGCTGACGCCCTCGAGGGTGAAGCTCTCGCCCTGCTTCGGGAGCCTCCGGCTCTGGAGCGGGGGAACTCTCTCATCGTGCGTCTGGTGATAGACGATCACCTGATTCGCGTCGATGCGCGCTTTCTTCTCCGCCACGGCTTCGAGAAGCCACGGCGACACGAACGCCGCGTCGAGGTTCTTCATCGCGAGAAGCCGCTCGGTCGAGTCGGTGTCGCCCGAGAAGTAGAGCCTCAGCCCGTGCCAGGTCACCAGGTACGAGTAGTGTTCCATCGGCCCGTGCGGAGTGGCGATTGCCTCGATCCGGATGTCGCGATAGGTCATCGCGGGCGCGAGGGCAACGGCGCGGTCGGTCTTCAACCGCGCGACGAGGCTCGGCGGCGCGATCAGCGCGCAATCCATCCGGGGAAAGAGGGACGGATCGAAGTGGTCGAGGTGGCCATGCGTGATCAGGCACAGGGAGTCCGGGGCCTTCGGAACGGCCTCGAAGTCGTAGGTCATGTACTCCGAGTAGCCCGACTGATACGGGAAGTCGGTGTATAGGGTGGTTTTCCCGTCGGTGATCGCGTACGCCATGTTGCCGATGAAGCGCAGCTCCAGGCGCGCGGGCTCTCCGGTCTGCGCGGCCGCGGCCGCCAGAAGCGCAAGGGCGGCGAGCGTCACTTGTTGATCCCCATCTCGTCGAGCATGAAGGCGTAGTCGAACGCGATTTCTCGCAGCCGGTCGTAGCGCCCCGAGGAGCCGCCGTGGCCGCCGGCCATGTTGGTCTTGAGAATCAACGGGTTCTTGTCGGTCTTCAGGGTCCGGAGCTTGGCCACGTACTTGGCCGGCTCCCAGTACATGACCTGCGAGTCGTCGAAGGAGGTCTTGACGAGCATCGCGGGGTAGGCCTTCGCCTCGAGGTTGTCGTACGGGCTGTACGACTTCATGTACTCGTACTGTTCCTTGATCTTCGGGTTCCCCCACTCCTCGAACTCGCCGACGGTCAGCGGGAGCGTCTCGTCGTACATGGAATTGATGACGTCGACGAAGGGCACGTGCGAGACGACGGCCCGGAAGAGGTCGGGACGCATGTTCGTCACGGCGCCCATCAGGAGCCCTCCGGCGCTGCCGCCCTCGATGACGAGGCGGTCCTTCGACGTGTACTTGTCGGCGATGAGGACTTCGGCCACCGCGATGAAATCGGTGAACGTATTCTTCTTCGACATCATGCGGCCCGCGTCGTGCCACGGCTTGCCGAGGTCGCCGCCGCCCCGGATGTGCCCGACCGCATA
>JBKJWL010000219.1:0-4010 GCA_046716885.1 Thermoanaerobaculia bacterium | reverse complement strand
AGACCATCCAGACCGCGCGGTTTGCGCCCGATGGGCAGACAGTGGTCTACGGCGTGGTACGCGAGGGCAAGCCGTTCGAGCTCCTCTCCACGCGGGTGGGCGCTTTCGAGTATCGCCCCCTGGGCCTCAATGCCGACGTCCGTTCCATTTCGTCCTCCGGAGAGATGGCTGTCGTCCTGGGCGGCCCTGTGATGATCGGTACGCTCGCTGTTGTGCCGCTTGCGGGCGGCGCGCCGCGCGAACTACTGGAGAACGTAATTGGGGCCGAGTGGAGTCCGGACGCGAAGGGCCTCGCGGTCGTCAGGGGGTTTTGGAGCAAGCCGCGTCTGGAGTTCCCGATCGGAAAGGTCCTCCTCGAGCGCCCGGGGGGGTTCGGCCGCCTACGCTTTTCGCGAAGCGGCAAGGGGATCCTCACCCAGGATGGCCCTGACTCGCTGATCCTTGTCGATGCCGAGACAGGCAAGGTCAAGAAGGTCCATCAAGGCATCTCGACCAGCAACCTGTGGTCTACGACCTCCGATGACATTTGGATCACCGTGCCCGCCGGCTCGACGACGGAGATCCGCGCTCTCAAGCCCGGTGGGCCGGACCGGCTCATCGCCACCCTTCCCGGCGAGTTCATCCTGCAGGACATTGCGGCAGGCGATCGCATCCTGGCCGAGAGGGTCCTGGGGCGAAACAAGATGATCGCGCAAGTCCCGGGCGAAACGCGCGAGAAAAACCTGTCGTGGCTGAACGGGTCGCGTCCGTCGGACATTTCGCCGGATGGGAAGACGGTCCTTTTCACGGAGTCCGGCGGTGACGGAGTCGCCAGGGTCTACTTGCGGCACACGGACGGCTCGCCTGCGATCCGCCTGGGCGACGGAGATGCGTTGGCGCTGTCGCCCGACGGAAAATGGGCGCTCTCCAGGGCGGAGGCGACGATGCTCCTCCCGACGGGCGTCGGGCAGCCGCGACGCATTTCGGCCCCTGGAGTCGACTTCGATCTCGGGGGGACTTTTTCACCGGATGGCAGGCGGCTGCTTCTCTCGGGCAGGGCGAAAGGCGGCGCTCCCCGGGTCTACGCGCTGGATGCGGAGGGAGGAGAGCCCCATCCTGTGACGCCCGAGGGGATCGATCTTCCAGACCTTGCCCACACGGTCTCGCCCGACGGGAAGTTCGTGGTGGCTCAGAACCGCCTGGACCGCACCTGGTCGCTGTACCCGATCGACGGGGGCGCCTTGCCCGGCGCGATCATCCCCGGGCTTTCGGCGACGGACCCGCCGATTCGCTGGAGCTCCGACGGGCAGTCCCTGTTCGTCTGGAGCTACGGCAAGGACCTTTCTCGGCTCGACTTGAAATCCGGTCGAAGGGATCTCGTGAAGGAGTTCCCGGGCTCGACTGCGTTCTCCGTCACTCCGGACGGCCGTGGCTACGTCTACGCGATCGAAGGCTCCAACTCGAACCTGTACCTGATCGACGGCTTGAAGCCGTGAGCCTCGGAGGCGGGGGCAGGTCCTAACTTTCCCCCAGCCTCTCCAGCACGTACCGCCGGATGTCCAGGCTCTGGTCCTCCATGGGGGCGTAGTAGCCGAAGCGGTGGACGCGCGAGGAGATGCCGCGCTGGACCTCCGCGCAGATCGCCCAGTCCTGGCGGTTGATCAGGTCCCAGAACTCGACGGCGTCGGACGGATCGAAGCCGGGTCTCTCGATCTCGGCCGGGTCGAAGAGGAAATCGCAGACGACGGTCGTGCGCCCGGGCGACTCGGGAGAGAGCCGGAACGCCGCCACGTGATCGGACGAGAGGGACAGGAAGAGGTTCGGATAGAGAAGCTCGCCCTTGTGGCGGACCTTCTCCCCATCCGAGAGGCCCGGAAACGGCGCCCGCGCCGTCGTCCCGGTGCGCGTGAAGGTGAAGGCGCCGTCCCGGTGAGGAATGCCGCGGTCCCAGTCCAGGTCCGCGCCTCCCCGCTCCCGAAACGCCGGGACGAGCTCGCAGAGCTCTGGGTGGACGCCGGCGCAGTGGTAGCACTCGTTGTAGTTCTCGGCGAGGACCTTCCAGTTCGCGAGGACTTCGTACGTGATGCTCCGAGCGGTCGCCAGGGACTCGAGGGGATAGCGGCGTAGACGCTCGGGAATCGGGCCGAGGTGGCCGGCGAAGTCCTGCGCGGGCGGCCCGGCGGGCCACAGGTTCAGGAAGAAGAAGCCGCCCCACAGCGCGATCCCGACCGGGTGGAGCGAGAAGTCCTCCTTGCGCAGAGCCGGGTCCTGGTTGAGGAACGGGGCCCCGAGGAGGCGCCCGTCCAGGCCGTAGGTCCATGCGTGGTACGGGCACCGGATCGTCCCGCCGGCCGAAAGGTCCCCGCGGGCGGGCCCGCACTCCCCCGCGGCGGCGTCGGTCGCGCAGAGGCGCGCCCCGCGGTGGCGGCACACGTTGTAGTGCGCCGCGAGCGTGCCCTCACGCGTCCGCGTCAGCAGAACGCTTTCGCCCAGGACATCGAGGACGCGCACGGCCCCCGGCTCCGGCAGCCGGTCGGCGCGCCCCGCGCAGAACCACTCGCGGGAGAAGATCCGCTCGCGCTCCTGCGCGAAGATCTCGCCCGAGAGGTAGTACTCCGAGGGCAGCGATTTCTCGAGCACGGCCGGCCCCGCTATTTCCCTTCGTGCTTGTAATACTCGTACGCCGACATCGGCTTCGCGTAGTCCACCGTCCACTGCCGGTTCTCGTGCGGGAGCTTCCCGAGCGCGCGCGCCATCTCGCGGACGTGGATCGCCACCGAGCCGCAGCAGGAGCCGATGTAGTCGATGCCGAGGTCGCGCGCCTGCTGTGCCCAGAGCGCCATCTCACGGCGCGAAAGCTGCAGCGGGTCGAGCTCGAAGGGGAACTCTTCCAGGCTCGTGAAGTCGGGCCGGTCGGGCGGCGTCCGGTATCCGACGGGCTGGCAGGCCACGAAGCCCGTGACCGCCTTGCGCATCTCCTCGATCAGGGGAAGCGTGTGCTCCGGCCCCCGGAGGCAATTGATGCCGACGATGTCGGCGCCCGCGTCCTGGAGCGCCCGGGCGACGTCGGCGGGCGTCTGCCCGTCGGAGGTCACCGGCTTGTTCTCGAAGCACACGGTGACCATGACGGGCAGGCCCGTCTTCTTCGCGCTCTCGACGGCGAGAAGGGCCTCGCCCAGCCACGAGAACGTCTCGCCGATGACGAAGTCGATTCCCTCGTCGACCTGCACGGAGAGCTGCTCGTCGAAGGTGCGCCGCACGCGGTCGTAAGAGGCGGGGCTGCCGTGCTCGTACATCCACGTCAGCGACAGGTTGCCGGCGACGAGGCACTGGTCTCCTGCCACCTCGCGCGCGATGCGCACGGCGGCGCGGTTCAACTCCTCGAGGCGGTTCTCGAGGCCGACGGTCGCGAGCTTGTCGCGGCTCGCGTAGAACGTCAGCGCCTGCAGCACTTCGGCGCCGGCCTCGCGGAACTCGACGTGGAGGTCCCGCAGGGCCTCGGGCCTGGTCAGGGCGACCTCCGGCGTGAACGGACCGGCGCGCACCCAGCCCCGCTTCTCCAGTTCGAGCAGATATCCGCCGTCGCCTAAGACCGGGCCCTCGGCGAGCCGCTCCAGGATTCCCTTCTTCTTTGTCTTCGTCACGTCCACACTTCTCCGTTCTTCAAGTCCGAGTGACTGCTCATGTATAGGCCGACGGCTCTTCGTCCCCGTACTCCCAAGGCGCCTGGATCGCCCCCGCGCCGCCCTTCGCGAAGCGGTCGGGCGCGAACGCGGTGATGTCGACGGTCTTCGCCCGTCCGTCGAGCAGCAACTCCGAAACGACGAGGCCGACAACAGGCGAGATCTTGAAGCCCATTCCCGAGAAACCGGCGGCGACGTAGAGCCCGGCCGTTCCCGGCACTTCG
This sequence comes from Thermoanaerobaculia bacterium, assembly GCA_046716885.1. Lineage (GTDB taxonomy): Bacteria > Acidobacteriota > Thermoanaerobaculia > UBA5066 > Gp7-AA6 > DAHUXD01. The sequence continues at coordinate 124 of JBKJWL010000219.1, read as the reverse complement.
CCGATCAGCGGCCGAAAATCCGGGCTGACGTCGTAAACGCCCGTGACGCCGCGCCAGATCTCCGCCTCGGCGAGCGCGGGCACCCGGCCCGTCGCGCGCTCCACGAGACCCGCCAGCGTCTCGG
>JBKJWL010000218.1:0-22821 GCA_046716885.1 Thermoanaerobaculia bacterium | reverse complement strand
CGCTGCTCGTGGCGGGCTTTGCCGCCGCCGCGCTGCTGCTCGCCGCTCTCGGGATCTACGGCGTCATCTCGTTCGGCGTCGCCCAGCGCACCCGCGAGATCGGGATCCGCATGGCGCTCGGCGCCGACCGGGCCTCCGTGCGCCGCCTCGTCGTTTCCGAGGGTATGGCGCTGGTAGCCGGTGGCCTCGGGCTCGGCATCGCCGCGGGGCTCGCGCTCTCGCGCGCGCTCCGGAGCGTTCTCTTCGAGATCCCGGCCGGCGATCCGGCGACTCTGGCCGCGGTCGCAGCCCTGCTGGCCGGCGTCGCTCTCGTCGCCTGCGCAATTCCGGCGAGGCGCGCCGCGAACCTGGATCCCCAGGCCGCCCTGAGGTCGGGGTGAGCGAATGACGACGTTTTTCCAGGATCTCCGCTTTGCCGCCCGATCTCTCGCGAAGAGTCCGGGATTCGCGCTCGCGGCCGTCCTGACCCTCGCGCTCGGCATCGGGGCCAACACCGCGGTCTTCAGTCTCGTGCGCGGCGTCCTCCTGCGCCCCCTCCCGTTTCCCCGGCCGGAGCGCCTGGTCGCGGTCCACGAGGCCAACCTCGAGAAATCTACGGAGCCGATGACGGCGTCGCCGCCGAACTTTCTCGACTGGCAGGCACAGAACCGGGTCTTTTCCGCGCTGGGTGCGTACACGGCGATCGACGTCGCCTTAGCCGACGGGGGAGAGCCGGAGCAGCTCCGCGCGACGGCGGCGACCCCGGGCTTCTTCGCGGCGCTGGGCGTCGCTCCGCTTCACGGCCGGACCTTCACGAACGCGGAGACCGTGCCCGGGCGCGATCGCGTCGCGGTTCTGAGCCACGCGCTCTGGACCCGGCGCCTCGGCGCCGACCGCGACCGAATCGGGCGAACCGTTCGCCTGAACGGCGAGACCTACCTCACTGTCGGCGTGATGCCGCCCGGGTTCCGCTTTCCGGAGTCGGATGCCGACCTCTGGATCCCGCTGGTGTTCGGGCCCGACATCGGGACGCAGCGGGGGGCGCACTACCTCGAGGTCGTGGGGCGCCTGGCGGACGGGACGACCGTCGCCGGGGCGCGCACCGAGATGGACGGGATCGCCGGGCGCCTGCGCGCTCAGTACCGCTCGACCAACGAGGGATACGGCGCGGCGGTCATCCCTCTGCGGGAGGACCTGGTCGGACCGATCCGGCCCACACTCACGGTGCTGCTCGGCGCGGTCGGATTCGTAACGCTGCTCGCCTGCGCCAACGTGGCCAACCTGCTTCTCATCCGGGCCTCCCGGCGCGGACCGGAGATGGCGATCCGGACCGCGCTCGGGGCCGGACGGGCGAGGCTCGTCCGCCAGCTTCTGACCGAGAGCCTCGTGCTCGCGGCCGCCGGAACTGCCGCCGGCCTCGCGCTGGCCGCCGGCGCCGTCGACCTCATCGTGCGGTTCGGCCCCTCCGACATACCGCGGCTCGGGGACGTGCGCATCGACGGAGGCGTCCTCGCCTTCACCGCGGCCTGGACGCTCGCCTGCGCCTTCCTGTTCGGCCTGGCTCCGGCTCTGGCGGCAGTCCGCTCGCAGCCGATGAACACGCTCCGCGGAGCCGGGGTGGACAAGGCCTCCGGCCGCGGCGGAAGCCGTCTGCGCCGTCTGCTCGTCGTCGGGCAGATGGGGATCGCGCTTCTGCTGTTGACCGGAGCGGGCCTGCTCGCGAGAAGCTTAGTCCGTCTCGCCTCGGTCGACCCCGGTTTTCGCCCCGACTCCGCCTTGACTTTCGCCCTGTCGTTGCCGGATTCGCGCTATTCCGACGAGCCGAAGGCGGCGGCGTTCACCGAGGAGCTCCTCGGCCGGCTTCGGGCGCTGCCCGGCGTCCGCGACGCGGGGGCGATCTTTGGCCTGCCGCTGACCGGCATGAGCTTCAGCAGCAGCTTTCGCGTGGAGGGAACACCCGAGGATCCCGCCGACGAGCGTTCCGCCGAGCTTCGCGTCGCCAGCCGCGATTACTTTCGCGCGGCCGGCATTCCCCTGCAGGAAGGCCGGCTGTTCGAGAAGTCCGATCGCAGGGGGTCTCCGCTCGTCATCCTCGTCAGCCGCGCGGCGGCGCGCAAGTTCTGGCCCGCCGGCGACGCCCTGGGCCAGCGCGTGCGTTTCGGGGCCCGGCCTGCCGTGACGAGGCTCGAAGGCGAGATCGTCGGCATCGTCGGCGACGTGCGGGACGGCGGCCTCGCCATCGGCCCCACGCCGGAGTTCTACGGCTGCATGGAACAGGCGCCCGTCGGGTACTTCAGCGTGGTCGTGCGCACGTCCGGCCCGCCGGCTCTCGTGGCGCCCCTCGTCCGACGCGAGGTTCACGCCCTCGACCCGGAGCTGCCGGTGACGAGCCTGGCGACCTTCGAGGACGTCGTGTCGCGCTCGGTCGCCGGACGGCGGTTCCCGATGCTCCTGCTTCTCGCCTTCGCGTCGCTCGCACTCCTCCTGTCGGGGGTCGGTATCTACGGCGTCACCGCGTACGGCGTCAGCCAGCGGACGCGCGAGATCGGGATCCGCCTCGCGCTCGGCGCCGAAGGGCGTCAGATCCGCCGGCTCGTCCTGCGGGAAGGCCTGCGTCTCGCCCTCGCCGGCCTCGCCGTCGGGCTGGCCGCCGCCCTCGCACTGACGCGTCTGCTCGCTGGCCTCCTGTTCGAGGTCCGTCCGGCGGACCCGGCGACTTACGTGGGCACCGGGCTCCTAATGCTCGGCGTGGCGCTCGCCGCCTGCTGGATTCCAGCACGGCGCGCCTCGGCCCTCGACCCCTCGATCGCTCTGAGATCGGAGTGATTCCATGATGATTCTCGCCCACGACGTTGGCTGCGCCTTCCGCAAGCCCCTCCCCTCTCCGGACGCGGAGGGCTCTGGGGACGCCGTCACGATCTCCGTGATGCGGGCCGAATGAAGGGAACCATGATCACCCTTTCCAACGTCGAAAAGTCCTTCGCGACGCGCGCCAGCGAGACCTTCGTCCTGCGGCGCATCAGTCTCACCATCGCGGAGGGCGAGTTCGTGACCATCATGGGGCCGTCGGGCGCCGGCAAATCGACGCTGCTCGCGATCCTCGGGATGCTCGACCACGACTGGCGCGGCGAGTACCGGCTGTTCGATCACTCCGTGGACGCGCTGAAGCCCCGCGATCGGATCGAGCTCAACAAGAAGTACGTCGGCTTCGTCTTCCAGCAGTACCACCTGCTCGACAACTTGACGGTGGCCGAGAACCTCGACATCCCGCTCTCCTACCGAAACGTCAAGGGCTCCGAGCGCGCGGCGATCGTGGCCGACACGCTCGACCGGTTCCAGATCGTCGGCAAGAAGGACCTGTTCCCCAACCAGCTTTCGGGCGGCCAGCAGCAGCTCGTCGGCGTGGCCCGCGCCTTGATCGCCAAACCCAAGCTCCTCCTGGCCGACGAGCCGACCGGCAACCTCCATTCTGACCAGGCGCGCGAGATCATGCGGCTCTTCCAGAAGCTCAACGAGGAGGGCACGACGATCGTGCAGGTCACGCACTCGGACGAGAACGCCTCCTACGGCAACCGCGTCGTCCGGCTGAGGGACGGTTGGATCGTGAACGACTGAGGGTGAGCCGATGAAATCCCTCCTGCAGGACCTCCGCCATTCGCTGCGCCGCCTCGGCCGCTCGCCGGGCCTTTCGGCCGTCGTGATCCTGACTGTCGCGGCCGGGATCGCCGCGAGCGCCACCGTGTTCGCCCTGATCGACGCCCTGTTCCTGAAGCCCCTGCCCGGGGTGGCGGAGCAATCGCGGCTCGTCAACGTTCACGCGACCGCTCCCGACGGATCCACCTTCCACTCGGTGTCTCTCCCGACCTGGCGCGATCTCGGAAACGGCGGCGGCAGCTTCACAGGACTGGCGGCATTTTCCTCGCGTCTCGCGAGCCTCTCGAACGGCGGCGAGCCGACGCTGGCAGTTCTCCAGATGGTGACGGGAAACTACTTCCACCTGCTCGGCGCCAGGCCCGCGCTCGGCCGGTTCTTCGGCCCAGCCGAGGATGCCGTCCCGGGGCGCGACGCTGTCGCCGTCCTGGGCCACGGCGCCTGGAAGACCCGGTTCGGCGGGGACCCGTCCGTCGTGGGGCGGCAGATCCTGATCAACGGAAAGCCTTTCACGGTCGTCGGCGTTGCGGCGCCCGGCTTCGCCGGCACGTTTCTCGGTTTTCAGTTCGAGGCCTGGGTACCGACGATGATGGCGCCCGCGCTGGCCATCGAAGACCGGCTCGAGGCACGGGACCTCGTCTGGCTCGAGATGGTCGGCCGCCTCGCGCCCGGCGTGACGCTCGCGTCGGCCCGGTCGCGCATGACCGACCTCGCGCGGCGGCTCGAGCGCGAGTACCCGGATTCGCAGCGGGGCATCGGCTACGACCTGCGGCCGACGACCGGATTCGAGGACGACCTGCGCGGCGCCGCGGTCGGATTCTTCGCCGTCCTCTCGGCCCTCGGCGGTCTCGTTCTCGCCGTCGCCTGCGTGAACGTCACGGGCGTCCTGCTCGCCCGCGGTCTGGCGCGCGAGAAGGAAATGGGCCTGCGCCTCGCTCTCGGGTCCGGCCGCGGCCGGCTGATACGGCTCCTGCTCGTCGAGACGCTCGCGCTCTTTGCGGCGGGCGGCGCGCTCGGCGCCCTGCTGACGACGGTGACGACGCCGCTGCTCGAGCGATTCCGGCTGCCCATCCCCGTCCCGGTCGTCTTCGACTTTTCGCCGGGCCCCCGCGTCATGGCGTTCGCACTCCTCGCCGCCGCGGCAGGCGGCCTCGTCTTCGGCCTCGTCACGGCGCTCGCCGCCACCCGCCGCACGGACGCCGCGATCCTGCGGGCTGGCGCCGCGACGGAACGCCGCTCGGCCACCCGTCTGCGCTCCGCCTTCGTTTCGCTGCAGGTGGCTGGCTCGGTCCTGCTCCTCGTCACCGCCGGTCTGTTCCTGCGGACGGTCAGGAGCGCCGCCGCCGCCGATCCGGGCTTTGACCCCGACGGCCTCTCCCTGACGAGAATTGATCTCTCGATGCTGGGATACGACGAGGCGAGGGCGCGCGCGTTCTACGACCGTCTCCTCGAGCGCGCCGCGGCACTGCCGGGCGTGTCGTCGGCGGCGATCGCGGGCATTGTGCCCCTGGGCCCGGGCAACCGGACGACCACCGTCGCCCTGCCCGGGCGGACCGCGGAGGAAGACCAGATCTCGGTCGACTTCTCCGACGTCGGAGAGAGCTATTTCGCGACGATGCGAATCCCCATCCTGCAGGGCCGCGCCTTCTCGACCGGGGACGCCCCCGGCGCACGTCTCGTCGCAATCGCCAACCAGACCCTTGCGAAAAACCTCTGGCCCGGTCGGGATCCGATCGGCCAGACGCTGACTCGAAAGGGTCGGACATTGACGATCGTCGGAGTCGCGCGCGACGGCAAGTACCGCCGCCTCTCGGAGACTCCGCGCCCCTATCTCTACACGTCGTCCCGCCAGGAGGGTCGGGTGCGGGAAGACCTCGTCGTGCGCTCGGAGGGATCGGCGCAGGCCCTCGCCGGCGCGATCGGCACCGAGATCCGGAGGCTCGAGCCCGCCCTGCCCCTCGCGGCGGTCATCCCGGTGCGCGAGCACATCGGATTCTCGCTCCTGCCGCAGCGCGTCGCCGCCGGCATCGCGGGAGCGCTCGGCGCGATCGGCCTCGCGCTCTCGGCGATCGGGCTGGCCGGACTCGTCGCCTACTCCGTCAGCCGCCGCACCCGGGAGATCGGCGTGCGTATGGCGCTCGGCGCGGCGCCGGCCGACGTCCTGAGGCTCGAGATGCGCCGCGGCATCCGCGTCGCAGCGGCGGGCCTTGCCATCGGAACCGCAGGGTCGCTGCTCGCCACCCACCTTCTCCGGAGATTTCTCTTCGGCGTCGGCGCGATGGACCCCCTGACCTTCGGCGCCGTACTGCTGATACTCGCCGCGACCACGCTCGCCTCCAGCTACCTGCCCGCACGCCGGGCCGCGCGCGTCAGCCCCACCGAAGCTCTGAGAAACGACTGAGGTGAACCTATGAACGCGCTTCTCCAGGACCTTCGCTACGCGCTGCGGCTGCTCGCCCGAAGCCCGGGCTTTGCCGCCGCCGCCATCGCCACACTCGCGCTCGGCATTGGCGCCAACGCCGCCATCTTCGCCCTCGTCGACCGCGTTCTTCTGCGGCCTTTGCCGGTTCGCGATCCGGGCGCCCTGGTCCTGCTGAGCGCACCGGGGAACCGGCAAGGCCACATGTGGAGTGACGGGGATGTCAGTCTGTCCTTCACACACCCGATGTACCGGGAGCTCGCGGCGCGCAACACCGTTTTTTCGGGTCTGCTCGCGGAGTACCCGCTCGACGCGAGTGTGGCCGCGCGAGGCGAGACCGAACGGGCCAGGGGGGAGCTCGTCTCGGGCAACTACTTCGACGTGCTCGGCGTGCCTCCAGCGCTCGGTCGGGTGCTGACCGCCGACGACGACCGCAATCCGGGAGGCCACCCCGTCGCCGTTCTGTCGCACGGTTACTGGGGACGGCGCTTCGGCGGCGATCCCAGCATCCTCAACAAGGTCATCACCGTCAACGGGCAATCCTTGACCGTCGTCGGCGTGGCCGCACCCGGTTTCTCCGGGATCCAAGCCGGACGGAAGGCCGACCTGTTCGTGCCGATCATGATGAAGGCCCGGATGACGCCGGCCTGGGACGGACTCGACGACCCCAAGGACTACTGGCTGCAGCTGGCGGGCCGTTTGAAGCCCGGTCTCTCGCGTGAAGAGGCGGAGGCAGCGCTTCAGCCGACGTTCCGGCCCATGCTCCAGGCGCTGGCCCCGGGGATCACGGGTTGGGACGCGAGCCGCCTGCAGGAGTTTCGGAACCGGAAGATCCTGCTGCTTGCCGGGGCCCATGGCCGGACCGTCCTCAAGCAGCAGTTCGGGACGCCGCTCCTCTCGCTCATGGGAATGGTCGGGCTCGTTCTCCTGATCGCCTGCTCGAATCTCGCCGGCCTCCTCGCCGCGCGAGGAGCCGCCCGCCAGCGCGAGTACGGCATACGCCTGGCGATCGGCGCCAGCCGCGGTCAGCTCCTGCGACAGTCGACCGTGGAGTGTCTCGTCTTCTCTCTCATCGGCGGCGCGCTGGGCGTCGCGGTGGCTTCGTGGATCCTTCAGGCGCTTCTCTCGACGTTCCCGCCGGACGCGGACCTGCGCCAGATCGCGGCGCAGGTGGATCCGCGGGTCCTCGGATTCGCGGCCCTCCTCTCGCTCGCCGCCGGCCTTCTCTTCGGCGTCGGCCCGGCCTACCGGGCCGCCCGGCTCGATCCCGCACGGACGCTGCGCGGACAGGGCCGGGGAAACACCTCCGCCAGCCGCGAGATCCTCCGGTTCCGCGGGTGGCTCGTGACGGCGCAGGTCGCCCTCACGCTCGTGCTCCTCGTCACCGCGGGCCTCTTCACTCGGAGCCTCCGCAATCTCGGCCAGGTCGAGCTCGGCCTGCGCCCCGACCACGTGCTCGGCTTCGCCCTCTCCCCCGACTCGAACGGCTACCCTCCGGAGCGGACGGCGGCGCTGGCGCGCCGGCTGACGGAGAGTCTCGCGGCGGTGCCCGGCGTCCGCGCCGTCACCGCCGCCGAGCTCGGCACGATGACCGGAAACGACTGGTCCACCAACGTGCGCACTTCCGCCGGCGGAACCGAGGCGCAGGAGGCGTCGCAGGTTTACCGCAACGCCATCGGGCCCGACTACTTCTCGACGCTCGGCATCCCGCTCGTGGCCGGGCGAGAGTTCCGCTGGCAGGACGACGCGCCCGCGCCTCCGGTCGCCGTGGTCAACGAGTCGATGGCCCGGCAGTTCTTCCCGGGCAAGTCGGCGATCGGACAACGGCTGGGATTCGGGCGGGACAAGAAGACGACGGACATCGAGATCGTGGGCGTCGCGCGCAACAGCAAGTCGTCGCAGCTCTCCGAGACCGAGCGGCCGTTCGTCTACACGCCCTACCTGCAGAGCCCGAACCTGGGCTCGCTCACTTTCTATCTGCGCGGCAGCGGAAGCCTCGATCCCTACGCCGCGGCGATCCGCACCGAGGTGCGCCGCATCGATCCGCAGCTGCCGGTCTACGACGTCAAGTCCCTTGACGTGCAGATCGGCGAGTCGCTTCTGACCGAGCGGCTGGTGTTTCTCCTCTCGATCTCTTTCGGCGGCCTCGCGGCTCTGCTCGCGGCGATCGGCATCTACGGCGTCCTGGCTTTCTCGGTGGCACAGCGTCGGCAGGAGATCGGCGTCCGGATGGCGCTCGGCGCCGACCCGCCTGCCATTCGCCGCCTGATCTTGAACGAGGTGGTTCGGTTCCTCGTGATCGGCGCCGCGATCGGCCTGCCGGCGGCCTACCTGCTGGGCCGCGCCGTCGAGTCGATGCTCTACGGCGTCCACGCCGCCGACGCCCCCGTCTTCGCGGCCGGCACCGCTCTCCTGGCGATCGTGGCGTTGGCGGCGGCCTATCCCCCGGCGCGGCGGGCTTCGCGCACCAACGCCATCGACGCGCTTCGCAATGAATGAGGAGGCGGCATGACGACGCTCCTCCAGGACCTGCGCTACGCCGTCCGGATGCTCGCGCGCAGCCCCGGCTTCGCGGCCCTGGCGATCGGCACCCTCGCCCTCGGGATCGGCGCGAACACGGCGATCTTCAGCCTCGTCCGTGCGGTGCTGCTCAACCCGCTCCCCTTCGCCGAAGCCGAGCGTGTCGCCAACGTGATGGAGACGTGGAAAGGCCGGCGCGGGGGCGTCTCGGCCGGCATGTTCGCCGACCTGCGCCGCGGCAGCCGCAGCTTCGACCGCCTCGCGGGAGTCCGCTACTCCAACCTGAATCTCGCGCAGGGCGACGAGACGGAGCGCGTCGTCGGCGCCCGCGTGACGGAGGATTTCTTCGCCGTCTTCGGCGTCCCGCCCCAGCTCGGCCGGGTCTTCCGGCCCGAGGAGGACCGGCCCGGGGCCGACCGCGTCGCCGTGCTGAGCCACCGGCTCTGGGCGGGAAAGTTCAACCGTTCCGCTTCGGTGCTCGGGCAGACCCTGCGGCTCGACGGCGCGCTCCACACGATCGTCGGCGTGATGCCGCCGGCGTTCGACTACACGCGCGACAACGAGGAGATCTGGGTTCCAGCCGCTCTCTCTCCGGAGACGCTCGCCAACCACGACGACCACAACCTCGTCGTCTTCGGCCTCTTGAAGCCCGGCGTCACAGTCGCCCAGGCGCAGGCCGACGCGTCCGGGATCATGGGCGCGATCCGACGCGAGTTTCCGCAGGACGCTTCCGAGCGCGACTTTCGGGTGCAGCCCGTCAAGGAGCTTCTGGTCGAGGACTATCGCGTCCGTCTCTGGATCCTCTTCGGCGCGGTGGGACTGGTCTTCTTGATCGCGTGCATCAACGTCTCGAACATGCTGCTCGCGCGCGCGGCCGCGCGGACGCGCGAGCTGACGGTGCGCTCCGCGGTCGGCGCCTCGCGGATGCGGATCGCCCGGCAGTTGCTGACCGAGAACCTCGTGCTCGGCCTCGCCGGCGGGGCCCTCGGCGCGCTCCTCGCCTCGGCGGCGGTCAACGCGCTCGTCGCCGCCAGCCCCGAAGGCGTGCCCCGCATCGAGCAGGCGGCCGTGGACCTCGGCGCCCTCGGTTTCGCGCTGGCGGTGTCGCTGGCGAGCAGCCTGCTGTTCGGCATGGCCCCGGTCCTTCGCGCGGCGCGCGGCGACCTCCAGACGGGTTTGCGCGAAGGAGGCCGGGGCGCCCGCCCCGGCGGCGGCCGGGACCTCGTCCGCACGGCGCTGGTGGCCGGACAGGTCGCGCTCGTGCTGCCGCTCCTCATCGGCGCGGGCCTCCTGATCCGGACCGCCATTCACCTGCAGCGCGTCGCACCCGGATTCGAGCCGCGCGGCGTCTTGACGGCGCGCGTCTCACTCCCGCGCGGAGCCTATGAGGACCCCCGCGCGGTCTCGCGGGCGCTCGAACGCGTGGTCGAGGAGCTGGAGCGCGCGCCCGCAGTCGCGTCGGCCACGATCACGTCGCAGATCCCGCTCGGACCCGGCGGCAACTCCAACGGTCTGATCGCGGAGGCGGCGTCGATCGACATCACGAAGGCCGTGGACTCGCGCCTCCGGATCGTGACGGCGCACTACTTGCGGACGCTGGGGATCCCGCTCGTCCGCGGCCGAGGCTTCGATTCGCGCGATGTCTCGGGCGCGCCGAGGGTCATGATCGTCAGCCAGGGGCTGGCTCAGCGCCTCTGGCCCGGCCAGGACGCGCTCGGCAAGCGTGTCGCGTGCTGCGAGGGCTCCCCGGAGGACCCGATGTGGAAGACCGTCATCGGAATCGCCGGCGACACGCGCTCCCGGGGCCTCGGCGAGGATGCCTATCCCGAGTTCTACCTTCCGATCGGCCAGGCTCCCGCGGAGGGCTGGGACTGGATCCAGCGCACCGTCACGCTCGCGGCGAAGGCCCGGAACGGCGACACCGCGTCGCTCGCCGGCCCGATGCGCGCGGCCGTGAAGGCGGTGGCGCCGGGCGTGCCGTCCTATGACCTGCGAACGATGCAGGACCGGCTCAAGGAGTCAGTCGCGCAGGAGCGCTTCAACACGCTGCTGCTCGCGGCCCTCGGCGCCGTCGGTCTGCTTCTCGCGGCCGTTGGCATCTACGGGGTCGTGGCCTATTTCGTGGCTCGCCGTACGGCCGAGCTCGGCGTCCGGATGGCGCTCGGCGCGACGGCGCGTGACATCCTCCTGGTGACCTTCCGCCACGGCCTGCCGCCGATTGCGATCGGGCTCGCGGCCGGGATCGGCGCCGCGCTCGCGGTTACCCGGCTCCTGTCCGCGACACTGCGCGGCGTCAGCGCCACCGACCCCCTCACCTTCTCGGCCGTCGTCGTCGTGCTCGGCGCGGTCGCCGCCCTGGCGATCTACATCCCCGCTCGTCGAGCCACGCGGATCGACCCGATCGCCGCTCTGCGCAGCGAGTGAAAGGAGAAGGGCCATGACGACGCTCCTCCAGGACCGGTATTCCGCACGGATGCTCGCGCGCAGCCCCGGCTTCGCGGCCGTGGCGATCGCGACCCTTCCGCTTCTGCTGGCGGGTGTCGCGCCGGTGGCCACCTACCTGCCGACGCGGCGAGCCGGGTCGACCCCGTGACGGCGCTTCGGGGCGTGTGACTGGCCGGCCGAGGCGGCCCGGCCGGTGGTAGATTCGCGCCGTGGTCGATGACAAGGCCGACCGCGTCGAGAAGACCGACGAGGAATGGAAAGCGGAGCTGACGCCGGAGCAGTTCCGCGTCCTGCGCCAGAAGGGCACCGAGCGGGCCTTCAGCGGGAAGTACTGGAACAACCACGAGGCCGGCCTCTATGACTGCGCCGCCTGCGGCAACGCGCTCTTCGATTCGAAAGCGAAGTTCGAGTCGGACACGGGCTGGCCGAGTTTCTGGACCCCTCTGTCCGAGGCGAGCGTGATGACCCACGAGGACCGCAGCTTTTTCCTGTCGCGCACGGAGATCCTGTGCCGCCGGTGCGGCTCCCACCTCGGGCACGTCTTCGACGACGGGCCGGAGCCGACGGGGCTGCGGTACTGCATGAACTCCGCGGCTCTCGCCTTCAAGCCGACCCGGTAATCCGCTTGCGACCGCTCGACCTCTCGATTCTGCCGGAAACCTTCGCGATCGCCCGGCTCTCCGCTTCCGATCCGGCGCCCGCGTGGACCGACACCGGCGCGCTCCGTTCGCTCACGCGCACACCCGACGAGCTCTCGATCGTCTGCGCCGACCGAGCCGTGCCCGAGGGTGTCGCGGCGAGCCGTGGCTGGCGCGCGATCCGGGTGGCCGGCACTCTCGAATTCTCGCTGACCGGGATTCTCTCGTCGCTCGCGGCGCCGCTGGCGCAGTCCCGGATCTCGATCTTCGCCCTGTCGACCCACGACACGGACTACGTGCTCGTCCAGGACGAGGCTCTCGGCCGCGCGGTCGACGCGCTGACGGCGGCCGGCCACCGTTTTTTCGAGCACAAGCCGTGAAGCGGCCGCGCGTCTTGATCGCCGACGACCAGCGCGACGTGCTCGAAGCGCTGCGCCTGCTCTTGAAGGGAGAGGGTCTCGAGAGCGAGACGGCCTCCTCGCCCGGCGGCGTGCTCGCGGCCCTGGAGGCCCGCGACTGCGACGCCGTCCTCATCGACCTCAACTACACGCGCGACACGACCTCGGGCGCCGAGGGCCTGGACCTGCTGGCCCGCATCCGCGAGCTCGACCCCAACCTACCCGTCCTCGTAATGACCGCGTGGGGCACGGTCGACCTCGCCGTCGAGGCCATGCGGCGCGGCGCCCGCGACTTCGTGCAGAAGCCCTGGGACAACACGCGGCTCCTGACGACGCTGCGCACGCAGATCGCCCTCGGTCGCGCGCTCCAGGAGGGCCGCCGCCTCGAGGCGGAGAACCGGCTTCTCCGCCAGGAGGGATCGACGCCGGCGATGGTGGCCGCGTCGCCGGCGATGCATCCGGTCTTGGAGATCATCGATCGGGTCGGCCCTTCTGACGCCAACGTCCTCGTCACCGGCGAGAACGGGACCGGCAAGGGCATGGTGGCCCGCGCCCTCCACGCCGCGTCCCGGCGCTGTGCCAAGCCCTTCGTGACGCTCAACGCCGGAGGTATTTCGGAAGGCGTCTTCGAGAGCGAGCTCTTCGGGCACGTGCGGGGTGCCTTTACCGATGCGCGCGCCGACCGCGTCGGACGCTTCGAGCTCGCCGACGGCGGCACGCTTTTTTTGGACGAGATCGGCAACGTTCCGGCGAGCCAGCAAGCCAAGCTCCTGCGCGTCCTCGAGACCGGGGAGTTCGAGCGGGTCGGCTCCTCCCGCACGCTGCGGTCCGACGCGCGCCTCATCTCGGCGTCCAACGCCGACCTCCCGGGGGAGGTCGCCGCCGGGCGATTCCGTCAGGACCTGCTCTTCCGGCTGAACACGATCGAGATCCGCGTCCCGCCGCTGCGCGAGCGGCGCGACGACATTCCGTTGCTCGCCCGGCACTTCCTCGCGGCACACGCGCAGCGCTACCGCAAGGATCTCGCGGGGTTCGAGGCGGCGGCGCTCGAAGGCCTCCTCGCCCACCCCTGGCCCGGCAACGTGCGCGAGCTCGACCACGCGGTCGAGCGGGCGGTGCTGATGGCGACTGGCGAGCGCGTTCGGGTGGCCGATCTCGGATTGCGCCGGGGAGCCGACGCGCCGCGCCTGGAGGATCTTTCGCTCGAGGAGGTCGACGGCCTCCTCGTCCGCAAGGCCATGGACCGTTTCGCCGGCAACGTCAGCCAGGCGGCCCGGGCGCTCGGCCTCTCGCGCAGCGCCCTCTATCGGCGGCTCGAAAAGTACGGGCAGTAGTCCGTGAAGCCGCTGACGCACGATCGGCGGATCCTGCTGCTCGCGCTCCTGGCGGCGCTGCCGGCCGCCGCCACCGCTCTCGGAATTCTGTGGATGGGCGACTACACCTCGAAGGTGCGCTGGACTCTGACCTTTCTGATCGTCGCGGCGTGGCTCGGTTTCGTTCAGGCCTTGCGGGAACGCGTGATCCGTCCGCTCCAGACGGTTTCGAACCTGCTCGCGGCCATGCGGGAGGACGACTTTTCGATCCGCGCCCGCGGGGCGCGGCCAGACGATCCGCTCGGAGAAGTGCTTCTCGAGGTGAACGCCCTCGCCGAGACCCTGCGCGAGCAGCGCCTCGGCGCGCTCGAGGCCACGGCCCTGCTCTCGAAGGTCATGTCGGAGATCGAGGTCGCGGTCTTCGCCTTCGACGACGCGGGCCTTCTCAAGCTCGTCAACCGGTTTGGCGAGCGGCTCCTGGGGCAGTCCGAGCCGCGCCTGCGCGAGCGCAGCGCCGAAGACCTCGCTCTGGCCGAGTTCCTCGACGACCGCGCCCCGCAGATCCTGGAGGCGAGCTTCCCGGGCGGATCCGGGCGCTGGGAGATCCGGCGGACGTCCTTCCGTCAGGGCGGCGTGCCCCACCGGCTGCTGGTGCTCGCCGACGTCAGCCGGCCGCTGCGCGAAGAAGAGCGCCAGGCCTGGCAGCGGCTGATCCGGGTGCTCGGGCACGAGCTCAACAACTCGCTGGCTCCAATCCAGTCGATCGCCGGAAGCCTGCAGCGGCTGGCGGGAGAAGCCGAGCCGCCCGCCGACTGGCGCGAGGACCTGCGGCACGGCCTCGCGGTCATCGCGTCCCGTGCGGAAGCCCTCTCCCGCTTCACGACCGCATACGCCAAGCTCGCCAGGCTGCCTGCCCCCCACCCGGCGCCGTTCGCGGTCGAGGCGCTTCTGCGCCGCGTCGCGAGCCTCGAGACGCGCCTGGCCGTTGGCGTGATCCCCGGTCCCGCCATCACGTTGAACGCCGACGCCGATCAGCTCGAGCAGCGCCTTATAAACCTCGTGCGCAATGCCGTGGACGCCGCGCTCGAGACCCGCGGCGGTGTCGCCGCGGGGTGGCGGCGCGCTGGCGGGCAGGTCGAGATCTGGGTCGCCGACGACGGGCCGGGTCTGCCGAGCACGGCAAACTTGTTCGTCCCGTTCTTCACGACCAAGCCCGCGGGCTCGGGCATCGGTCTGGTCCTGTCGCGCCAGATCGCCGAGGCCCACGGCGGCGGCCTGACGCTCGAGAACCGGCGCGGGCACCGCGGCTCGATCGCGCGCCTGCGCCTGCCGGCTCGGACATGAACTACCAGGACCATTGGCCGCGGCCGAACCGTCTGAGGAGTAACTGACGCGGCGCCCGGCCCGTCCTCGGAAACGTCCGCCTCGTCACTTTGCGCTCGACTCCGGTCCTCATCGTCTTGAAAGGATGGCGGCTATCGGAGTCTTCTAGGCCGTGACCCGCAGCAGCCCGACGCTCGTTTCGGCCTTCCTGGCCTTCGGGATCGCGGCGGTCGGGCGGGGACTCGACCCCGCGACACCCCTGACGCAGTTCGGGCACGACGTGTGGACGAGCGACTCCGGCCTGCCGCAAAACTCGGTCACGACGATCCTCCAGACCCACGACGGCTATCTCTGGCTCGGGACGCAGGAAGGCCTCGTCCGCTTCGACGGCGTGCGCTTCACGATCTTCGACACGCGCAATACCCGGACGCTGCGCGACGACTGGATCCAGACTCTGCTCGAGACGCGCGACGGGACGCTCTGGATCGGCACCGTCACGGGACTGGCGAGGAGGAAGGACGGCCAGTTCCTTCCCTCGATCGGCCGCGGCCTCGGCCGCGCGCAGATCGACACGCTGCACGAAAGCCGCGACGGCTCGCTCTGGGTCGGCTCGGAGATCGGCGTGTCGCGGATCCGGGACGGGAGGGTCACGACCTACGCTGTCGCGGACGGACTTCCGGCGCCGCGCGTCCGCGCGATCGCCGAGGACTCGCGGGGAGTTCTCTGGGTCGGAGGGCACTGGGGAATCGCGCATCTGGAGGGCTCCCGCTTCGTGCCCTGGACGGTCAAAGAGGGGTTCCCTGGCTCGGTGTTCGCGTTGCTCGCCGATCCGGATGGGACCCTCTGGGCCGGGACCGGCCGGGGGCTCGCGCATCTGGAGGGACGATCGGCAAGGCTCTACGGGGCGCCGGATGGACTGACGCACTCCATGGTGCAGGTGCTCTATCGCGACCGCGACGCCAATCTCTGGCTCGGGACCGAAGGAGGCCTCTTCCGATTTCGTGACCGCCGGTTTCTTCGCCACGGCGCCGCCCAGGGCTTGAGCAGCGACCGCATCTTCGCGCTCCACGAGGATCGCGAGGGAAGCCTCTGGATCGGAACGTCCGACGGCGGCCTGAATCGGTTGAAGGAACAGCGCATCGCCATCTACACCACCCGCGACGGCCTCTCCGACGACAAGCTGTGGTCGGTCTTCGAGGACAGCCGCGGATATCTCTGGGCGGGCACGGCCGAGGGCGTCCTCCATCGCCTCGCGCCCGGGAGCGATCGATTCGAGCCGTGGCTCAATGTCGGGGCCTCAGTCATGTCGATCGCGGAGGGCGCTCGCGGAGATCTCTGGATCGGCACTCGCGGGGCGGGACTGGTGCACCTCCGCGCGAAGCGCCTGACGCGGTACACGACGGAAGACGGCCTCTCGGGCAGCTGGATCTCGAGCGTGCTCGTGGATCGAAGCGGCAACGTCTGGGCGGGGACCTTCGGCTCGGGCGTGAACCGGCTGGAGAACGGGAAGTTCGTCAACTTCCGCGTCCGCGACGGCCTCGGCGCCGACGCGATCTTCTCGCTCTTCGAGGATCGCGCGGGTGCGATCTGGATCGGCACGTTCGGAGGAGGCGTGACGCGGCTCTCGGGGGGACGCTTCACGACCTTCACCACGAAAGAGGGCCTCGCGCACGACGTCGTCATGTCCACGTACCAGGACGCGGAGGGAACCTATTGGTTCGCGACGCGCGGCGGGCTCTGCCGGTACCGCGACGGCCGTTTCACGACCTACCGGCAGCGCGAAGGGCTCTTCCACGACGCCGCGCAGCGGGTTCTCGAAGATGGGCGCGGGTACCTCTGGCTCACCAGCAACCGCGGCGTCTTCCGCGTCTCGACGGCCGAGCTGGCGGCCGCGGCCGCAGGCTCGGGCTCGATCGGCGACCACGTGACCTTCACGACTGCGACCGGGATGATCCGCGCCGAGTGCAACAACGCGCAGCACGGTGCCTTCCGCGGCCGCGACGGGCGCCTCTGGTTCGCGACGGTCAAGGGCCTGGCGATGGCGGACCCGGCACGCATCGAGTTGAACCCCGTCCCGCCGTCGGTCGTGGTCGAGCAGGTCCTGGCCGACGGACAGGCGATCCCGGCGGCGGGGCCGCTGCGGCTCCCCCCCGGTACGGGCAAGCTCGAGTTCGGCTACACGGCGCTCGCGTTCCGCAACCCCCTCGCGGTGCGGTTCCGCTACCGGCTGGAGGGTTTCGAGAAGGACTGGGTGGACGCCGGGACTCGCCGGACGGCCTACTACACGAACCTCTCCCCCGGCCACTACCGTTTCCGCGTGCGGGCCGCCAACGAAGACGGCGTCTGGAACGAGACCGGCGCCGCCTTCGACTTCACGCTGGCGCGCTACGTCTATCAGACGGTCTGGTTCCGGGCGGTGGCGCTGACCGTCTTCGCGGCCCTCGTCACGCTCCTCTATCGTCTGCGCGTCCGCCGCCTGGAGGTTCGCGAGCGGCTCCGCACGGCGCTCGTCGAGGCCCAGCTCGACGCGCTCCAGTTCCAGCTCCGGCCTCACTTCCTCTTCAACACCCTCAACAGCATCCTTCCCTTAGTCGGCAAGGACCCCGAGCGCGCGCGCCAGATGGTCGTGCGGCTGGGAGAGCTGCTGCGCCTCTCTCTCCGATCGGAGGACACGCCGCTGGTGACGCTCGAGGAGGAGATCGCGATCCTGGAGAAGTATCTCTCGATCGAGAGGGTCCGCTTTCGCGACCGCCTCGACGTGACGATCGCCGTCGAGCCGGCCGTGGCGTCGGCGAAGGTGCCGAGCTTCCTGCTCCAGCCCCTCGTCGAGAACGCGATCAAGCACGGCCTCGGGGGCCGCGTCGGGCGGGGCCGCATCACCATCGAGGCCGGGGAAGACACGGGACGGCTCGCGATCTCGGTGCGCGACAACGGACCCGGCCCGAAACACGGCGTGGCGGCGGACACGACCGCGGGCATCGGGCTGCGAAACACCCGCCGGCGCCTGGAAGCCCTCTACCCCGACGGTCACCTCCTCGAGCTCGTCGCCGCCGAGGGCGGGGGCGCCGAAGTCCGCATTCGCATCCCGCTGACGCGGGCGGAGCCGCTCCGCGTCAAGACGGCGCGTGACCGGCCCGTCGCGGCGCCCGTCTCGCAGGCCTCCTAGGCTGAGTCGAGTCCAGGAGTTCCTGGATCTGCTGAACCGGAGACGCTCAGTCATCTCCGAACTTCCTATGACTTCCCGAAAGCCTCTTCTTCCTTTCCGGAAGCGATCAGCAGGCTCTCGAGGGTCGCGAAGTCCACGGGCTTCAGGAGATGGTGGTGGAAACCGGCTTCCCGCGACTGGCGGCGGTCCGACTCCTGTCCGTAACCGGTCAAGGCGATCAACACAACCTTCCGCAGTCGCGGCTCCGCTCTGAGCCGGCGCGCCACTTCGAAGCCGTCCATCTTCGGCAGGCCGATGTCGAGCAATATGACCTCGGGACGGTAGGCGACCGCGGTTTCAATCGCCGACGGTCCGTCTGACGCGGTGCGGACGTCGTAGCCCCACTCCCCGAGCAACTCCGCCAGGCCCGCGGCCGCGTCCGCGCTGTCGTCTACGACGAGCACGCGGCGACCGTCTCCGGAGAGTGCCTTCTGCTCGACTTCCGCGCCTCGAACCGCGGGGAGAGCCACCTGCGGGAGGGCGGCTGTCGCCTCGAATGCGGGAAGGGCGATTCGGAACCGGCTCCCCTGGCCCGGCCCGCCGCTCTCCGCCGTCAGGCTGCCGCCGTGCATCTCTACGAGCTGACGCGCGAGAGTCAGCCCGATCCCGAGGCCTCCTTCGGAGCGCTCCAGGGAGGACTGACCCTGGGCGAAGAGGTCGAAGATGCGAGGCAGCATCTCCGGCGAGATGCCCATCCCGTTGTCGCTCACCTCGACTGAAACGAGGTTGCCCGTTCTTTCGGCGGTCAGCGCAATCCGGCCTCCACGGATTGTGAACTTGGCCGCGTTGTTCAAGAGGTTCGAGAGAACCTGTCCCAACCTCGACGGATCGGCGTCGAGCCAGAGACTCTCGGCCGGAAGCGAGACCGAGAGCTCGTGGGCTCGTGATTCGATCAAGGGGTGGGCGATCTCGACCGCAAGCTCGACGATCTGCGAGAGCGCCACCGGCTCCCTGCGCAGCACGATTTGCCCCCTCGAAATCCGGGCGACGTCCAAAAGGTCGTCGATGAGCCGCGCCATGTGGCGGGCGTTCCTTTCGATCACGGCCCGCGCGTGCTCCGCTTTTTCCGGGAGATCCGGACGCAACAGCTCGAGCGAGGTCAGGATGGGAGCGAGCGGATTGCGCAGCTCGTGGCCCAGCATCGCCAGAAACTCGTCCTTGCGCCGGTCCATCTCCTTGACCTTTCCGAGGGTGCGCTGCAGATCGCCCCGTGTCGCGTCGAGCGCGGCCATCGCGGCTCTCGAGTGGACAGCCGTCTGGCGCGCGGAGTCCGCCTGGCTCGCCGCCACGAGAGAACTCTGTTCGCCGCGAAGCGCCGCCGCGAGCAGCGGAAGGGCCGCGCAAACGTCCTCCGCATCGGCCAGAGAGGCGGACTCGCCGCCCAACAGCGCCAGCACGGTCCCGTCCGAAGCCGCTCGGGCGAGGACCGGGACTGTTCCCTTTCCCTCCGGCGACAGTATTTCTCCCGTCGCGCTTCCCTCCCGGGCGCATCTTTCGAGCAGGGCCTTCCAGGCTTTTCCCTCCGGAAGCGTCTGCGGGAAGCCGGGCGCCGGCAGGAGAACGTCGAGCTCCAGGTCCTTGACGAAAACGATGAGGTCTTCCGCGCCGAGACGCCGGGCGAGAAGGCGCGCCGCTTCGCGTCGTTCACCCGGATCCGCGAGCTTCGCGAGGAGCTCGATTTCACGTTCGGGCGCCTCGTCCCTCAGAACGCGCCGAATCATTTCCTACTCCGGAAAAACGCAGACGACCGCGGTGCAGTTGTGGAACCCGCCGAATTGCCCTTCTGCGCGCGCGATTTGTCCATAGGTATTGCAGCCGACGTATTTCGCCGGGGCGAGGGCCCGTCCCACATCCTCCAGCTCGCAGTCGAAATCCCGGCCCGACCGCAGGCGCGTGGCGACGCAGTCGAAAAAGAGGGCCATCCGAGGCTCGTGGCCGTTCAACTTCTCGACCGCGGCGCGCGTCGCGACGGCACCCGCTTCGGTCGCCGAGAGGCCGGGCTTCATGATGCGCACAGTCGCTCCGGCGGGAATAGCGGCGGCGCACAGCACGGATCCATCCGGATGAACGGAAAGGGGCACACGCAGCTTGAATTGGCCTCCGGTCTCGATCCCGAGGACATTGTGGAGAAAGAAGGGAAGAGGGTCGGCGCGATCGAAGCGCTGCCCGTTCGCGTCGGCATGTGCCGCGAAGACCTCGGCCGCCGGCATGGCGTTCAGGCTGACGAGCCTCATCCCTTCGGCCTCGGTCACGCGAAAGCCTGGACTCGCGGGCTCCCAGCCGTGGCGCACGCTGACTCCCAGAGGCTTCTCGGAAAGAATCTCGAGAGCGACCGCCGCGTCGGAGGTGGCCTCCCTCCCGCGGAAGACCTGCGTGTGATGGAATCGCGCGTCGTCCCCCGCTCCTCCGCCGAAGAACTGATACGCGCCCCCCGTCAAGAGCGTCAGGTGGTCGACCAGCTCCTCGGAGTGCCCGGCGAGGGCGTCAGTCAAGACCAGCGCGGACCGGTAGGGCCGATCCTGCGCCGAGAGTCCCCGGAAAGAAGAGCAAATCTCCCGCGCCGCCGCCTCGGGGTCCGTCGAGATACCCCGTCCGACACCAACGGAAAAGCGCATTTCGGAAGAGCGGATCACCAGTGCGGAGGCGAGGCCTTCGCCGCCAGGGTCGCTCGTGAACTGCCCCGCCGAGGAGCAGCCCACCATCGTGCCGGGCGTGCAGGCGCTGTCCAGTGAGGCGAGCAGGCTCGAAAAATTGTGCTTCGGCGAGAGGAAGAGGATCAGGGCGTCGGGACTTTCTCCTCCCAGCGCCTCTTTGACCCGGCTTCCGAGGACCGCTCCGGCTTCCTCGCTATCGGCAAGATCCGTCTGGACGATGGCGTACTGGTTCACGAATAGGCCTGGCTTTCCTCATGCACAGGATGGGCCAGACCCGGACGGCTGTCCCGGGGCGCTGCGCATGTGACTTCCAGGTCCTCAGGATCTCAGATCCTCGATCATCGCCGCTTCCAGACCGTGGCGCCAAAACAGGTAGCCGAACAGCACGCCAAACGCCGTGTTCCCCCCGACGACGAACGCCGCGACATCCGGCGTCAACTCCCCGAGAAGCGCGGCTGCTGCCGGGAGGTGCCCCGCGCCGAACAGCAAGGCACTCACGACGACGGCAAGCCAGACGGAAGCCATTCGAGGTTCGCCCCGCCTGCCTTGGAGGAACCGCCACATCAGCCACACCAACGCCGTCATGAGCCCCCACCGCAAGAGCAGCTCCTCCGTAATGCCGCCATAGAGCACGCGGGCCAGGAGCGGGGGGTTGAACCGCGCCTGTACCTCAACGAGGGCTGCGGGCGCGAAGCGGCCGGCGACGAAGAGCACTGCTCCGCCGAGCGTGCCGGCGAGGAGGCCGGGCAAGAGCTGCGGCCGGAGCGCTGGCGCGAGCGGGCGGGCCGTCACAGCCGCCTCGAACACCGGCGCGCGGAGGCCGACTGTGGGGGCGAGTGAAACGCCCGACCAAACGGCGAGCGCTACGAGGACGGCGCTTTGCGCGAGGCTCGCCAGTGAGATCACCCACATGGGAGCGGGGAGGACCACCTTCCCCAACAGTTGGGGTAGCACCATAACCGTAAGGACCCCCGCGCCCACCATGCCGGCCGTCCAGAGGAGCAGACCGAGCCGGAGTCGCGGGACCTCGACCAAGCCACTCGTCATCGGCGTAAGAAGCACTTTTCCTGATCCACCGAGTCGCTGATCGCGGATGGCCGATCCCAGGGGGAGATTCGCCAGGGCGTGACCGCGCGCTCCCCCATCATCGATCGATCCGTCGAGGCCAGGTCGCCTCAAGGTTGGCCGGTGACAAGCAAAGTTGCCAGATTGAAAGGCCAGCCTGACGGAGGGTCACGGCGCCTCTCACTTGACGAAGTAGCTACTCGTAGCTACCATAGCGTCCATGAAGCTCGTCGAGCGCGTGGGTGTCAAGGATCTCAAGAACAACCTGAGCGCATACCTCCGGCAGGTCAAGCGCGGAGTTCGCGTCCTCGTTACGGACCGGAATGAAGTCATCGCCGAGATCGGCAAGCCACGCGACATCGCCTCCGAGACTGTTGATCCGCTCCTCGTCGAATGGATCGCGGCCGAAAAGCTGAGACCGGCGGCGGCCCGAAAGAGAAAGCTGGCCGTTTCGCCGGTTCGGCTGCCTCCGGGAACGGCGCGACGACTTCTCGACGCGGGTCGTGGCGAGTGAGGGTCATCTACGCTGAAACTTCGGCCGTGCTGACCTGGCTCTTGGGCGAAGACGCTTCGCAGGATCTCGCCGCGACAATCGACGGGGCCGAGAAGATCGTTAGCTCCGTCCTGAGTGTCCTCGAAGCGGAGCGAGGGATCTTGCGCGCCAGGCTCGATCACCGAATCCACGCGGCCGATGGCACCAGACTCAAGGGCCTTCTCGCCCGGACCGCTGCACAGTGGGATCTGATGGAGATCACTCCGGAGATCCGAACGAGGGCGTCGGAGGCCTTGCCGGTGGAACCCGTGCGGACACTCGATGCCATTCACTTGGCCACGGCGCTCGAGTTCGCGAAGGTCTATCCAAAGATTTCCGTCCTCTCCTCCGACCACCGAATTCTGTCGAACCTCGCGCCGCTCGGCCTGGCGGTAGCGGGGCTTGGCCGCTGAAGTTCGCGCCAGCCCGGAACAACCCTTCTGCGCAACCGAGGGATCCGCCGTCCCAGACGCGGCCGTCTCATCGATCTCTCACCTCCTCGTCGTCCGATAGCACCGCTGCCTCGACGCGACCGTACTTCGTCAACACTTGTTGCTCCAAGGTATCAGCCCATCTGAAAGCGCGACGCCGATCATGCGCGGGCTCGCTCTATCGACCCGGGCGGGCCAGCGACCTCACCGCGCGAGGGCTCCGGGTCCCTTCAGCGCGCGGCCCGGAG
>JBKJWL010000217.1:0-7119 GCA_046716885.1 Thermoanaerobaculia bacterium | reverse complement strand
GGCTGAACATCGAGAACGTCGTCCGCTTCGAGGTGTTCTACGACCAGGCGCTCGTGTCGAACACGCTCGCCGGCTACGACGGGACGTACTTCTCGGGCGCCGGCATCTCGACGTCTCTCAACGGCCCCTGGGAGAACACGCGTATCCGCGGCGAGGTGGGTGTTCCCGTAGTGCGCCACGGCGTGAAAGGCTTCACGATCAACGTCCAGCTTCTCAAGCTGTTCTGAGGCCGGTCGCCGGGAAAACCCGGCCGGATTTCCGGCGAAGCGTGCGACAATCGAAAGTGTTTCGCGCAACAATTCAGGAGGTTGCATGCGCCGTTCTTTGAAGATCGCAGCGCTTTGCTTACTCGTTTCCTCGGCCGCGTGGGCGAACGTGATTTACGTCAACCAGGCTGCCAGCGGCGCCAATGACGGCACGAGTTGGGCGGATGCCTTTACCGACCTCCAGGCGGGAATCGCGGCCGCGACCTCGGGCGACGAGATCTGGGTGGTTTCGGGGCAGTACAAACCGACCCCGGCGGCCGATCGCACGATCTCCTTCGTCCTGAAGGACGGCGTCGGAATCTACGGCGGTTTCGACGGTGACGAGACCCTGCGAGACCAGCGCAGCCTTTTCAACCTGACCGTTCTCAGCGGCGACATCGGCGCGCTCGGAAACTCGGACAACAGCTACCACGTCGTCCTGGTGCCGAACACCGTCACCCTCTCGGGGGTCCTCGACGGGTTCGTCATCATGGACGGCCGCGCGGACGGCCTCCTCGCCGACTTCAACGAGCGCGGCGGCGGCATGTGGATCAACGGCGGGTCTCCGACACTTTCCAACCTCGGCTTGAACAACAACTTTGCGAGCTTCGAAGGCGGCGGCCTCAGGGTGACTTCGGGAAGCCCGTCTCTCGACCACGTTGGTTTCAGCGGAAACGTCGTCGGCGTCGGCGGCGCAGGCGGAGGGCTCAAGTCCGGAGCGGGAAGCAACGTGAGCTGCCGCAATTGCGTTTTCCGGCAGAATTTCGTGTCCGGCGCCTCGGTGGGGGCGGGCGGCGTCGAGAGCGCCGGCGGGATGACCCTCATCAACTGCGAGATCGCTCAGAACAACCCGTCGGGAATTCACTTGATCGCAGACTCCAACAACATCCACAACTGCACGATCGCGAACAACGCGGCGTATGGGATCGCGCTCATCGCCAGCAACGCGAACAGCATGGCGAACTCGATCGTCTGGGGGAACGCTACCGCAGGCATCTTCAACAGCGGCAGCTCCTCCATCGCGATCACCTACTCCGACCTCCAGGAAGCGGCGGTCGGAGCCGGCAATATCAGCGCCAACCCGGCGTTCGTCGCGCCTCCGGGGAACCTCCGCCTGGGACCCGGGTCTCCGGCAGTGGACGCCGGCAACAACGCCGCAGTCCCCGTAGGCGTGACGACCGACCTCGCAGACTTGCCCCGCTTCTTCAACGACCCCTCGATCCCCGACACCGGTGCGGGGACACCGCCGATCGTGGACATGGGCGCCTACGAGCGCGTGCCCCTGTCCGTCACGGCTCCCTCCGGCCTCGATCTTTGCGCCGGCGCGGACGCCGTGTTCTCGGTCACGGCGCAGGGTCAGCCGACGCTGACCTATCAGTGGCGCCGGAACGGCACGCCCCTCGTCAACGGGGGTCGCATCTCGGGAGCCGACACCGACACAATGACGATCTCGGCCACCATCCCGGGCGACGCCGGCGATTACGACGTCGTCGTCACCGACGGCGTCGGACAGTCCCTCACGTCGGCCTCCGCCACGCTGACCGTGGCGACGGCACCGGCCGCGCCCACGATCACGGCGCCCGTCTCGGTCACCGTCGGGTCGACGGGAAACATCGCCAGCGTCCCCAACACCGCGGGGTCTGCGTACAACTGGACTCTCTCCGGAGGCACCATCACGGGAGGTCAGGGAACCAGTCAGATCACCTTCGACGCCGGCCCGCCGGGCACGACGATGATCGCGAGCGTCACGGAAACGGCGGCGGGTTGCACCTCGGCGGTCGCCTCCTTGACCATCCAGGTGGACTTCCTCGACGTGCCGCCGGGCGATCCCTTTCACGACTTCGTCATCTCCGTCGCGCGCGCCGGAATCACCGCCGGCTGCGGCGGCGGAAACTACTGCCGCAACAACCCTGTCACGCGCGCGCAGATGGCGGTCTTCCTTCTGAAGGCCGAGCACGGGTCGAGCTACAGCCCGCCTCCGTGCGACGGCGACTTCCCGGACGTGACGTGCCCGAGCACCTTCGCCAACTGGATCGAGCAGCTCTTTGCCGAGGGAATCACGGGCGGCTGCGGCGGCGGAAACTACTGCCCGGACGATCCCGTCACGCGGCAGCAGATGGCGGTCTTCCTCCTCAAGACGGAGCACGGGTCCGCGTACACGCCGCCCGCCTGCCAGAGCGTCTTCAGCGACGTGTCCTGCCCGAGCCTCTTCGCCGACTGGATCGAGCAGCTCTACGCCGAGAACATCACGGGCGGCTGCGGGACCGCTCCGCTGCGCTACTGCCCGACGAATCCGAACACGCGTGGCCAGATGGCCGTGTTCTTGGTGAAGACGTTCAACCTTCCTTGACCTCGAAGGCCCCCGGGTAACCGCCGTCCTTCGGACGGCGTTCCCTACTGCCGGGGGTTGGCCTCTGGTGGTCGGGGCTCCGCTCGGCGCCCTGCTATATTTCGCGAGCGATGCCCGAGCCCATTCCGATTCCCTCCGCGGTCATGCCGGTGCGGCGGGCCCTCCTTTCCGTTCACGACAAAACCGGCATCGCAGAGCTCGGCCGGGCGCTCTCCGAGTGCGGCATCCGGCTCGTTTCGACGGGCGGCACGGCTGCGAGCCTGAAGGCGGCCGGGGTCGCGGTCTCGCTCGTGGAGGCGGAGACCGGGTTCCCCGAGATCCTGGGGGGACGGGTCAAGACGCTGCACCCGAAGATCTTCGGCGGCGTGCTGGCCGACGAGACCCGCGAGGACCACGCGCGGGACCTCGAGGCGGCCGCGATCGAGGCGTTCGACCTCGTGATCGTCAACCTCTATCCCTTCGAGAAGACCGTCGCGGCCGCCAGGAGTCGATCCGAGATCGTCGCGATGATCGACGTGGGCGGTCCCGCCCTGATCCGCGCGGCCGCCAAGAACCACGCGCGCGTGACCGTCGTCGTTGACGCGGCCGACTACGCCGTCGTCCTCGAGGAGATCCGGATGACCGGCGGGACGCGGCTCTCCACGCGCGAACGCCTGGCCGCGCGCGCGTTCTCCCGCACCGCCGCCTACGACGCCGCCATCGCCCGGTACTTCGCGGGGACGTGGAAGGACTCGGACCCGTTCCCCGAGAATCTCGTCTTCGCCTTCGAGCGTGTCGGCGCGCTCCGCTACGGGGAAAACCCGCACCAGCGCGCGGCTCTCTACGCCTTTCCCTCCGCGCCGGCCGACGCCCTCGTGCGCTTCCAGATGCTCCAGGGCAAGGAGCTTTCCTTCAATAACTTGCTCGACCTCGATTCGGCAGTCACGCTCGCGCGCGACTTCGACGGCCCGGCGGCCGTCATCGTGAAGCACAACAACCCGTGCGGCGTGGCGGTCGGAGAGACGATCTCGGAGGCATTCGGGCGCGCCTTCGCATGCGATCCGCTGGCGGCTTTCGGCGGGATCATCGCCATCCGCGGAACCGTGGACGGAGCCCTGGCTTCCCTCGTCCTGCAGCACTTCGTCGAGGCCGTCGCCGCGGATGACTTCACGGATGAGGCGCTCGGCTTCTTCGCGAAGAAGCCGAACATTCGCCTGCTCCGCGTGGCGGTGTCGCGCCCTCCCGTCTCGGGCCTCGACTGGAAGCGCATCGAAGGCGGCCTGCTTCTCCAGGACTCGGACTCGCAGCCCGACGCGAGCTCGGCGTGGAAGCTCATGTCCCAGCGCAAGCCCACGGCGGTCGAGCGGGCAGCCTGCGAGCTCGCCTGGAAGGTCGCGCGGCGGGTCAAGTCCAACGCGATCGTCCTCGCCAACGCCCGCCAGACGATCGGGATCGGCGCCGGGCAGATGAGCCGCGTGGACGCCTGCCGGCTCGCCGTGTCGAAGCCCGTGCTCCCGATCGTCAACTGCGGCGCCGCCTCCGACGCCTTCTTCCCGTTCCGCGACGGACTCGACATCCTGGCCGATGCGGGCGTCACAGCGGCCGTCGCGCCGGGAGGCTCCATTCGCGACCAGGAGATCATCGCCGCCGCCGACGAACGCAACATGGTGTTCCTCATGGCGCCAAGAAGGCACTTCCGGCACTAGCGCTTGCCCACAACCTTCTTTCTCCTCGCCCTGGCCTCGGCGTCCCCGGAGGGGTCGCCGGATGCCACCGCCCTGCTCGCGAAGGCGGCGGCCGCGTACGGAGACGGGGTGGCGCACGCCTCGCCATTCACGCAGATCTACACGCCCGCCGGCTTCGCCAGCGCGAAGCGCGAGTCCGGGACGGTCTTCGTCCAGGCGCCGCAGCGGCTCCGGTTCGACTACGCCGCTCCCGAGGAGAAAGTGTTCACCTATGACGCGGGCGAAGGGCGCTTCTTCTCGCCCGAAGACAAGCAGCTCACGATCCGGAAGCTCTCGGAGGACGAGCAGGCGCGGTTGCCCCTCGTCTTCCTGTCGAAGCCCGAGGACCTCGCGGCGCGCTACGAAATCGCGCGGGACGGCTCCGGAGCCGTGCTTTTGAAGCCGCGCGCGCCCGGCTCCGACCTGGCCTGGGTGAAAGTCGCGGTCGCCCCCTCTGGCATGGTCGACGGCCTCTCCTACGAGGACTCGGCCGGCAACCGGACAGAGTTCCGCTTCGACGGCTGGAAGAGCCTAAAGGCCCGCCCCGCCGCCGACTACCGCATCGTCGGGCCGAAGGGTACGCGGATCGTCGAAAATTAATAGAATCCCTCCATGGCCCAGGAATTCTCCTTCGACGTCGTCAGCAAGGTGGACCTGCAGGAGGTCTTGAATGCCGTCCAGCAGGGGTCCAAAGAGATCGCCACGCGGTTCGACTTCCGCGGCTCCAAATCGAAGATCGAGTGGAACGAGAAGGAGCTCGAGCTCACGATGACCTCGGACGACGAGGGCAAGCTCAAGTCGGTCAAGGACATCCTGGAGACGCGGCTCGTCAAGCGCGGGGTCTCCGTCAAGTCGCTCGACTTCCAGAAGGTCGAGCCGGCTGCGATGGGAACGGTGCGCCAGGTGGTCAAGATCCAGCAGGGCATCGCCTCCGAGAAGGCCAAGGAGATCGTCAAGGCGATCAAGGACAGGAAGCTCAAGGTCCAGGCCTCGATCCAGGCCGACCAGGTGCGGGTGACGGGGCGGGCGAAGGACGACCTCCAGGAGGTCATGGCGCTGCTGCGGGCCGGGGATTTCGGCGTGCCGCTGCAGTTCACGAACTATCGATGAGCCCTTCGTTCGAGAACGTGCGTCTCAACCGCGCCTACGACCTGATCAGCGACAAGCTGGCCAGGGTCGAGGAGGAACTCCTTCTCCACTTCCGCTCGCCCATCCCGACGATCGATCGCATCGGCGTGTACCTCGCTCAGGGCGGCGGCAAGCGGATCCGTCCTGCCCTCCTCCTGCTGTCCGCGAAGCTCCTCGATTACCGCGACGGCGACAAGGACGTTCGCTATGCCGCCGTGGTCGAGTTCATCCACACCGCGACGCTCGTGCACGACGACATCATCGACGAGGCGCGGCTGCGGCGCGGCCGGACCTCGGCCAACGCGCGCTGGGGCAACAACCTGACGGTCCTCTTCGGGGACTACCTCTACACGATGTCCATGGGAATCGCGCTTGACGAAGGGGACCTGACGATCCTCAAGGTCCTCTCGGATACGACCCTCTCGATGATCGAGGGCGAGATCATCGGCATCGAGAAGGAGGGGTCGATCCAGGTGACTCGCGAAGAGGCGCTGGAGATCACGCGGCGCAAGACCGCCGACCTCTTCGCCGCGGCCTGCCGCCTGCCGGCGCACTTCGCCCCGCGCGGAGACCTCGTCGCGGCGGAGCGCCTGGCCGAATACGGCCGGTGTCTGGGCATGGCATTCCAGCTCATCGACGATCTGCTCGACTACACCGGCAGCGTCGAAGAGGTCGGGAAGCCCGTGTTGAACGACCTGCGCGAGGGCAAGCTGACGATGCCGCTGCTGCTCGCTCTACCCCGCGCGGATTCGGCCGAGCGCGCGAAGGTCGCCGCCGTGCTGCGCGAGCGGGACTTCGATAGCGTCCAGCCGGCCGAGATCCTGTCGATCGTCGACCGCTACGACGGGATCCCCGAGACGCGGGCGCTCGCGCGCGACTACGCCGGGGCGGCGCGCGTCGCTCTCGGCGGATTTCCCGACTCGGAGGCGAAAGAGGGGCTGCAGCTCGCGACCGAGTCGGTCGTCGACCGGATCCGATGACTCCTTATTTAATTCGGCTGTTTAGAAATTATAGCTAATTAAATTAGGCATACGGCCGAGCGGTCGCGCGCCATACAAAAGAAGGACTTTGCACCAATCCGGCTAAGTTTTTCTTGAGATTCGATCCAGGTGGCGTACACTGTTCGCAGATGGCATCCAACGGAAGCTGGACCGCACTCGCCTCGACCCTCCGGAATCTCTCGCAACTCCTTCCTGGTCAATCGAATCCGTCGGGCGAGGCGGACCTCTACTTCCGGCGGGCCTGCCTGGCCGCCGCCGAGGAGCGCTACGACGTCGCGATGGTTTTCTGCACGAAGGCGGTCGAGGTCTCCCCGCGCCATCTCGCCGCCCGCCTCCTCCTGGCGAGGATCCACGACCGCGGCGGCAACCTCGAGGCCGCGGTCGCCGCCTACAAGAAAGTGATCGCGCTGGCCGGCTACGACGGCGCCAACCCGCACTGCGTTGCGGCGCGCGAAGCGCTGGACGCGCTGGTTCAGAGGACTGAACCGTTTGCCGTTAGCCGTTAGCCGTTACGTGTCGACGCCGCGGTTCACGGCTCAGCTCGTTGGGCCGCGGCAGCCGGGGGTACCTCCACGGATACTGCGGCGGCCTCCCCCAGACCTGCGGCCGGAAGCGCCCGCCCTCGGTGAGCGCCTCGGCGGAGAGGTCCACGCGCCACCTCGCGTCCGAGAAGACCGCGTCGCGCCCGTGGG
>JBKJWL010000216.1:0-21845 GCA_046716885.1 Thermoanaerobaculia bacterium | reverse complement strand
GCGGTGCCGGGCTGGAATCGTCCGAGAAAAAGGGCCCGGGGGACGGCGGCCTCGAACGCGGCTCCCGTCTTGACCTCGACCGCCATGACCTTCTGGTCCGGCGCGCGGTAGAAAATCTCCTTGCCGTCGGCGCGCCAGGACGGATCCGAGCCGCCGGAGGTCGAGACCTGCCACTTGCCTCCCGGCCCGGGGAAGCTCCGGACGTAGACCTCGCTGCGTCCGGATTCGTCCGACGCGTACGCGATGAAGCGGCCATCGGGGGAGAAAACGCCAGACCTCTCATCGAACGGCGTCTGAACGACCGGTATCGGCTTGCGGTCGCCAAAGGTCGGCAGCACCCAGACGTCGGGGCCCGTGTCCTTGCCATCGCTCCGGAAGGCGACGAACCGGCCGTCGCGAGACCAGTCGGTCGGCACCTTGAACTCGTCCGACTTGAAGAGCTCCTTTTCCTCGCCCGTTCCGTCGGCCGTCTTCTCGAACAGGTCGGCGAGGCCCCCCCGGTCCACGCTGAAGACGATCCGGCTCCCGTCCGGAGACCACAGCGGCGCAAACTCGTCGCCGGCGCCGAACGTCAGGCGGGAGTTGACGCCGCGCGCGAGATCGCGCACCCAGATGTCGGCGCTGCCGCTGCGCGGGTCGGCGAGGTCGAAGGCGAGGCGGTCGCCGCGCGGGGCAAGCGCCGGGTTGCGCGAGTCGCCGGCCTCGCCGGCCGTCTCGAGCTCCCGGCCGCCGCGATCGACCCAGAGCACACGCGTTCCCGACTCGCCGGTCCGGTAGGCGAGCGTCCCTTCCCGGGAGACCGAGAAGCGCGCCAGCCCTACCGTGTCGACTCCGATCTTCTCGGCAAGGGGCACCGGCTCGCCGGTCGTCTTCAAAGATTTCGCGTCGAAGGGCTGGGCGACGAGAGTCCGGTCACGGACGAAAAGGAGATAGCCCGGCGGCGCATACGTGACCAGGGTCTGGGCGGGTGCGAGAACTTTCGAATCCTTCGAATCGAGCGAGCCGATGCGGTAGACGCTCTCCTCCGCCTTTTGTCCGATCACCATGTAAAGAAAGTGACGACCGTCGGGAAGAAACTCAGGCCAGCCGGTCCCGCCCTCGTTTCGGGCCGCCTCGGCCTTCACGGCCACGACGGGAACGCCGCCGGCGGCGGAAACGCGCCGGATGGGGTCGGTGCCCCGGCCGTCGAAGAGAATCACGCCCTCCCGGCTCCAGGTGCCGTCGGCACCGGTCGGCGCGTCGCAGATCTTCTGCGGCGGCCCCCCGGCGACGTCGATCTTCTTCAGCTTGCCTTCGGCGAAGAACCCGAGGAACCGGGAATCCGGCGACCAGAAAGGACGCGTCGTCCCTTCCGTGCCAGCAAGCGGCTGCGCCGCGAGCGCGTCCAGGGGCCGCAGCCAGATGCGGGTCCTGCCCGAGGCGTCCGTCGCGTTGAACGCGAGGTGGCGCCCGTCCGGCGAGATGCGCGGCGCATCGAGCGACACGATCTCCTCCGGCGTCGCGATCTCGAAGCGCATGACCCGAGCCGGCTTCGGCGCGCGGCGGAGGTAGCCGAAGATGGCGAGGCCCGACACGAGGATCGCGGCCGCCGCCACGGCCCAGGCGAGCTTCTCGCGGTTCTTGCGCCGCGCGACCACCGGAGCCGGCAGCCCCGCTTGCGAGCCGCCCTCCGCGATCCACTGGAGCTGCAGCTTCACGTCGTGCGCCGTCTGGAACCGGTCCTCCGGGTCCTTGGAGAGGCACGTCCGGACGACGCGGTTCAACGCGGGCGGCGTCATCGGTGCCACCTCGGAAATCGAAGGCGGGTCGTCGCGCAGGATCGAGCCGATCAGCGAGGCCTGGCTCTTGCCCTGGAACGCCTTCTGCCCCGTCGCCATCTCGTAGAGCACTGCGCCGAATGCGAAGATGTCCGAGCGAGAGTCGGCCTCCTTGCCCTCGAGCTGCTCGGGCGCCATGTACTGGAAAGTCCCGAGCACCGTGCCCCGCTCGGTCAGGGGCGCGCTCACGTGCGCCTCGGTCGCCAGGCGCGAGGCTCCCGAGACGGGCAGTGTCCCCGGCCCCGTCTGCAGCTTTGCGAGGCCGAAGTCCAGCAGCTTCACGCCCGTCTTCGTGATCATCACGTTGCCCGGCTTCAGGTCCCGGTGCACGATCCCCTGCCGGTGCGCCTTGTCCAACGCGTCCGCAATCTCGATCCCGTAGCGCAGGACCTGCTCCGTCGGAAGCGCACCCTTGCCCAGCCGATCCGCCAGGCTCTCGCCCTCGAGAAGCTCCATCACCAGATAGTCCGTCTCGCCCTCGCGTCCCACGTCGTACAGCGCGCAGATGTGCGGGTGCGAGAACTGCGAGATCGTCTTCGCTTCCCGCTCGAAGCGCTGCCGGATCTCCTCGTTCGCCGAAAGGTGCGACGACAGCACCTTGATCGCGACCTGGCGATCGAGCCGCGAGTCCTTCGCCCGGTACACCTCGCCCATCCCGCCCGCGCCGATCGGCGCGACGATCTCGTAAGGCCCGAGGCGAGTGCCGGCGGCGAGGCTCATGTCAGCGCCCCAGGCCTTCGAACCAGTTCAGGACGACCGTCGTCGGAGTCAGGGCGTCGCGCCCGAGCGGCGCAACGAAGAGGAAGCGCTGCCCGTCGGCCGTGGCCGCGTACCGGTTGCGATAGGCGCCCGAGGGGACGCGCCCCAAAAACAGCGGCCGCGGGATGCCAGCCTGAAAAGACCCGGTGGCCTGAACGTCGACCTCCATCAGTTTTTGATCGGGCGCGCGGTAAAAGATCCCCTTGCCGTCCGCACGCCACGACGCATCGACGCCGCCCGCCGTCGAGACCTGCCACTTGCCTCCAGGATCCGGAAAGGTCTGAACGTAAACCTCGTTGCGCCCGGACTCGTTCGACTGGTACGCGATGAAACGGCCGTCGGGCGAGAACGTGGCCGTGAAATCGTTGAAAGGAGAAAGGACCACGGGAATCGGCTTGCGGTCGCCGAAGGTCGGCAGCACGAGGATGTCCCAGCCTTCCTTGCGCCGATGCGAATAGGCGATGTACTTTCCGTCGCGCGACCAGTCCGTGGCGATGACGCGACCGTCGGCGCTCTCGAGGAGCGGTTTCTCGTCTCCCTGGCCGGTCGCCGCCTTCTCCAGGAGCCTGGATATCCCTTCCCGCTCCGAGGTGAAGACGATCCTGGATCCGTCGGGCGACCACACCGGACTGATGTTGATGCCGGCGCCGAACGTGAAACGCGAGTTCACGCCGCGCACGAGGTCCCGGACCCAGATATCTAACTTCCCGCTGCGCGCATCCGAAGTGTTGAAGGCCAGGCGGTCTCCAGCGCGGGAAAACGCCGGGTTCCCATGGTCGCCGGTCCCGCCGGCCGTTTCCAGCTCTTTTCCGCTCCGATCCAGCCAGAGAAGCCGATTTCCCGAATCGCCGGTGCGGTAGGCGAGAACGCCGTTGCGGGACACCGAGAAGCGCGCGAGGCCGACCGAATCCGTGCCGATCTTCTCGGCCACGGGAGCCGGTTCGCCGACCGTCTTCAGGGCCTTCAGGTCGAAGCGCTGCGCGACGAGGGTCTGGTCGCGCACGAAGAGGAGGTATCCGGGCGGGGTGTAGGTGATGAGCGTCTGGGCGGACGCCATTGGCGTCGATTCCTTCGAGTCGAGCGAGCCGATGCGGTACAGGTTGTCTTCCGGCTTCTGCCCGCTCGCCATGTAGATGAAGTGACGGCCGTCGGGCAGGAACTCCGGCCAGGCGGTCTGCGTTTCCTTGCGCGCCGCGTCGGGCTTGACCTGGACGACCGGCGTCCCGCCTGCCGCGGAAACCCGCCAAATGGGGTCTCCGGTGACGCCGTCGAAGAGGATAACGCCTTCCGAGCTCCAGGAACCGTCTGCGCCGGTCGGCGCGTCGCAGATCTTCTGCGGCGGCCCGCCGGAGACTTCGACTTTTTTCAGCTTGCCCTCGGCGAAGAAGCCGAGGAAGCGCGAGTCCGGCGACCAGAACGGCCGCGTCGTTCCGTCCGTGCCCTCCAGCGCATGCGCCGACAGGGCGTTTAGGGGCCGGATCCAGATGCGGGTTTTTCCCGAGGCGTCCGTCGCGTTGAACGCAATGGAGCGCCCGTCGGGGGAAACGCGCGGCATGTCGATCGAGGTCAAGTCCTCGGGAGGCGCGATGTCGAAACGGGCCATCAGAGGCTGAGCCGGCGCGCGACGCAGGTAACCGAAGATGGCGAGGCCCGCCAGGAGGATCGCAGCGGCGGCGACGATCCAGGCGAGCTTCTCCCGGCTCCTGCGACGCGCGGCGACGGGCGCCGGCAGCCCCACCTGGGAGCCGCCCTCCGCGATCCACTCGAGCTGGAGCTTGGCGTCGTGCGCCGTCTGAAACCGGTCCTCGGGATCCTTGGCGAGGCAAGTCTTGACGACGCGGTTCAAGGCCGGCGGGATCATCGGCGCCGCTTCGGTGATCGAGGGCGGATCGTCCCGCAGGATCGAGCCGATGAGCGACGCCTGGCTCTTACCCGAGAAGGCCTTCTTCCCCGTCGCCATCTCGTAGAGCACGGCGCCGAAGGCGAAGATGTCCGAGCGAGAGTCCGCCTCGCCGCCCTCGAGCTGCTCGGGCGCCATGTACTGAAAAGTCCCGAGCACGGTGCCCCGCTCGGTCAGGGGCGCGCTCACCTGGGCCTCGGTTGCGAGAACCGAAGCACCCGAGACCGGCCGGGCGCCCGCTCCCGCCAGCGGCTTGGCCAGGCCGAAGTCGAGCAGCTTCACGCCCGTCTTCGTGATCATCACGTTGCCCGGCTTCAGGTCCCGGTGCACGATCCCCTGCCGGTGCGCCTTGTCGAGCGCGTCCGCAATCTCGATCCCGTAGCGCAGGACCTGCTCCGTCGGAAGCGCACCCTTGCCCAGCCGATCCGCCAGGCTCTCGCCCTCGAGAAGCTCCATCACGAGGTAGTCGGTCTCGTTCTCCCGGCCGACGTCGTAGAGCGAGCAGATGTGCGGGTGCGAGA
The DNA here is from genome assembly GCA_046716885.1 of Thermoanaerobaculia bacterium. Classification (GTDB taxonomy): domain Bacteria; phylum Acidobacteriota; class Thermoanaerobaculia; order UBA5066; family Gp7-AA6; genus DAHUXD01. Next base: position 16,848 of record JBKJWL010000216.1, on the reverse strand, counting down.
ACTGCGAGATCGTCTTCGCTTCCCGCTCAAAGCGCTGGCGGATCTCCTCGTTGGCCGAGAGGTGCGACGACAGCACCTTGATCGCGACCTGGCGATCGAGCCGAGAGTCCTTCGCCCGGTAAACCTCGCCCATCCCGCCCGCGCCGATCGGCGCGACGATCTCGTAGGGGCCCAGGCGTGTGCCGGCGGACAGGGTCACGAGTGGGGGAAGCCTACAACGAACGGCCTGCGAGCGGCCTCAGCGCTCCAGCGCGGCGAACCAGTTCATCACGATCGTGGTCGGGGTCATGGAGTCGCGGCCGAGCGGTGCGACGAAGAGGAAGCGCTGGCCGTCGGGCGCCGGGACGTACTTGTTGCGCGCGTTGCCGACGTGAACGCGCCCCAGGAAGAGCGCCTGCGGGATGCCAGCCTGGAGCGAGTCGCCGCCGCGGATCTCGACGGCCATGAGCTTCTGGTCGGGGGCCCGGTAGTAGAGCTCTTTGCCGTCGGCGCGCCACTGCGGGTCGGTTCCCCCGGCGGTCGAGATCTGCCACTTGCCGCCCGGCCCCGGAAAGCTCTGCGCGTAGATCTCGGGGCGGCCCGACTCGTTCGAGATGTAGGCGAGGAACCGTCCGTCGGGCGAGAAAACCGGCGTGCTCTCGTTGAACGAAGCCGCAGCGAATGGGATCGGCTTGCGGTCGCCGGTCGTCGGCAGGATCAGGATGTCCCAACCTGTCTTCGAGTTGCGGCTCATGTAGGCGAGGAAAAAGCCGTCGGGAGAAAAGCTGACCGGGATCGTGAGCACGCCCGTCTTGAGCACGAGCTTCTCCTCGCCCTGTCCGTTAGCCGCTTTCTCGTAGAGGCTGGGGCTCCCCTCCCGATCCGAGGTGAAGACGATCGTGTCGCCGCGGGGAGACCATAGGGGGGAAAAGGCGTTCCCCGGCGCGAACGTGAAGCGCGAGTTCACCCCGCGCGCGAGGTCGCGGATCCAGATGTCGCTCTTGCCTCCCAGCGTGTCCGTGAGGTCGAACGCGAGGCGGTCGCCGGAGGAGGACAGGCTCGGGTCCGTGTACTCGCCCGGATCGCCGAGCGAGCCGAGCTCCTTGCCCGATCGATCGGTCCAGAGCATCCGGTTTCCCGACTCCCCCGTGCGGTAGGCGAGCACGCCGTCGCGCGACACCGAGAAGCGCGCCAGCCCGACGGAGTTGGTCCCGATTTGCTCTGCCAGGGGAACGGGCTCGCCCGTCGTCTTCATCGCCTTCGCGTCGAAGGGCTGGGCGACGAGCGTCCGGTCGCGCACGAACAGCAGGTAGCCCGGCGGCGCGTAGGTCAACATCGTCTGGGCCGGGGCGAACGGCTTCGTCTCCGTGGAGTCGAGCGAGCCGATCCGGTAAGCGCTGTCCTCCGGCTTCTGATTCATCGCCAGGTACAGGAAGTGTTTGCCGTCGGGAAGAAACTCGGGCCAGCCGGCCTGCGCCTCCTTGCGCGCCGCGTCCAGTTTCACGATGACGACGGGCGTTCCGCCCGCCGCCGGCACGCGCTGGATCGGGTCGCTGGCCGTGCCATCGAAGAGAATCACGCCCTCCGGGCTCCAGGTTCCGTCGGCTCCCGTGGGGGCGTCGCAGATCTTGGTGGGGGGGCCGCCCGAGACGTCGATCTTCTTGAGCTTTCCCCCCGAGAAGAAGCCGAGGAACCGGCTGTCCGGAGACCAGAAGGGGCGCGTCGTCCCCTCCGTTCCCGCCAGGGGCTGGGCCACGAGCGCGTTGAGCGGCCGGATCCAGATCTGGGTCTTCCCTTCCGCATCGGTGGCGTTGAACGCCAGGGTCTGCCCGTCGGGGGAGATTCGGGGCATGTCGATCGAGGTGATGTTCGGAGGAATCGCGACCTCGAACCGCGTGACGCGCGGCGGCTTGGGCGCGCGGCGGAGATAGCCGAAGATGGCGAGGCCCGAAACGATGGCCAGGACAGCTGCGACGGTCCACGCGAGCTTCTCCCGGCTCCGGCGGCGCGCGGCGACGGGCGCCGGAAGCCCCACCTGCGATCCGCCTTCCGCGATCCACTCGAGCTGGAGCTTGGCGTCGTGCGCCGTCTGGAAGCGGTCCTCGGGATCCTTGGCCAGGCAGGTCTTGACGACGCGGTTCAACGCCGGCGGAATCATCGGCGCCGCTTCGGAGATCGAGGGCGGATCGTCCCGGAGGATCGAGCCGATCAGGGACGCCTGGCTCTTGCCCGTGAAAGCCTTCTTTCCCGTCGCCATCTCGTAGAGCACTGCGCCGAAGGCGAAGATGTCCGAGCGGCCGTCCGCCTCGCCGCCCTCGAGCTGCTCCGGCGCCATGTACTGGAACGTGCCGAGCACGGTCCCACGCTCGGTCAGCGGCGCGCTCACCTGGGCCTCGGTAGCGAGGACCGAAGCGCCCGAGACCGGCCGAGCGCCGGCGGTCGTCAACGGCTTGGCCAGCCCGAAGTCGAGCAGCTTGACGCCCGTCTTCGTGATCATGACGTTGCCCGGTTTCAGGTCCCGGTGCACGATTCCCTGGCGGTGCGCCTTGTCGAGCGCGTCCGCGATCTCGATCCCGTAGCGCAGGACCTGCTCGGTCGGAAGAGGGCCCTTCCCGAGCCGGTCCGCCAGGCTGTCGCCCTCGAGAAGCTCCATCACGAGGTAATCGGTCTCGCCCTCGCGCCCGACGTCGTAGAGCGAGCAGATGTGGGGGTGCGAGAACTGCGAGATCGTCTTCGCTTCTCGCTCGAAGCGCTGGCGGATCTCCTCGTTGGCCGAGAGGTGCGACGACAGAACCTTGATCGCGACCTGGCGATCGAGCCGCGAGTCCTTTGCCCGGTACACCTCCCCCATCCCGCCCGCGCCGATCGGCGCGACGATCTCGTAGGGGCCGAGGCGTGTACCGGCGGACAGGGTCACGAGTGAGGGAAGCCTACAACGAACCGTCCAGCGGGATCGAGGCTCCCGCGGCCAGGGTCACTTCGCGAGCCCGGAGGGCCAGTTGGCGATGAGAGCGACGCGCGGGACCGCCGCCTCGCCCGCGCTGATGGCGAGCAGGCGTTTTCCGTCGGGCGCAATCGCGTAGGCGTTGGCGATGCGCGGACCGATGAAGAGGTTGACCGGGAAGAGAGCCCTGGGGGCCCGGATCTCGAACCGCGCCCCCCGTCCGTCGACCTCGGCCGCCATCAGCTCGTTGTCCAGCGAGACGAAGTAGAGAGTCTTCCCGTCCGAGCTCCATTGCGGCTGCGTGCCGCCTGCCCCGGAGACTTGCCAGCGCGCTCCACCAGCGGGGAACGCCGTGACGAAAATCTCGAACCTGCCGGTTTGCTGCGAGACGTAGGCGACCCAGCGCCCGTCGGGCGAGAACATCCCGTTTGTGTCGAGAAACGGCGACTGGACGAGGGGGAAGGGCTTGTCGGGCTCGGCGAGTGAAACAGCCCAGATGTCCGCGGCGCCGACGTTCCCGCGGTCCATCAGGACATGGCGGCCGTCGCGCGACCAATCGGTCGGCTCGATCCGCTCCTTCGAGCGCAGCACGACTTTCTTCTCGCCGGCTCCGTACGCCGGGAGCGTCGCCAGGACGAACTCCGGATTCTCGGCGATCGCGCGTCCCGCGACGAACATCAGCTCGGAGCCGTCCGGGGACCAGATCGGCGAAGGGATGACCTGGGCATCGGTCGTCAACCGCGTGCGCACGCCGCGATCGAGCTCGTAGATCCAGATGTCGTTGTTCGGGTCGCCCTCGATGACGGAAGCCCGCCGGCCGTCGGGAGACAGACGCAGCGAATACGACTCGCTCCGATTGCCGATGGTCGCGACGGGACGCCCCGAGAAATCGAGCCAGGTGAGCTGGCCGCCGGAACCGTGACGCGCGACCTGATACGCGAGCATGCCGGTCTGGGAGACGGTGAAGACGCCGCGCCAGGTCCCCGAGTCGAAGTTCACGTCTCCGGCGACGCGGGCGGCGGGGCCGGACAGTGTGACGCGGTCCGCGTCGAAAGCCGTGGCCATGAGGTTACCGTCTTGAATCGTGAGGAGCCAACCGGGCACGGCCTGGGCGCTTCCGTAGGAAGAGATCAGGCGACGGAGCTCGCCGCCGTCCAGAGAGCCGACGTAGATGCCGGACTCGTCGGAGCGCGAGTTGGCGTGGTTGGCCGCCAGATACAGGAAGTGTTTCCCGTCGTCCAGGAACCACGGCCAGCGATGCGTCGAGTGGCGCTTCGTGTCGAGTTTCGTCACTTGCTGCGGCGTGCCGCCGCCGGCCGGAACGCGGAACAAGCCGCCCCGAAAATCCGGAGCGAACACGATGACGTCGCTCCTGCCCCAGCTCGCGCCCCGCGTCGCCGGAGCGTCGCAGATGATCTGCACGGGCCCGCCCGTCACCTCGATCCTTCTCAGCTTCCCGCCGGCAATGAACCCGAGCGACCGCCCGTCGGGAGACCAGAATGGATAGAGCCCGCCTTCTGTCCCGCCCAGCGCCGCCACGGTTCCGGTCGAGAGCGACTGCACCCAGAGCTTCCCGGAAGCCCCGAACGCGATTCGCTCGCCATCGGGAGAGAGGGCGGGCGGCGCCGACTCGTCGCCGGTCAGCTGGAACGTGGTCTTCTCGGGCGGCAGCAGGAACGCATGGACCGGCGCCGGACGCGTGGAGCGCGAGCGCGAAAGGCCGATCGCCAGCGCGAGGGCAGCGGCGGCGCACACCAACGCGATCGACCACGCGACGCGCGCGTTGCCCCGGTGCCGGGGTGCGACCGCCGTTGCCGCCGGAGCGCCGGCCTGGGACCCTTCCCCGATCCAACGCAGCTCTCGTTTCAGGTCGCTCGCCGACTGCCAGCGTTCCTCGGGGTCCTTGGCCAGGCACGTCTTGACGACCCGGTCGAGCGCCGGGGGCGAGGCCGGCTGCACCGACGAGATCGGCGCCGGCTCCGACGACATGATCGCCGTGATCAACGACGCCTGGCTCGCCGCGGCAAACGCCTTCCTCCCCGTCGCCATCTCGTAGAGCACGGCCCCGAACGCGAAGATGTCCGTGCGCGCGTCGGCGTCCTTGCCCTCGAGTTGCTCCGGCGCCATGTACTGGAACGTCCCGAGAATCGTCCCTTCCTGCGTCAGTCCCTGCTGGGTCGGCAGCGCCGTCAGGCTCGACTGCTGCGTCGCCGGCGCCATCGCCTTCGCCAGCCCGAAGTCGAGCAGCTTCACCCCCGACCGCGTCAGCATCACGTTGGCGGGCTTCAGGTCCCGGTGCACGATCTCCTGACGGTGCGCCTTATCGAGCGCGTCGGCGATCTGCGTCCCGAAGCGCAGCGTCTGCTCGAGCGGCAGGGGCCCCTTCGCGAGACGGTCCGACAGCGTCTCCCCCTCCAGAAGCTCCATGACCAGGTACTCGGTCTCGCCCTCACGCCCCACGTCGTAGAGCGCGCAAATGTGGGGGTGCGAAAGCTGGGAGATCGTCTTCGCCTCCCGCTCGAAGCGCTGCCGGACCTCCGGGGACGACGAGAGGTGCTGGGGCAGCACCTTGACCGCCACCGTGCGCTCGAGTCGCGTGTCCCGCGCCTTGTAAACCTCCCCCATCCCGCCCGCGCCCAGCGGCGACAGGATCTCGTAGGGGCCCAGACGCGTGCCGGCCGGGAGGGTCATCTTTTCGACTCCGGCGCCCAGCCCGCCCGGACGATGATCGGCAAGGCCCCGTCTCCCGGAGGTCGGGAGTTCACGACGAAGCGTTGCCCGTCCGCGGTCACGTCATAGTGGTTGCGGGCTTCGACCAGAGGCACGATGCGCGTCTGGAAGAGTGCGCGGGGCGTTTCCGCCTCGAACTGGCCGGTAGTCCGGATGGACACAGCCATGAGCTTGCGATCCGGCGAAACGTAGTAGAGCTCCCGCCCGTCTCCGCGCCACCGCGGTTGCGTGCCTCCGCGCAGAGAGACCTGCCGCCGTTCGGCGGCTTCCGGAAAGCTTCGAACGAAGATCTCTCGCGCGCCCGACTCGTCGGACTCGTAAGCCAGCCAGCGGCCGTCGGGAGACAGGCGCGCTCCGAGTTGACTGAACTTGGCCTCGAGCAGCGGGCGGCTCGTCCCCGCTTTCAGGTCCCGCACCCAGACGTCGAAATGGTACCGCGGCCAGTCGATGGTCTCGTAGAACAGGAAGCGGCCGTCCCGAGACCAGTCGACCAGCGGGGTGAAGCCCGCTGACCGGAAGAGCAGCTTCTCGCCCTCCGCCCCTTGCACGTCCCGGACGTAGACGTCTCCCGTCGGGAAGGCGCAATAAATGATCCGTCGGCCGTCCGGGCTCCAGAGCGGAGTCGAAGCGATCGACGCCTCGGAAGAGATCGGGGCGAAGGTCCCGCGCTGGAGATCCATCACCCAGATGCTCGCGGACATCGCTTCTGGATCCATGCGGGGCGCTGCAAGCCACCGGCCGTCCGGAGAAAGGGTCGGCTCCCAATACGAGCCCGGGGGTCCGATCGCCTCCATCTCGCGGCCCGAGCGGTCGTACCAGAGAAGCTGGCTGACGATGGAGCCGCCCGTCTGATAGGCCAGAACGCCGGTGTCGGAAGCCGTTACGGCCGTCGCGAGCGTCGCGGTTCCATCCCGCCGGATGTTCTCCACGACCGGAAAGGGCTCGCCTTCGAGCGCCCGGCGGCCCGCATCGAAGCGTTGCCCCACCAGGCGGTCCCCGCGGCGGTAGAGCAGGTAGCCGGGCGCGGCGTAGATCGCCCCGCCATCGGCGGTGACAAGGCGGTTAGTCTCCTTCGAGTTGAGCGAGGCCACGTGAACTGCGGGGGTCTCGGTGGTTCCGGCAAACACGAAATAGAGGAAGTGCCGCCCGTCCGGCAGGAACTCGGGCCACCGATAGGACCGGCCCGGCTGCAGCTGCTGCAGCGAGATGGACTGACCACCCACCTCCGGCACACGAACCATCGTCCCGCCGGTGTGGATCGCCGCGACGATGTCACCCCGGGAGCCCCAGGATCCGCCCAGGGGCTCGACTGCGTCGGTGAGCGTCACCGGCGAGCCTCCGGCCACGTCGATCCGTTTGAGCTTCGACTGGGCGAAGAAGGCGATCGAGCGGCTGTCCGGAGACCAGAAGGGAAAGGCCGCCCCCTCGGTTCCCGGTAAAGGGCGCGCCTCCAGCGAATCGAGCGGACGCGTGTAGAGCAGGTCATTGCCGTCGCCCCCGGTGGCCACGAAGGCGAGCATCCGGCCGTCGGGCGAAAGCGCGAGCATCCCCTGCAGCGCCGCGCCGGCCGGCGGAGAAATGGTGAGCCGCAACTTCGCCGGCGGGGCGCCGGGAGGGTTTCGCCGTGGAATGAGGAGCGAGGCGATGAGCAAGCCCAGCAGGACCACGGCGGCGATCCACGCAGCTCGGCTTGCCTGCCGTGCGGGTGGGGCCGCGACGCCCTCAGGTCCGGAAGCCTCCGGCGCCTCCGCGAGCTCCAGGGCGAGGTCGCGAGCGTTCTGCAGCCTCCGCTCGGGATCTTTGGCGAGACATCGGCGGACGAGCCGATCGAGCGCCGGGGGCGACATCGGCTGGATCGACGAGATGGAGGGCGGGTCGTTGTTCATGATGGCCGAAATGAGCGAAGCCTGACTCGAGCCCGAGAACGCCTTCTTGCCCGTGGCCATCTCGTAGACGACGCAGCCGAGCGCCCAGATGTCCGTCCGAGCGTCGGCCTCCTTGCCCTCGAGCTGCTCGGGCGCCATGTACTGGAACGTCCCCAGGATCGTCCCCTCCTGCGTCAGCGCGTGCTGTGTCGGTAGCCCCGTCAGGCTCGACTGCTGTGACGGGGCCGGCGCCATCGCCTTCGCCAGCCCGAAGTCGAGAAGCTTCACCCCCGACCTCGTCAGCATCACGTTGCCGGGCTTCAGGTCCCGATGCACGATCCCTTGCCGGTGCGCCTTGTCCAGCGCGTCTGCGATCTCGACCCCACAGCGGAGCGTCTGCTCGAGGGGCAGCGGCCCCTTCGCGAGGCGATCCGACAGCGTCTCCCCTTCCAGGTACTCCATCACCAGGTACTCGGTCTCTCCTTCGCGCCCCACGTCGTAGAGGGCGCAGATGTGCGGATGCGAAAGCTGCGAGATCGTCTTCGCCTCCCGCTCGAAACGCTGCCGGACTTCTGGCGAGGACGAGAGATGCTGCGGCAGGACCTTGATCGCGACGGTGCGCTCCAGCCGCGTGTCCCGCGCCTTGTACACCTCCCCCATCCCGCCCGCGCCGAGCGGCGACAGGATCTCGTAGGGGCCGAGGCGGGAGCCTGTGGCGAGCGTCACTTCTTCTCGAGCTCCGCCGTCCAGTCGAGCATGACCGTCATGGGCGGTGCGCTCTTTCCCAAAGGAGCCAGAATCAGAAACCGCTGCCCCGAGGGGTCGACCGCGAAGACATGCGCGCCCGTATTCGCCTCGAAGAGAACGACGGGAACGCCGGCCTCGAAGGACGCGCCCACCGTGATGGGTACGGCAACGAGTTTGCCCTCGGAGAAGTAGAAGAGCTCCCTTCCGTCTCCGCGCCAGCGCGGGTCGGAGCCTCCCGCCGTCGAGACCTGCCACTTGCCTCCGCCAGCGGGGAAGCTCTGGACGTAGACCTCGCGGCGCCCGGACTCGTCGGAGGCATAAGCGATCCATTTCCCGTCGGGGGAAAATCGGGGGTCGGTCTCCGCGAACGGAGTCTGCAAGACGGGGAAGGCCTTGCGGTCGCCGAAGAGGGGCATCGCCCAGATGTCCGACTTCGACTCGCCTCCCGAGCTGCGTTGCCCGGTCAGGCCAAGGTGCTCGGAGGTCACCTGGAAGGCGAGGAACCTGCCGTCGGCGGAGGAGACGAGATGGTGTTTGCGAGCGTCTCCTCCCAGAATCAGCGTCTCCTCTCCGAGTCCGTTCGCGTTTTTCTGATAGAGATTGGGCGGCCCGTCCCGATCGGACACGAAGGTGACCCGGCTTCCGTCCGGGGACCAGGCCGGCATCCAGTCCCAGGACGGATGAAAGGTCAGGCGCGTCGCGGTGCCGCGCGAGAGATCCATCACCCAAAGATCGCGCCCGGATGCCTCCGTCCGGTCGATAGCGACGCGTTTCCCGTCGGGCGCCACCTCGGGATGGTCGTAGGAGCCGGGCGGACCGACGGTCGAAAGCAACGTTCCCCTCCGGTCGTACCAGGTCGGCTGCGTTTCCCTTTCCCCGCCGGCCTTGAAAGCGAGAACGCCGTTCTGTGACGCGGAGAAGTAGCCGTCACTCGAGATCTCATCGAAGCCGACGCCTTCCGCCACCGCGGTGGCCTCGCCGGAAAGCCCGGATCCTTCCGCATCGAAGGGCTGCGCCAGGAGGGTTCCCTGCCGGAGGAAGAGGAGCAGGCCGCTCGCGTATTCGGCCGCCGGGCGGCTCTCCAGAACGCGCGCCGTTTCTCCGGGGTCGAGAGAGCCGATGTAGACGCCGGACTCCTCCGGGCGGCCTTCAAGGTAGAAGAGAAAGCGCCGGCCGTCGGGAAGGAACCTCGGCCATTTGAAGAAGTTCGCCCGCCCCCTTTCGGGCTTCGCGACGAGTGACCGGGCACCGCCGGATGCGGAGACCTTGTAGAGGCCCGCGCCCGCGTCCGCCGAAAAGAGGATGACACCGTCGCGGTTCCAGGTCCCCCCGAGCGACTGCAAGGCTTCGCAGAGGGTGCGCGGTGGTCCGCCGGAGATCTCGATCCGTTTGAGCGTGCCACCCGAAAAGAAGCCGATGGATCGGTTGTCGGGAGACCAGAAGGGCCCGGCCGTCGTCCCTTCCGTTCCGGGCAGCTCGCGGCCGGCCGCCGCATCGAGCGGTCGAAGCCAGAGGCGGTTGGGGCCCCCGAGTCCGACGACGGAGACCAGGTAACGCCCGTCCGGGGAGACCGCCGGGCGTCCGATGAACGCGCCTCCCGCAGGGGCGGCGATCTCGAACCGCGCGGGGAGAGGTTGCCCGCGCGGGCGGCGGGATTCGGTCCGCCGCAGAAGGAGCACCACGGCGAGGGCCGCGAGAGAGACGAGGGCGGCCGCCATCCAGACCGTTTCCCGACCTGTGCGCCGCGAGGTGATCGGTGAGGGCACCGCCTCCCCGGCGGAGCTCCCCTCGCCGATCCAGCGAAGCTCTCGCGTCAAGTCACCCGCGCTCTGCCATCGGTCCTCGGGATCCTTCGCGAGGCAGGTCTTCACCACCCGATCGAGCGCAGGAGGCGTCGCCGGCGCGACGGAGGAAATCGTGGCCGGTTGCGTGTGGAGGATCGCTCCGATGAGCGACGCCCGGCTCGCGCCCGAGAACGCCTTCTTGCCGGTCGCCATCTCGTAGAGCACGCAACCGAACGCGAAGATGTCCGTCCGCGCGTCGGCCTCCTTGCCCTCGAGCTGCTCGGGCGCCATGTACTGGAACGTCCCCAGGATCGTCCCCTCCTGCGTCAGCGCGTGCTGTGTCGGCAGCGCCGTCAGGCTCGACTGCTGTGACGGGGCCGGCGCCATCGCCTTCGCCAGCCCGAAGTCGAGCAGCTTCACGCCCGACGTCGTGATCATCACATTGCCGGGCTTCAGATCCCGATGCACGATCCCCTGCCGGTGTGCTTTGTCCAGCGCATCAGCCGTCTCGACCCCGTAACGCAGCGTCTGCTCGAGCGGGAGCGGCCCCTTCGCCAGGCGATCGGACAGCGTCTCGCCCTCCAGGTACTCCATCACGAGGTACTCGGTCTCGCCCTCCCGACCCACGTCGTACAGCGCGCAGATGTGCGGGTGCGAGAGCTGCGAGATCGTCTTCGCCTCGCGCTCGAACCGCTGCCGGACCTCGGGCGAAGACGAGAGGTGCTGGGGCAGCACTTTGACCGCCACCGTCCGCTCGAGCCGCGTATCCCGCGCCTTGTAGACCTCCCCCATTCCACCCGCGCCAATCGGCGACAGGATCTCGTAGGGCCCGAGCTTCGTTCCCGCGGCGAGCGTCATGTCAGCCAATCTCCGAGAGGCGACGCCGTGTCATTCTCGCGGCATTCTTGCAAGCGAAGCGACGACCGACATCGAACTGTCAAGGAAGGCGTGCACGGCGCCCCGGGTCATTGCCGCGCCGGCGATGAGGGCCATCGCGTCGTCCTCGGCGCGGGTCAAGGAACCCAGCAGTGCAAAGGCGATCCCGATCGCGACAGGGCGGGCGAACCTCATGGCTTCTTCTCCAGTTCCGCGGTCCAGTTCGTCACCAGGGTGATGGGAGAGGGCTCCTGGGGCAGGCCGCTGTTGACCAGGAACCGCTTGCCGTCCTTCGCCACGTCGTAGCGGAAGCTCAACCCCATCCGTCTCGACTGAAAGAGGGGGCGGACAGCACCGACCTCGAAGCTCGGGGCGTCGCTCTTGACTTCGGCAGCCATGAGTCGATTGTCGGGCGCGAAGAAGTAGAGCTCCTTGCCGTCCTTCGACCAGCGCGGCTCCCGCCCGCCGCTCTGCGAAACCTGCCAGCCCGCTCCCGGATCGGGGAACGTCGCGACGTAGATGTCGAACCGTCCGCTCTCGTCGGACATGTAGGCGACGTACCGGCCGCCGGGCGACACCTGGCCCAGCGCCTCGAAGGCCGGCGTTGCGGCCACGGGTCGAGGCGTCCCTTCGCCGTCGAGCGGCGCGGCCATCAGGTCGTAGCGCTGCCCCTTCTGCTTTTCGTAAAGGAGGAATCGGCCATCCGGCGAAAATCCCGTCGGCGCCTGGTACTCGGTGGGATCCGTCGCGACGACCCGTTCGCGTGCGCCGACCGTGTCTCGGAGAACGACGTCGTTTCCGGTGCTGCCCCGATTGGCGCTGTAGGCGAGCCGCCTGCCGTCGGGCGACCAGCTCGACCGGAATTTGTCGCCCGTGCCGGCCGTGAACCGGCTTCGCGTTCCCGAGGCGAGGTCGATCATCCAGACGTCGGAACCGCCCGTGCGCAGATCCACGATAGAGGCTGCCGCCCGCGTGCCGTCCGGCGAGATTTCCGGGGTACCTCCGTCGAAGTACTCGGCGGGTTCGCCGACCGTCCCGAGGACCCGCCCCTCGCGATCGATCCAGCGCAGCACCGAGGCCGTGGCTCCCTTCCCAGTCTGGTACGCGAGGATGCCGTTCTCGGAAGCGGAAAAGACACCGCGGCTGAAACGCTCGTCCATCAGGACGTCCGGCGCGACGACGACGGGCTCTCCCTCGACGGAGAGACGCCCGGCGTCGAAGCGCTGGGCGACGAGAGCCCCCTCGCGGACGTAGAGCAGGTGACCGGAGGCGCAGACCCCGTTCGACGCCACGCGGACGACGACCTTCCATTCCTTCGAATCGAGCGCGCCGATCCGGATCTCCGGTTCCACGCCCGCGCCCGCGCCGCCCCGGCGCGCGAGGTAGAGGAAGTGGCGCCCGTCCGGCAGGAAGCGCGGGTAGCGATGGGTCGCGTCCTTCTGGTCGTACACGGTCGCCACGGCCGGCGTGCCGCCCGCCGCCGAGACCCGGTAAACGGGGCCCCGCGCGTCGGGCGTGAAGAGAATGACGCCGTCGCGATTCCACGTCCCACCGCGGCTCTCGTTGGCCTCGGCCAGCGTGAAGACCGGGCCGCCGTTGACGTCGATCTTCTTCAAGGCGCGTTCCGCGAAAAACCCGATGAACTTGCCGTCGGGTGACCAGAAGGGACGCTCCGCTCCTTCGGTGCCGGAGAGTGGCCGCGCGGCGGGCTCGGCCAGGCTCCGAACCCACAGAAGATTGGGGCCCTCACCCTTGCGGGCGGTGAAGACGAGGCGCCGACCGTCCGGGGAAATCTCCACGGGACCGGCGTTGATCCGCGTCGAAATGAAATCGGAGCCTTCGGGCGCCAGGATGGACGCGCTGATGACGGGCAATGCCGCGGGGCGGCGCGTGAGGAGCGCCGCGGCGAGAGCGGCCGCGACGAGGGCGAACGCGGCCGCGGCGATCCAGGAGAGGCGCAGGCTGCGCCGGCGCGAAGCGACGACCGGTGCGGCGACGCCCGCCTGCGATCCGGATTCGCCGATCCACTTGAGCTCGCTGCCGAGGTCCGCCGCGTTCTGCCAGCGGTCCTCCGGGTCCTTCGCAAGGCACTTCTTCACGACCCGGTCCAGCGCCGGCGGCGACATCGGCTGGACCGTCGAGATCGGCGGCGGGTCGTTTTGCATGATCGCCGAGATCAGCGACGCCTGGCTCGCGCCCGCGAACGCCTTCTTCCCGGTTGCCATCTCGTACAGGACCGCGCCGAACGCGAAAATGTCCGTCCGCGCGTCCGCCTCCGTGCCCTCGAGCTGCTCCGGCGCCATGTACTGGAAGGTCCCGAGGATCGTCCCTTCCTGCGTCAGGTTGTTCGCCGTGCCCATCACGGTCGGCAACGAGGTCATTCCCGACTGCTGCACCGGCGTCGCCATGGCCTTCGCGAGACCGAAGTCGAGCAGCTTGACTCCGGACTTCGTCAGCATCACGTTGCCCGGTTTCAAGTCCCGGTGGACGATCCCCTGCCGGTGCGCCTTGTCCAGCGCATCGGCGATCTGCGTTCCGTACTTGAGCGTCTGCTCGAGCGGCAGCGAACCCTTTGCGAGACGGTCCGACAGCGTCTCCCCTTCCAGATACTCCATGACCAGATACTCGGTCTCGCCTTCGCGCCCCACGTCGTACAGCGCGCAGATGTGCGCGTGCGAGAGCTGCGAGATCGTCCTCGCTTCTCGCTCGAATCGCTGGCGCACTTCGGGCGACGCGGAGAGATGCTGCGGGAGCACCTTGATCGCCACCGTCCGTTCCAGCCGCGTGTCCCGCGCTTTGTAGACCTCCCCCATCCCGCCAGCGCCCAGCGGCGACAGGATCTCGTGGGGGCCAAGACGCGTTCCGGCTGTGAGCGCCAAAGTCGTGCCGAGCCTACAACATACGCCCGCCTCCGTCGCCCGGGGGACGCCCGGATCCATGGACGCATCTGGTAGATTCAATCCGGCATGAATCACCTGAAACGGCATCAGACCGTCGGCGTTCGGGTGGGCTCCGTTCAGGTCGGCGGCGGCGCCCCGGTCGTCGTCCAATCGATGGCGAACACCGACACGGTGGACGTGAAATCCACGGCGACTCAGTGCATCGAGCTCGCGCGGGCCGGCTCGGAGATGGTTCGGGTCACGGTCAACATCCCGGAGGCCGCCGCCGCGGTTCCCGAGATCAAGAAGCGGATGCTGGACGCCGGTGTCGAGGCGCCGCTCATCGGCGACTTTCACTACAACGGGCACGTCCTCCTGACCAAGTTCCCGGCCTGCGCCGAGGCCCTCGACAAGTACCGGATCAACCCGGGCAACGTCGGGAAGGGCGCGCGCCGCGACGAGCAGTTCGCGACGATCTGCCACATCGCGCGGGACAACGGCAAGCCCGTGCGCATCGGCGTCAACGGCGGCTCCCTGAATCAGGAGCTCGTCATGGACAAGATGCAGGAAAACACCGACCGCGATCTGGGCAAGAGCTCCGAGGAAATCATCAACGACTGCATGATCCTCTCTGCCCTGCAGTCGACGGAGCTCGCGATCCAGTCCGGCCTGCGCAAGGACCAGATCATCATCTCGTGCAAGGTCTCGCGGCCCCGCGACCTGATCGCGGTGTATCGGGACCTCGCGGCGCAAACCGATCAGCCGCTCCACCTCGGCCTGACCGAAGCCGGCATGGGCATCAAGGGCCTCGTCTGGTCCTCCTCGGCGATGGGGATCCTCTTGAACGAGGGAATCGGCGACACGATCCGCGTCTCGCTGACACCGCGCCCTGGCGGCGACCGCCGCGAGGAGGTCTACGCGGCCTGCGAGCTTCTTCAGTCGCTCGGCATCCGCTCCTTCGCGCCGAGCGTGACGGCGTGCCCCGGCTGCGGCCGCACGACCTCGACGACCTTTCAGGAGCTCGCCGAGCGTATCCAGGGCTACATCCGAGACCAGATGCCGATCTGGAAGGTGGAATACGAAGGTGTCGAGAACATGACGCTCGCCGTCATGGGCTGCGTCGTCAACGGCCCGGGCGAATCCAAGGCGGCCTCGATCGGGATCTCGCTGCCGGGAACGGGCGAAGAGCCGCACTGCCCCGTCTACATCGACGGGCAACACTTCACGACACTCAAGGGCACGTACGAAGAGCTCGCCGGCGCGTTCCGGGCCCTCGTCGACGACTACGTGACGACGAAGTACCCGCGCCGCGAGGCCGCGAGGCCCGTCACGGCCGGCTGAGAGACGTCCCTCCGCCGGAGAGCGCCTTCGCGAGGCCGAAGTCGGCACCTTGGCCTGTCCCTCGGGCGTGAGCTTGAGGTTCGCGGGCTTCAGGTCCCGGTGGACGATTCCCCTCTCGTGCGCGGCTTCCAAGGCCTTCGCGATCTGCCGCGCGATCTTTAGTGCTTCGTCGAGCGGAATCCGTCCCCGCGCGGTCCGCTCCGCGAGCGTCTCCCCTTCCACAAGCTCCACCAGCGCCTCGAGGCCCCCCGACTCTTCGAGCCCGTAGATCGCCGCGGTGTGCGGATGGTTCAACGACGCCAGCACCTGCGTCTCGCGGCGGAACCGCGCCAGGCTAACATCCGGGTATGGGACCGCTTCTCCTCGCGCTCTGCGTCGCCGCCTCCACACCCGACGCCCCCGGAATCGAGCAGCGCCTGGCCGAGCGCATCGGGAGCTTCCACGGAACGATGGGCCTTTACGCGAAGAATCTCGACACGGGCGAAGCGATCGCCGTCGGCGCGGACGCGCGGTTTCCGACGGCGAGCCTGATCAAGGTCGCCGTCATGGCCGAGGTCTACCGGCAGATGGCCGGCGGGAAATTCGGCAGGGACACGACGGTCACACTCGCGCAGGCGGACAAGGCGGGCGACGAGACCGTGCCCCTGAACATGCTCCACGCCGAAACCGTCCTCACGGTCTCGGACTTGCTCCACTTCATGATCGCCTACAGCGACAACACGGCGACGAACCTGCTCATCCGCAGGGTGGGCACGGCCAACGTGAACGCCCTTCTCGACACTCTCGGGCTGCCGAAGACCCGGCTCTACCGCCCGACCTTCCGCGACGGCAAGGCCGACGTCCTTCCGGAGGAGGAGAAGGAGTTCGGCCTGGGCTCGACGACGCCGCGCGAGGCGGCGCGGCTCCTGGAGCTGATCGCGGAGGGAAAGGTCGTCTCGCGCGAGGCGGGCGAGGAGATGCTCGGCCTGCTGTACGAGCAGCAGGACCGCGCCATGATCCCCCGCTCGCTGCCCTTCGAGCGCGACAAGATCCTCGTCGCCAACAAGACCGGCTGGGACGAGGAGAAGCTGCCCGACGCTTCGGGCTTCCGCGGCGACGTGCGCAACGACGCGGCATACGTGAAGAGCCCGAAGGCGCGTTACGTCCTCGCGATCTGCGCCCGGCGGATTCGCGATAAGAGCGCGAGCGTGGACAACGAGGCGCTCAGGACCGGGGCGGAGCTTTCGCGCATCGTGTACGAGCACTTCCAACGTTGACGCGTTGAGGCTCTACGAAGACGAGAGCGCCGTCGCGCTGGACAAGCCGCCGGGCGTCTCCATGGCGACCTCGCGCGATGCGGCCTCCGGGGCCGCCGCCGTCGCGCGCCTTCTCGCGGCGTGCGGCGAGCCGCCGGACGCGGGGCTCCTTCTCGTCCACCGGCTCGACGTCGGTACCTCCGGAGTGGTGCTCCTGGCGAAGTCGGACGCCGCGCATCGAGCCCTGTCGCGCGCCTTCCAGTCGCGAGAAGCGCAGAAGACCTACCGCGCGCTCGCATGGGGTCACCCGGTTCCGGCCAAAGGCGTCTTCGAGGATCCCCTGGGCCGCGACCCGAAGGACGGCCGGAGAATGAAGGTGCAGAGGGACGGAAAGAGCGCGGTCACGCGGTACGAGACGCTCGCGCGTCTGCCCTCCGTCGCCGAGTTGACGCTCTCGCCCGAGACGGG
>JBKJWL010000215.1:0-8737 GCA_046716885.1 Thermoanaerobaculia bacterium | reverse complement strand
GTCTTCGAGGGCCGCCGCTACCTCTGATTCGACCCGGGCGCGTTCTGGTAGGCCATCTCCCGCAGCAGGGCGATCCGGCGGGTCACCGGGGGATGAGTCGAGAGCAGGCTCGCCCACCATCCCTCCCGCTCGTTGATCGCGCGGCCGCGCGGATCCTCGATGCACAGGTGCGCGATGCCCTGCTTGATCGAGGGCGTGGGGGCGATCGACGCGGCGATCTTTTCGAGCGCGGAGGCGAGCGCCAGCGGGTTTCGCGTCAGCTCCGCGCCCGACGCGTCGGCCAGGTACTCGCGCTGGCGTGAAACGGCGAGGGAGACGATCTGCGCGATGATCGGCGCCAGCACGATCGATACGACCCACAGGGCGACGAACAGGATGCCGAGGCCGCCGCTCCCGCGGTCGGAGTCCCGGCGGCGGCCTCCGAGGGACAGCCCACGGCGGCTCCAGTCGGAGATCAGGAGGATCGCGCCGGCCAGCGCCGCGACGACGGTCATCAACCGCACGTCGTAGTTCTTGACGTGCGACATCTCGTGGGCGATGACCCCCTGCAACTCGTCCCGGCTGAGCTTCTCGAGGAGCCCGCGCGTGACCGCGATCGAGGACTTTTCGGGGCCCGTGCCCGTCGCGAACGCGTTGGGGTCCGGATCGGGGATGACGTAGAGCGCCGGCTTCGGGAGCCCGCCCGCAATCGCCATCTCCTCGACCACGTTCTCGAGCACGCGCTGCTTCGGATCGGAAGGGTCGAGTCGAGCGGCGCGGGTGGACTCGAGCACGGCCTTGTCCCCGCCGTGCAGCGACCACCATGCCGAGAAGCCGCCCGCGCAGAGAGCGCCGAGCGTCGCCAGCGGGAGCCCCGGCGAGAAGCCGCCGGCGTAGAGCATCCCGTCGGCTCCGAGGCCCAGAATGACGAGCAGCAGGATGAACCCGGCGATGAAGAGCCGGGTGTTGGTGATGTTGCGCTTCTGCTGGTCGTAGAGGTTGGTCGAGGTCATCCTTGCGGCCGCAGGTTCAGGTCGACCTTCGGCACCGCGCGCTCTGACTCGTCCTTGATCTCGAAGAGCTCGACGGGCTGGAACTTGAAGGCCTGCGCGATGAAGCTGTCGGGGAAGATCTGCTGGGCCGTGTTGAAGCGCGTCGCGATGTCGTTGTAGAACTGGCGCGCGAAGCCGATCCGGTTCTCCGTCGAGGAGAGCTCTTCCATCAGCGACTTCACGCTCTCGTTGGCCTTCAGGTTCGGGTAGTTTTCCGCCAGCGCGAAGAGGCGCCCGAGCGTCTGGGTCAGGGCGTTCTCCTTGTCGGCGGCGTCTGCCACTCCTCGGGCGTTGACCGCGGAGTTGCGCGCCTGGATGACCTTCTCGAGCGTGTCCTGCTCGAACTGCATCTCGCCTTTCACTGCGGCGACGAGGTTGGGGATCAGGTCGTGCCGCCGCTTCAGCTGCACGTCGATCTGTTTCCAGCCGTTGACGACCTGGTTGCGCAGCGAGACCAGGTTGTTGTAGCGCCAGATGGCCCAGATCGCGCAGAAGACGCCGAGGACCACCAGGACGAGCAGACAGCCGCCGATTACACCCATCGCGTTTATGTTCCCTTCCCTGGAAGTTACGAGATTCTGGCAGGAGAGTTTAACGCGGGGCCGACTGAGCCGCTACGCATTGAGGCCCTGGCGCAGCTCCCGCGCGAGGATCTCCACCGCCGACCGGGTCCCGCCGGTCAGCTTCTCCTTCCAGACGGTTTCCGTCTCGAAGCGCCGGTCGCCGATCGACTCGGCCCAGGGGCGCAGCGCCGCGTCGAGCTCACCCGCCGACCAGACGTCCCCGCCTCTCTTGCGGACCATGGCGATGACGTAGGGGACGATCCGGATGAACGCCCGCAAAGAGGTCGAGCTCTTGATGGAGTACTTGCGCCCCGCGAAGGCGGTCGGGAAGGCCCGGGCGGCGGCCTTGAAGTAGTTCAGGAAAAAGCGGCGCGCGTTCTCCCGGAACTCGCGGGTGATCCTGCCGCCGGCCGCGTCAAGCGCCGCGAAAACGTCCCGCAGCTCGTCGGCGAGAGAGGCCTGGGTGACCGACCCCTTCCCGATGCCGAGGACTTTGATCGAGCCCTTCAGCGGTGAGCCCTCGTCCTCGTTCAGGGTCCGGATCACGTCGTGCGCGGCGGCCAGGTTGTCGTCGCGATAGAGGCGCCGGCCCGAGAGAGAGATCAAATGGGAAGGGTTCAGCTTCGTGTGCTTGCTGTTGATCGTGACGAAGAGCTCGACGACCTGGTCGGGCGTGAGGCTGTCGAACACGACCGCCGGCACCTGGAAGTCGCGCAGGCTGTGTTTTTCGGCGAGCTGGTGGAGGGCGAGGAGCCGATGCTGGCCGTCGAGGGCCCGGAGGATGCCCGACTCCTCGGGCAGCTTGAGCGAGCCCGAGTCCGCGCGGCCGCTCGAGGGGGCGAACTCGAGGCGCTTCTCCGACACCAGCAGGACGCTGCCCGGGATCGCCGGGAGGGTCCCCGAGTCGGCGCACTGGAGGTAGTAGGCGACGAGCTCGTCGATCTTCCTCTTGATGATCGGGCGCTGGAAGGCCTGCTCGGAGGCGGCGATCTTCTTCTCCAAGAACTCCCAGTTGACCCGTCCGAGGGCGGCTTTCGACTTGCCGCGGGTGGTCTCGCTGCCCGGGCCGAACGAGAGGACCTCGAAACCGACCAGGGATTGGAGGTCCACCCCCGACAGCAGGGCTTCGTAGAACCGCACGCCGAACTGATTGAGCCGGAGCGAGGGAACCGAGATCATCGCCACCTCCTACCCGTGATGCCCGGGGCCGTCCGGCCTGGCCCTCGCCCGGTCCGGGGCGGGGGACAGGGTATACCGGCTGCCGGTCCGTTGGGCCCGGGAGAAATCAGTCATCGGACGCCCGAATTCGGCGGGGGCAGCCCGTGGGACCGCGCCTCGGCCGCCCGCCTATGGCGGCGAAACCGACTTCCAGTCCTGCCCGGCCATCATCTGCTCGTGGATCCGCCCGGCTCCGGTCAGAATCCCTTTGAGCTCCGAGGTCAGGATCAGGGCCAGCTCCGGCAGCGCCTCGGGGCGGGCCACCGGCACCGAGCATTCGATGATCGACTGTCCGAGGGAGGCAAAGAAGGGCG
The DNA here is from genome assembly GCA_046716885.1 of Thermoanaerobaculia bacterium. Taxonomy (GTDB): domain Bacteria; phylum Acidobacteriota; class Thermoanaerobaculia; order UBA5066; family Gp7-AA6; genus DAHUXD01. Next base: position 5,611 of record JBKJWL010000215.1, on the reverse strand, counting down.
AGGGGCGCCGCGTCCAGTCGGAGTCGCTGCGCCGGTGTTTGGTCATCAGGAACGCCGCCAGACGGCGCTCGTCCCAGGGCTCGGTCATGATCCAGCAGAAGTTGGCGCGCAGGCCCTTCTGCTCGATGGCGGGCTCGTCCTGGGCAAGCGAGATCGACATGAACCGCCACAAAAGATAGCATCCTCCGACCGGATCCAAACGATGAAAAGCGCTCTTCTCGCGGGACTCCTGCTGCTCCCCGCCGGATCTCCCGAGATCCGGGCCGCCGACGAGAAGGTGTATGCGTCGCACCTGATGGTCGACCAGGAGGTCGTCGTCTCCGCCCGGATGACCGGGATCATCGAGTCGGTTGCGGTCGACCGCGGCGCGGTCGTGTCGCAGGGGCAGGCGCTGGCGTCGCTCGACCCCCGCTCGCTCGACGCGGACGTGCGCGAGGCACGGGAGGAGATGGAGCTGCGGAAAGCCGAGTTCGGACGGGCCGAGGCGCTCGCGAAATCCAGGATCACGAGCGCCTCCGACCTGGACGAGAAGAAAGCCCGGTACCAGGTCGCGGTCGCGCGCTTGGAAAAGGCAAAGACGCTCCGGGACTACGCGGTCATCCGAGCGCCTTTCGCGGGCATCGTTGCGGAGAAATACGCGCGCGTGGGCCAGAAGGTGATCGAGGATGGCAGCGAGCCGCTGTTCAAGATCACGGCCGTGGAGCCGCTCCTCGCCCGCATCTACGTGCCCGAAGGGGAGCTCCTGCGCCTGCGTGTCGGCGATCCCGTCGAAGTCGTGCCCGACCGGTTCCCGGACGCGCGCACCACCGGAGACGTCCGGTTCATCAGCCCCTCCGTCGACCCGGCCAGCGGGACCTTTCAGGTCGTCGTGCGGGTGCGCCGCGAGCCCGCGCGGACCGTGCTCCGGCCCGGAGTGGCCGTGAAAGTGCGTTTCGTCCGCTCCGGGACCCGATAGCCCGGCGCGGCAGAGGGCGATGCCCGACAAACCGTCCCGCCGCCCGGCCCGCCTGCGCTCGACCCTGGACCGGGTATTGGCGCACGACGTCAAGAACATGTCCTTCCGGCTGCGCCTGCTGCTCTCGAACCTCGACGAGCACTGGGAGGACCCGGACTTTCGCCGGACCGTCCACGAGCTGCTCGCCTCTACGGTCGAGCGCCTGGAGGGGATCGCCGGGCGCTTCGGAGTTCAGGAAGATGCGGTCCTCATCAAGGTGTCTCTCGACGTGAACGGGCTTCTCCGGGAGATCGCAGTGCGTCCCTCGCGCCGCGCCCGACCGGCGGGCGGGCCGGCGATCTCGCTCGCGCTCGGTGAGGTGCCCCGGATCTGGGCCGACCCCTTCTATCTGGGAGACGCGCTCTCCAGCCTCGTCGAAAACGCGTCGGAGGCCGCGTCTCCGGGCGGAAGGGTCCTCGTCCGGAGCTTCGCCGGCGGCACGGCGCGCCGGCCGCGAACCGTCGTCGAGATCATCGACAACGGCGCCGGTATGACCCCGGAGTTTCTCCGGGACCGCCTCTTCGAACCCTTCGCGACGACCAAACCGCAGGGCGTGGGGCTGGGTCTGGCGACGGCCCAGCAGATCGTGCGCTTCCACCATGGCTCGCTTCGCGTGCTGTCGCAACCGGGGGGCGGCACGATGGTGCGGGTCTCGTTGCCGGCGATCGCGGAGGGCCAGGCATGACCGGGCCGGAGAAGGCGCTCGGCCGGATCGTCATCGTCGAAGACGACCCCTTCCTCCTCGAGCAGCTCACCTGGGCGCTCAAGGGGCGCTTCGCCGTCTCCTCCGCGCGCGACGCCGCGCAAGGCCGCGCGCTCTGCGAATCGGACCCGGATCTGTATCTCTTCGACATGCGTCTGCCCCCTTCGAACGAGGTCGAGGAAGGGCTCGAGCTTCTCCGCCACGCGCGGCGCCGGGACCCCGACGCGACGGTCGTGATGATGTCGGGAGAGGGGGAGAGGGAGCACGCGTTGAAAGCGTTGGCACTCGGCGCCTTCGACTTTTTCCAGAAGCCGATGGACACGGCCGAGCTGCTGGTGATCCTGCAGCGGGCGCTGGACCGCCGGCGGCTCGTCGCGGAGAACCGGGAGCTGCGCCAGGCCGCGCGGGGGGCGCCCGGCTTCGAGCAGATGGTGGGAACGAGCGTCCCGATGCGGCGGCTGTTTCAGGACATCCAGAAGGTCGCGGCCAGCGACGCGACGGTGCTCATCTCGGGAGAGAGCGGAACGGGCAAGGAGCTCGTGGCGCGCTCGATCCACGACGGGAGCCCCCGGCGCGACCGGGCCTTCGTCGCCGTCAACGCCTCGGCGCTGCCCGAGTCGCTCGCCGAAGCGGAGCTCTTCGGGCACGAGAAAGGCGCCTTTACCGGCGCGATCGCTTCGCGGCCGGGCCGGTTCGAGCTGGCGCAGGGGGGGACGCTCTTTCTCGACGAGATCGGCACGCTCTCGCTGGCGGTCCAGTCCAAGCTCCTGCGCGCCCTCGAGAGCCGGGAGATCGAGCGCGTCGGCGGCCGCCGGACGATCCCGGTGGATTTTCGCCTCATTTCGGCGACCAACGAAAACCTGAAGGCCCGAGTCGCCGCCGGGACGTTCCGCGAAGACCTCTTCTATCGGATCCACACGATTCCTATCGTGATCCCTCCGCTGCGGGAGCGGGCCGACGACATCCCGCTTCTCGTCGAGCACTTCCTGGCCCGGTTCTGCGCGCGGCACGGTAAGCCGGGAAAGCGGCTGTCGGCCGGGGTTCTCGAACGTCTGAAAGCGCAACCCTGGAGAGGTAACGTCCGGGAGCTCCAGCATGCCGTCGAGATGCTCGTCCTCTTCTCCGAGGGCGATGAGGTCAATGAGGAGGACCTGCCGCGCGCCCTGCGCGAGCCGGCGGCTCCGGCCGGCGGGGCCCTCCCGCCGGCGAAGGGCTTCGCCGCGGCGGTCGAGGAGCTCGAGCGCCGGCTTCTGACCGACGCAATCTCCGCATCGAACGGCGTCAAGGCGGAGGCCGCCAGGCGGCTGGGCCTGGATGGGAACCAGATCAAGTACTTGTGCCGGAAGTACGGGCTGTAGAGGAGAGTGGGGAGTCGTGAGTCGGAGTCTGGGGTTGAGAAAGTCAACCTTGTGGCGGGTAAAGTTTCACCGTTCCCAGGTGACCGCCCGAACTAGCGAAACTCAAAGGACTGATGAATAAGGGCTTCCAGGCAGCCATGTGTGTTTCAGAACTGGCGCCGGTCTTGCCCTATGAATCGAGCAGAACAGGAGGAAAAAAATGGGTAACGAAGTGAAGATCAAGCTGACGGACGCTCAGAAGGCCAAGATCAAGGAAGCCACGGGCAAGGACCTCCCGGAGATTCGTGTCGAGTCGTTCGGCAGCTCCCCGGCTCTCTCGGGCCACGTCGCGAGCACTCGGGCGTCGAACCGCGCCTCGCTGCGCGCCGGAACGAAGGCTTCGATGCGCGCCGGGACGAAGGCCGCGACCAAGGCTTCGCTGCGCGCCGGGACGAAGGCCGCGACCAAGGCTTCGCTGCGCGCCGGGACGAAGGCCGCGACCAAGGCTTCGCTGCGGGCGGGAACGAAGGCCGCGACCAAGGCTTCGCTGCGGGCGGGAACGAAGGCCGCGACCAAGGCTTCCATGCGCGCCGGGACGAAGGCGGCCACCAAGGCGGCCATGCGCTCCAACTTCAAGGCCTCGGTCTAACGTCTAGCAGCTCCGACTTCGAGCTTCGAACGCCCCGCTTCGGCGGGGCGTTTTTTTTGGCCGCGGCGAATTACCAGATCGTCGACTGGGCCCAGCGCTTGAGGACCCGCCACATTCGCGAGGCGTACGACGCGCGTCGGCCCTGAATCTTGGCCTTGCCCGCCATGCCGGCGATGAGGCTGCCGTCCCCGTTGTCGAAGACGGCGAGCGCGACGAATTGATCGGGATGCTGCCGGGGCGCCGCCGGATCCGTCCCGGCGGAGGCCGTCGCAGGCTGCGCGAGGGTGGCCGGGGCGATCGAGACGACCGTGCCCTTGATCGGCCGGGGATGCCCCCGGAAAAGGGCCGAGACCGACGCCTGGCGCCGGAGATCGTCGAAGAGCCGCTCGGAGACGGGCAGGTCGGCAGCGAGCTGTTTGTCCTCCCCGACCTCGGCGAGGAGGGAGCCCTCCGGAAACGCGCGTCCCTCGAGGTCCCGGAGGTACGGCGTCAGGAGACGGCCCGCGATGGGACTCCGGACCACGAGCCGCTCCTCGCGCACGCGGCCGCTCGCGAGTGCGGCGTCCACCGAGGCGCCGCGGCTCTCGGACGCGAAGACCGTCTGGGCCTCGGCGTCCTGCCGGCCGCGGCTGGCCGCGTGCTCCAGGCGTTCTCGCTCGGAGGCGAGGCGAACGCGCTCCTCGGCGCTCGCCGGGCTGATAAGCTGAAAGACCGGCTGGCCGGCCTCGATGCGGTCGCCTTCCTGCGCGAGCACCCGGGCCACGACGGCGTCCTCCGGAGCCTCCAGGCGCACGGTTGCCAGGGGTCGCAGCGTCGCGGAAGTCCGGAGCGTGCGCCGGCTCCACGGCACGAACAGCAGGAGCGCCAGAACCGTCGCGGCGACGTACATCGGCTTCCGGAGTCGGGGCGACATGATGAGCTCCTTCTTGTCGAGATACAGAAGACGGAGGGTGCGGGTGAACAGGCGCACGCGCTTCCGGAACAGGGCGTAGAGCGTAATCAGCAACAGGACGACCGCCCAGTTCGGGAAGTAATGATTGTAGAGATTGTAGAAAAGGCCGCCGATGAACCGGATGACGACCAGGATCCAGGCCAGGGCAAGGGTTCCGTAGATCCAGTAGATCCGGCGCTTCCGCCGCGAGACGGCCGGAACCTCGACGGGGAGCCGCAGGACATGTCTCTGGAACGCGGCGCCGAGGAAGCGGAAGGACTCCTCGCGTAACTCGGGGATCTCCACCAGGGTCGTCAGCGCGTAGTAGCCGTCGATCTTGATGAGCGGATTGATGTTGAGAAAAATAGTGGACACGCCGGTATAGAGCATCGTCTTGAAGGCGAACTCGTGCAGGAACGTGTCGGGATAGGAGAGGATCCAGCAGAGCGTCGCCAGGGAACAGATCCAGGCTTCGATGTAGATGCCTGCGGTCGTCACCCACATCTCGTGCCACTTGTTCTCGAACAGGAGCGAATCGGTCGTGTTGCAGTAGAAGGCCGGCGTGGCGTACACGAGCGCGATGCCGATGTCGTGGACCTCGCCTCCGTAGAGCTTCGTGACGTAGCCGTGCGAAGACTCGTGGATCGCGCCGAGGAACGTGATGATCAGGATGAACTGCATCAGCTCCAGGAACGGCTTGTCCCCGAGCGCGTAGAGGATCTTGGTGCCGTTCCAGACCTCGCTCCAGTGCACGACGATGACGCCGACCGTCCACGCGAAAAAGACGCAGGCGCCCGCCACGACCGGGGGGGTCCACAGCCAGCGCACGTACTTGAGGGTCTTGCCGAGGAACCAGTCGGGGTCTACGACGTGAAAAAGCATGAAGAAGGGATTGAAGCCCTCGGACTTCTCGTCGGCGGCCCGCTGGCGGGCCGCCCGCCCGTGGGCCAGCAGCGCCAGGTTATTCTCCGCCACCGCCATATCGATGTAGTAGATG
>JBKJWL010000214.1:0-37500 GCA_046716885.1 Thermoanaerobaculia bacterium | reverse complement strand
CGTTTGCCGGGAAGATCTCCTACAGCCAGTACACGCGCTTCTACTTCTGGCGCACCAAAGATGTCTCGCTCGACCGCGGCACGATCGTCTCCCACAGCGCCAACGTCCACATCATCCCGAGAAGCCTCCGCATCCGTAGCGCGGTCCGGAGCGTTTCCAACGGAGACCTCGTTCGCCTCGAGGGTTGGCTCGTCGACGTCGACGGGCTCGACGACACCGTGTTCCACTGGGGCACGAGCTCGACGCGCGAGGACGAGGGCCCGGGGTCCTGTGAGACGGTTTACCTCGAGCGGCTCACGGTCGAGGAGAGGGCGTACGAGTAGTTATGAGCCCTCACGAAGCCTGGCACGAGCCACACGCGGATCACGCCTTCCGTGAATGCACGCCAGCACAACTGCAGAGTCTCCGACGAGTCGGTACCACACGACATAGGGGAACCGCCGCAGAAGCGCTCGCCGGTTTCCTCGGTACCGCTCGGGATACGCGAGCGGGTTCTCGCCCATGCGGGTGACGAGATCGTGGATGGCGTTTCGAAACTCGGTGCCAAGCCCTGGTTCCTCACCCTCGTACCAATCCTCGATCGCCGCCAGGTCGAGCTCCGCGGCTCGACGAACAACGACGCGTGCCTTCAACGACGGCGCTTTTCGAGACGGGCTCTGACCTCTTCCCAGGAACTCTGATCGTCAGGATTGGTTTCGAGGTCGGCGATGCGAGAATCCAGGAGAGCACGCTCTTCCGGAGCGACCGGGATGTCGGACTCGGAGAGGGTGTCCCACAGTGCTCCGATGAGTTCGAGCCGCTCTCTCGGCGTCAGCTTGAGGGCCTCTTCCAGCAGACTCGTGCTCATGCGGGAATTATATGTTCGACGGGCGGCCACGACGGCAGCCCACGCGACCGAAAGTCAGGCACGGAGGAAACGGCAGGTGGTGATGGCCGCGAGAACCCAGGCGTCTCATGTCAGAAGCGGCCGAGTCCGCCGCTAGAGGAGACGTAGGGGCAGAACGCGGGGGACACGTCGGTGAAGGGACCGCACACATCCTGCGCGCGGCGGATGGCTCCGCCGGCGAGGAGCGAACAGAACGCACCGGGATGGCCAGGAGTCGGCGCGCTCGAGCGTGGAGCTTCATTTAGCTTTCCTTCGTCAGTCGATTTCTAGAGACGCACCAGCCGGGACCCGTCGGCCGTCTCGACGGTGATCCAGAAGTTCAGGCCGTCGCTCGCGGCGGCCACCGGGTAGAGGTCCGAGAGGGCACTCACGCCGAGCGAGGAAAAGTCGGCCGCCCGGAGCAAAGACAGGGTCGGCGGAACTCCGTTCGAGGGGTTGCCCTGGCCGAGGATTAGGATCCGCTCGCCGTCGAAAGCGGCGCCCGACGGAGATCCGTCGGCCACATCCAGCAGGGCAACGGCGGCGCCGTCGGACACCCGGACGACGTTGAGACCCGCCAGAGGGTTCGCCACCAGCACGTGGCTGCCGTCGAACGTCAGGGGAAGCGGGGCGCCCCCTCGCGATCCGATACTCACGGTTTGCAGGATCGCGCCATAAGCGTCGAGCTTGAGCAGGATGCACGGACCGGAGTCGGCGATCCAGATGTGCCGGCCGTCGAACACGATGCCGGAGGGGAATTGAAAACGCGTCGTCACGGTGGTCACCGGCCAGGGCGTCGCCGAAGACGGCGTGACGATCGAGACCGAGCCGGCGTTGTTCGCGGTCCAGATTCGAGCTCCGTCGAACGCGAGAACGAAGGGGTAGTTCGGCAGGTCGTTGGCCACGACCGTCGCCGCTCCCGGGGGCGCCGACGAATCGATCATGGAGAGAACGCCGGGGTCCCTGAGGAGCCCGAAGCCGGCCACGAAGACGCGGCCCATCGCGACGAGAAGGGCACCCGCGGGTTTTGGGATCGCCCAGGTTTCGAGGAGCTTCCCGTCGCTCGCGCGGATGCGAAAGACGCTGTCCGCGCCTCCGACCCAGACGTCGGCGCCGTCGCAGGCCACCGGCCCGAACGGTCCGAGGGCGCTCGGCAACGGAGTCACGCCGAGCCCGCCCGACCACGCGAACGAGGAGGTCGTCCACCACTGCCCCAGCGCCGCGCGCCGCGACGGCCGGGTGGGGTTGGTCTCCCGGGAGAGGACCAGGAGCTGGTGCGAACTGTCGAAGCTCATATTTCTAGCACCGCGCGTGCGCGCCTCCGGCCAGAAGCGCGGACAGCAGAACCGAAACAACCAGGAGTGGACGGGCCTTGGTGGGGAGCCTCAATGTCGCCTCCCTGTTCTGTTGAGAGGCGTTATGTCATTACAGCATAGACGGTGTCAAGCAGTTTCCCACCGCCGGGCGACCCGCCGAGCCAGGAGAAAGAAGACGACGGCAACTCCCAGCAGGACCGCGACTTGCGGCCCGAGACTCGAGACCGGCTCGTCCCGCCAGAAGATCTTCTGGAACCCGTCGATGGCCCAGGCGTTGATCGTGACGAGGCCGATCTTCTGCATCTTTTCGGGCATCAGAAACCGGGGAAACATGCTGCCGCCGAGGGCCGACATGAGCAGGATCGCGAGGTTCGACAGCGCGACGAGCTGCATGCGGGAACGACAGATCGCGGCGAGGAGGAGGCCGAAGGTCGCGCAGGCGGACGCGGTCACGAACGTCATGATGAGGAAGCCGGGCACGTGGCTGGCGAGCTCGACGCCGAAGAAAAGCGCGCCCCAGGTGAACATCAGCGTCAACTGCACGACGGCGAGGGCGACGAGGTACACGAGCTTGCCCAGGAGGAGCGTCGTCATCGAGACGCCGGTCGAGAGGACGCGGTCGAGCGTGCCGCTTTCCGCCTCCTCGATGAGGGCGCCGCCCGCGCCTGCCGCGGAGAAAAGCAAGAACATCACGCCGAGGCCCGCGGCGTAAAAGGCCACGGTCGGGTTCGTCTTCGTTTCGCCGATGAGGTCGCGCGTCAAGACCTGGATCACTCCGCCCGGGCCCGCTCCGGCCTCGGCTCCCGGTTCCGGATCTCCCTTCTCGAGATGCCCGAGCATGACCTCCATCTTCGCCTTCTGCTCGGGCGTGAGCCCGCCGCTCCAGCGATCCACCTCGTCCATGCCGCTGCGCGCCATTGAGGCGGGCATGGCAGTCATCGCCACTTTCTGCGCGAGGCCGGCGAGAACCTGCGGCGCGACCGGGTCGGCGCTGTCCGAGAGGATCTCGATCGACGGCTGCGAGGCGGACGGACCGAACGAGATCCGGGTCGCTCCGAAGCCCTTCGGGAGGATGAGGGCGACCGGCAGGTCCCCGGTACGGACGGCGGCCTCGGCGCCGGCCCGCGTGAAGGGCGCGGCGGTCGGCTTGTCCTCTGGCGCGCGGAGTATCGTCAACCCTTCTTCCGCGGCGAGCGCGGCCACGAAACGCCCGGACTGGGTCGAGCCGTCCTCGTCCACCACGGCGACCGAAATCTTGCGCGTCGCGTCGCGCCCCGAGCCGCCGGCGAAAACGCCGGCGAAGATCGAGAAGAAGGCGACCGGCAGGACGAAGGAGAGGATCATCGCCGCTCGGTCGTGGCGCAGGTTCAGCAGGCGGTTCTTCGCGACGGCGAGGATCATGCTCATTCGCGCAGCTCCCGCCCGGTCAACTGCAGGAACACCTGCTCGAGAGTCGGGCTCTTCAACGTCAAGTCGCGAACGCCGACGCCGGCGTCGTGGAAAAGGGCGAGCACCTTCCGGATCTCCTCGGCCGGGTTGGCGACCGAGAAACGCGCCTTCCTTTCGTCCACGGCCCCGCCGGCGGCCTCGAGCTTCGCTTTCAGCGCGGGCGGGATCGGCGCGCCCGCCTCGACCATCAACGCCTGCCGTGTGCCGACGGTCTGCCGGACGAGCTCGTCCTTGGTTCCCGACGCGATGATCTTCCCGTTGTCGATGATGGCGATGCGGTCGCAGAGCCGCTCCGCCTCCTCCATGTAGTGCGTGGTGTAGAGGAGCGAGACGCCGCGGGACTTCAGCTCGGCAATCATGGCGTAAATGCGCTCGCGCGACTGGGGGTCGACCCCCACGGTCGGCTCATCGAGCAGCAGCACGCGGGGGGAGTGGATCGTGCCCGCGGCGATGTTCAGGCGGCGGCGCATGCCGCCCGAGAGGCTGCCGGTCTTGTCGTTGCCGCGGTCGGCCAGGCCGATCCAGTCGAGGCTTGCGCCGATGGCCTTCGTCAGCGCGTCGCCCGCGAGCCCCTGGTAGCGGCCGAAGCTCCAGAGGTTCTCGCGCGGGGAGAGCAGGGGATAGATCGCGATCTCCTGCGGGACCCAGCCCCGCGCGGCGCGCGCGGCGTCGTCCTCGGGCAGGAGACCGAGGATTCGCAGGCTGCCCCCGTCCGGCCGGACACGGCCGGCCACGCTCCGCACGAGCGTTGTCTTGCCGGCGCCGTTGGGGCCGAGGAGACCGAGCGTCTCGCCGGCCGAGAGGGTCAGGGACACGCCGTCCAAGGCGCGGTGGTTCCCGAAGGTCTTCGAGAGGGTCTGGACTTCGAGGGGCTGCGGAGTCGCCGTCATCGCGCGGCGCCATCGTCCCCGGAACCTCGGCGAAAGTCCAGCTTCTACAGCCTCGAGAGTTGGGGTATTCTGCGCCGCTTACCCCGGAAGAACAGATGAACTCGGTCACGTTCGTGCTTCTCGTGGCGGCCGGAAGCCTCGGCATCCTCCTGTCGTTCGTTCAGGCGCGATCCCGCGCCGTTCTGACCGAAGACGGTTTCGCGGAGCCTTCGCGGCGCGCCGTGGCGATCGGGCTGCTCGCGGCCGTGCTGCTCCTGACCGTCGCGATCCCCTTCGCCGGGGGCATGGTCGGCGCGCAACCCGAGACCCGGGAGCTGTCGCTCGTCTCGGTTTTCGCGGTGCACGCGATGCTCCTCTTCTTTCTCGCGTGCTATTACGCGCTTTCCGACAGGCGGTCTCTCAAGGACTTCCTGGCTCTTTCGAGCCAGCGGCCCGGCCGGGACCTTTCGATCGGCGTGCTCATCGGGATCGCCGGCTGGGTGCTGACGATCCTGGCGGCAACCCTCCTGCTCGGCCTCTGGCTGCTCCTGTCGCGGGGCTCGGGTTCCGAGACGGCGACTCCCACCATATCGCCAATGATCGAGTGGCTCGTCTCGCGGCCCCTGTGGCTGAAGATCCTCATCGTCCTCTCGGCGATGACGGTCGAAGAGCTTTTCTTCCGGTCCTTCCTCCAGACGCGTGTGGGTCCGGTCGCGTCGACCCTCATGTTCACGGCCGCGCACGGCGCCTACGGCCAGCCGCTGATGCTGATCGGGATCCTGATGATTTCGACGGTGCTCTCGATCACCTATGCGCGCTACCGGAACGTCCTGCCGTGCATCGTCGCCCACGGAGTCTTCGACGCGATCCAGATGTTCGTCCTGATCCCCCTGGTCCTGCATCAGGTCCAGAAGACCTGAAGCGGCACAGACGTCTCGCCGGCCGCGGCGGAACCGCTGGTAAGATCGCGTATGGGATCCATGCGGTTTGAGGCTCGCAGCGGGCTCGCCGTACGCCTGGCGTGGAGCGCGATCCTCTTCCTTTTCGCGGGAGCTCCGGCCCGCGCCCTGGATCCGCGCAAGGCGATCACGCAGTACGCACACCAGGTCTGGAAAACGGACAACGGCCTTCCGCAGAACTCCGTCCAGTCGATCCTGCAGACCCGAGACGGGTACCTCTGGCTGGGGACCGAGCGCGGCCTCGTGCGCTTCGACGGCGTCCAATTCACGGTGTTCGACAAGGGCAACGCGCCAGGGCTACTGAACAGCAACGCCCAGGCGCTCTTGCAGGACCGCGCGGGCAACCTGTGGGTGGGGACCTGGGGCGGCCTTCACCTCTACAAGGACGGCCGGTTTACGGCGTACACCACGAAGGAAGGCCTGCCGAACAACCGCGTGCTGGCGATCTGCGAGGACCCCGAAGGCGGCCTCTGGATCGGGACCGGCGGCGGGATCGCGCGATGGAAGGACGGAAAGATCGTCGCCACGTACGGCGCCAAGGACGGTCTCTCGAGCGACACCGTCTGGGCCCTGCAGATGGACCGCGACGGGGCGCTCTGGGTCGGCACCGACGGGGGCGGCCTCCTGCGGTTTCGCGACGGGAGGTTCACGGCCTTCGGCAGGAAGCAGGGGTTCACGGCCGAGATCGTGCAATCCCTGCTGGTCGACAGCCGCGGAGATCTCTGGATCGGCACCGACGGCGCGGGCCTCGTGCGCTACCGCGAGGGCCGGTTCACCGCGTTCACGGCGCGAGAAGGCCTGGCGAGCGACTCGGTCGAGGCGATCCAGGAGGATCGGGACGGCAACCTCTGGATCGGGAATCAGAGCGGAGGGCTTTCGCGCCTTTCCGACGGAACGCTGAGCGTGTTCCGGCCCGCCGACGGGCTCTCGGACGACACCGTGCTCTCGATCTGCGAGGACGGCGAGGGCAGCCTGTGGATCGGCACCGTCGCGGGGGGCCTCAACCGTCTCAAGGACGGAAAGTTCACCGCCTACTCGCGCAAGGAGGGGCTCTCGAGCGATCGGATCCGGACGATCTACGAGGACCATGCGGGCGCCCTCTGGCTCGGCACGCGCGGAGCCGGGGTCAACCGTTTCTTCGGCGGCCGGTTCACCGCCTATACGTCCAAAGACGGGCTGGGGGATTTCGTCCGCTCCGTCTATGAGGACGGCGCGCGCCGGCTCTGGATCGGCACCTGGGGCGACGGTCTGAGCCGGATGGACGGGAACCGGTTTCGAACCTTTCACGCGAAGGACGGACTGCCGAGCGAGATCATCCGTTGCCTCTACCGCGACCGCGCGGGCACGCTCTGGATCGGGACCGACGACGGCGGCCTCGTGCGGGAGCGAGGCGGAGAGTTCACCGTCTACGGCACGGAGGACGGCCTCTCCGCGGCGACCGTTCTGGCGATCATCGAGGATCGCGACGGCAAGCTCTGGGTCGGCACCGAAGGGGGTGGTCTCAACTCCTTCTCCAACGGAAAGTTCACGGCCTACACCACCGCGGACGGCCTCTCCGACAACACCGTTCTCTCGCTCTACGAAGACTCCGACGGCTGCCTCTGGGTGGGGACCGACGGAGGCGGCCTCAATCGCCTGAAGAACGGCAAGTTCACGCGGTTCAGCCGAAAAGAAGGCCTGTTCGACGACGTGCAGTACGCGATCCTCGAGGATAGCCGGGGCTACCTGTGGATGAGCTGCAGCCGCGGCATCTTCCGCGTGCGCCGGCAGGACCTCGAGGAGCTCGCCGAAGGCAGCCGCGACTCCGTGTCCTCGGTGTCCTTCGGTCGCGCCGACGGCATGCGCTCGTCCGAGTGCAGCGGCTTCACGCAGCCGGCGGGGTGGAAGGCGCACGACGGGCGGCTGTGGTTTCCGACCGTCGAGGGCGCCGTGGTCATCGACCCCGACCGAATAAAGACGAACATGCGGCCGCCCCCCGTGATCATCGAGCAGACCCGCATCGACCGGCGCATCGTCCCGCGGACCGGAGAGGCCGAGATCCTGCCGGGCCGGGGAGATCTGGAGTTTCACTACACGGGCCTGTCGTTCATCGACCCCGACCGCGTGTACTTCAAGTACAAGCTCGAGGGCTTCGACAAGGAATGGACCGACGCGGGGACCCGCCGCGTCGCGTTCTACACGAACATTCCGCCGGGCCGGTACACCTTCCAGGTCCAGGCTTGCAACAACGACGGAGTCTGGAACGAGACGGGAGACGCCGTCCGGTTCCGGCTCCGGCCAAACTTTCGGCAGACTCCCTGGTTCTACGGCCTCTGCGCCGTCGGGCTCGCGCTGGCGGGATACGGGTTCGTGCGTCTGCGGGTGGCGCGGGCCCGGGCGCGGGAAGGGGAGCTCCGGGAGCAGGTGGCCGAGCGGACCCTGCAGCTCGAGGAAGCCAACATTAAGCTCCAGCAGCTCTCGGAGATCGATTCGCTGACTGGCGTCGCCAACCGCCGCCGCTTCGAGGTCACTCTCGCGCGCGAGTGGAAGCGCGCGTTCCGCGATCAGCTGCCGCTGTCGCTCATCATGATCGACATCGACTTTTTCAAGGACTTCAACGACGCCAGCGGCCACCAGGCCGGCGACCAATGCTTGAAACGCGTGGCCTCCGAGATCCGAGAGGCCCTCACGCGGCCCGGGGATCTCCTGGCGCGTTACGGCGGCGAGGAGTTCGCCGCGATCCTGCCGTCGACACCGCCCCGGGGCGCCCTCGCGGTGGCCGAACAGCTTCGGGCGCGCGTGGAGGCGATGGCCACGCGCCACTCGCAGGCGCCCCTCGGCGTCGTCACGATCAGTCTCGGAGTCGCCACGGCGGAGCCGGGAGGGGGTTCTTCTCCCGAGATGCTCGTCGCCGCCGCCGACGAGGCGCTGTATCGCGCCAAGCGGGCCGGCAAAAACCGCGTGGAGGCGGCCGAGGGCGTCCGGATCGCCGGGTGGCCGTCGGGATGACGGCTAGGAAGCTCCGGAACATAAACGCCGGAGTACCGGGTTTCCTACTGCTGAGGGTCTGCGTTACCGCCGTGCTTCGCACGGCGTTTCCTACTGCTGGGGGGATACCGCCGGGCTGCGCCCGGCGTTGCCTGATATGGAGTGACCGGTTCAAGGCTTTTTTGGGGTGGCGAGCCCGCTCGAGACCACCACGTCCACTCCCTTGCGCGCGATCGTCTCGGCGGCGGGGACGGGCCGCTTCGCGCGGGCCTTCCGGAGCGCGGCCTCGAAGCGGGCAGCCGATGCCGGCTCGTCGAACCGGATGCGCCACAGGTAGACGATCGCGCGGGCGCCCGCGAAGTACGCGATCCGGTCTCCCCGCCAGCCGGCGGCGGCGCGGGCCGCCTCGTCCTGCCCGAGCGCGCGGCCGAGCAGGAACCGCAGCGTCCACTCGCCGAGCGTGTCCGCATAGACGAACCGCTGTCCGGGTGCGATCGAGGCGAGGTTGGCCGGGATCAGGCCCTGCGCGGGGGCAGGATACGGCGAGCCGTGGATGATCTCGGAGCTCGAAAGGGGCGGATTCTTCCAGAGGCGATCCATCTCTTCCCACCCGCCCCTTTTCAGCGCCGCGCGGGCGAAGGCCGTTCCCTCGGTGTAGGGGAAGAAGAGCTGATCCACGAAGTAGTCGGGAACGCCCTTCGGCACGTTGGCGCGCTCGAGGGCGCCGGCCGACAGCAGCGGGGCGATCTGGTCCTCGAGGCTCTCGTCGGCTCCCGGAAGGCCGGCGAGGGCGACCCGTACCATGACGAGCGTCGCCTCGCCCTCGAGCAGGCTCTGGAGCGCGAAGGCGCGATCGCCGTCGTCGCGGAGCTGCCGGATGCGTTCGTCCAGCCGCAGCGACTCGTCCTGCAGCGCGTGCGTCAGCTCATGTGAATAGATGAGTCCGGCGGCCATGTCCCCCGCCTCCCCGAGCCCCTCGGCGCCCTTGACGACGTAGAATCGGCGCGGCTGGGGGTCGTAGAAGGCGACGACCTGGGAGGCGTAGAAGTCGACGAGGATGTCGAGCATCCCGGTCGCGTCGTCGATCAACCCGAGCGCCGCGAGGGAGCGGAACGCGTCGTCCGGTGGCGCGGGCAGTCCTTCGACGATCTTCTCGCGAAGCACGCGCCGGGCCTGTGCCGGATCGATCTCGGAGGCCGGCACGGGCCGGAGAAACTTGCGTCCGCGGACCTCCTCGACCTGACGCGAAACCTCGGCGAGCCTGTCGGGCAGAAGGTCGGGAGCGGCCAGCAGGACCGCGGCGGCGAGCAGCGCTCCGGCCGCGCCCGGCGGGCTTTTCCGGCGCATGCTCGAGGTTAGCATGGGCGGCCCGCGCCTTCCTTTCCGCCGGGCCTTTAGACTAAGATCCGCCGGACTCGCAAAGTCTGTGAATGAGCGCAACGCGACCGTCCAGCAAAGCCGGCCCGATCCGGATGTCTCTCTCCAGCCGTTTCGAGAACATCGAGATGGCGCAACACCTGTGCTCGAAGCTGCTGGAGGGGCGTGACGTGCCGGAGGAAACCCGGCACTGGATCCTCATGGCTTTGCGCGAAGGGCTCGCCAACGCCATCAAGCATGGCAACGCGCAGGACCTCGCCAAGCGGGTGCACCTCGAGATGGATATCGTCGGCGACACGCTCAAGATCTCGATCCGGGACGAAGGACCGGGGTTCGATCCGGCGGCGGTGGACGACCCCCTGGCTCCCGAGAACCGTCTGAAGACGTCCGGGAGGGGCATCTTCTACATCAAGACCTTCATGGACGAGGTGCGATTCCAGCGCCACGCCAGCGGTGGGATGGAAATCGTTTTGAAAAAGAACCTGGTCGCGATAAAAGAGAAGGAGGAGAACCCAGCATGAAGACGAATGTCCGAGAGGTCAGCGGGGTGGCGATCGTCGAGCTCAAGGGAAAGATCACCATCGGCTCGGGAGACGTGCAGTTACGCGAAACGATCAACAAGCTCGTCGACTCGGGCAAGAAGCACATCCTCGTCGACATGCACGACGTCACGACGATCGACTCGTCGGGAATCGGCGAGCTCGTCGGCTGCTACACGTCCGTGACGAACAAGGGCGGGAAGCTGAAGCTCCTCCACCTGCCGCCGAAGATCAACGACGTGCTGACGGTGACGCAGCTGATCACCGTGTTCGACGTCTACGAGTCGGAGGCGGAGGCACTCGCGAGCTTCCGCGGCTAGGAACAGGAAGCCTGCTCTGACGGACCCCGCCGCGGGGGGCGGCGCGTTCGACCGGTTCGCGTCGGCGGTTCGTCGCTCCCTGGAGGAGGCGCTCGCCGCGAGCCTCCCGCCTCCCGCACCGCGCGCCGAGGCGCTGTCGCGCGCCATTGCGGACGCCGCGCTGTCGCCCGGAAAGCGCCTCCGCCCGCTCGCAACGCTGGCCGCGGGCGAGCTCGTCCGCGCGCCGCGCGAGGCGGCGATGGCCGTCGCCGTTTCGGTCGAGCTCGTCCATGCGGCTTCGCTCGTTCTCGACGACCTCCCCTCGATGGACGACGCGGCGCGGCGTCGCGGACGCCCCGCGCTCCACCGCGTCCACGGGGTGGCGACCTCGGAGCTCGCGGCGGTCGCCCTCCTCGCGCGCGCCTTCGAGATCGCCGCCGGCGCCGCCGAACTTTCCGCCCCGGCGCGCGCTCGCATCCTCGCGGAGCTCGGCGGCGCCGTGGGTGCCGCGGGCTGCTGCGCCGGCCAGGCCGCGGATCTCGCGGCCGACCCGGCGAAGGTTTCGCTCGACGACCTGGAAGCGATCCACGCCAGGAAGACCGGAGCCCTTTTCGTCGCGGCGGTGCGAGGCGGGGCGATCGCGGGCGGAGCGGGAGAGCGCGCGCTCACCGCGCTGACGATTTACGCCCGCAACCTGGGCCTGGCCTTCCAGATCACCGACGACCTGCTCGACCTCGAGGGGGATCCGGGCCGGATGGGCAAGGACACTGGCCGCGACGCGCACCGCGCGAACTTCGCGACCGTGCTCGGCCGCGAGTCCTCCCACCGTCTCGTGAGCGAGCTGCTCGAGGCGGCTCTGGCGGCCCTGAAACCCCTCGGCGGGCGTTCGGCGGTGCTGGCGGACCTTGCGCGCGTCGTGCGGGACCGCCGCTCGTGAGCTCGCGGCCGACGCTCGAAGAGGCCCGCGCGCGGCTCAAGGAGCTCGGCTATCTCGACGCGGGGGTCGAGCGGCTGCTCTTCCGGCCCGTCTTCGAGGGCCGGGGAGGCGCGTTCCTTCCCGCGATCCTGATCGGCGCGGCCGCGTCGGCGTTGGCGGCCGTGGCGGCGGTCGAGGCGTCGGAAGCGGGGTTCACGTCGGCGCGCGCGGTTCTGGCGCTCTTCGCGCACATCTTCGTCGCGGACCTTCTTCCGGCCGCACTCCTCGCCCTCGGGGTGGCCTCTGCGGCCGAGAGGGTTAGGGCGCCCGGCCTCGCCGCCACGATCGCCGGAGCGGCGGCCGCCCTCCTCGTCTTCGGGGTCTGGATCGCGGGCACCTATGGCCTCGCGCGCGAGCTCTCGACGCGCGCGCTGCTCTGGGGCATCCCCGTCGGCATCGCCGCGCTGTTCTTGGCGACGGCCGTGCGGCTGGCGTTTCTCGCGCGCGCCTTCTCGCGCTCGGGAACGCTTCCCCGGCGCGCCAACCGCCGCGTCTTCGCGGCGGCCGCGGCCCTGGGCTCCCTCGTCGCGATCCTCCTCTTCTTCTCGCGGCGCGAATCGGCGCCCGCGGCCGCGGCTCCGCAGCCCTCACCGCGGCCGATTCCGATCGTCGTGGCCGCCGTGGACGGTCTGGACCTCGACGGCCCGGGCAGACACCCGGCGATCGCGGCGCTGCTCTCGCGCGCAGCGGTGGGGTGGTGGCCGGCCGAACGGCTCTCGCCACCGGAGATCTGGACGACGATCGCAACGGGGGTCTCTTCGCGCCGCCACGGCGTCCGGTCGCTGGCACGGGTACGGCCGGCCGGATCGCCCCTGGGGCTGCGGCCGCCGTTCGGGACATCGTGGTATCTGCGCCGCCTCGGTCCGGCTCTCCGCCTCGTCTCCAACGCCCCGGTCTCGAGCGGCGACCGGCGCGCCCTCGCCTTCTGGGAGGTCTCCGCATCGGCGGGGATCCCCAGCCTCTCGATCGGGTGGTGGGCCGCCGGACCGTGGCCCGGGGCGACGGTGATCGAGAACCGCGCCATCTTCGCGCGGGCGCGCGACGGCGTGGACGCCGACCGCATCGAGCTGGCGCTGTTCGCCGAGAGCGTGAACAAGGGCTACGGCCTCTCGACGGTTTACCTTCCGGGCTGCGATATTGCCCGCGACGACCCGGGCGCCCGCCGGAGCGCCGTGGAGGCGATCCGGGCCTGGCTGGGCAATTGGGCCGAGCGCGCCGCTCGCGGCGAGGTGGTGTTCGTGTTGATCGCCGCCGACAGTCATGTCCGGTCGCGGAAAGCTCTCGGACGGATGGCGGTCTTCGACGAAGCCGGAGCGTCTCGGACCGTTCGAATCCGGCCGGTCGACGTCGCTCCCTCGATCCTCGCCCGCCGCGGCGTGCCGGCGGCGCGCGACCTGGAGGGCCGGCCCGTGGCGGCGCTCTTCGTCCCGCGCTCCCTCGAAACGGTCATGGTCGCGACCTATGGCCCGCTTGTTTCATCCCCGCCGGCCGTCGCGCCCGAGAGCGATCGGGAGTATCTGGAGAAATTGAGAAGCCTGGGTTACCTCAAGTAGTCTGACGACGATGAAAGCCGTCTTCTTCACCGCACACGGCGGAAACGACGTCCTTCGGTACGGCGAACAGCCTGCACCCGAGCCCGGCCCGGGAGAGGTGCGCCTGGAGGTCCGGGCGGCGGCGCTCAACCGGGTTGATGTCTTCGTGCGCAACGGCATTCCCGGCGTGCCGCTTCCGATGATCCCGGGGGCGGACGGCGCGGGCGTCGTGGATCGGATCGGGCCGGGTGTCTCCGGCCTGGCGCCGGGAGACCGGGTCCTGATCCAGCCCGGCCTCTTCTGCGGCGCCTGCGAATTCTGCCGGGCGGGCGAGCAGAGCCTCTGCGTGACCTTTCGGATTCTCGGGGAGCACGCCGCCGGTACTTTCGCGGAGCACGTCGTCGTTCCCCTCGCCAACGTCTTCCCGATCCCGGAAGGCCTCTCCTTCGCGCAGGCAGCGGCCTTTCCGCTGGCGTACCAGACCGCGTGGCGCATGATCATCGGCCGCGCCGCCGTGCGGCCGGGCGAGACCGTCCTGATCCACGGCGCGGGAGGCGGTGTGGCCGGGGCGGCCCTCGACATCGCCCTCCTCGTCGGGGCGCGAGTTCTCGCCACGACGTCGGGCGACGAGAAGCTCTCGCGGGTGCGCGAAGCGGGCGCGGAGCTCGTCCTCGACCACACCCGGGACGACGTCGGCCAGGCGGTCCGGCGCCACACCGGCAAGCGCGGCGCCGACGTCGTCGTCGATACGGTCGGAGAAGCGACCTGGATGACCTCGCTCAAATCGGCGGCGAAGGGAGGGCGGATCGTCACCTGCGGCGCGACCTCCGGCCCGAACCCGAAGGAGGAGATCCGGCTGATCTTCTGGAAGCAGCTTTCGATCCTCGGCTCGACGATGGCAAACGACCGCGAGTTCCGGGCTCTGTACGCTGCTGTGGCCTCGAGGATGATCCGGCCGCGCATCGATCGCGTGTTTCCGCTCTCGGAGGCCCCGACGGCCTACCGTTACATGGAGGAGGGCCGGCAGCACGGCAAGATCTTGCTCGTGCCCGACGGCCTGGCGGCCGACTGGCCGGACGGGGATTAGAAGAGATTTCGGATTTCGGATCGGGCTCGAATTCGGCTATCATCGTCGCGTCCTCACCGAGTCGCAGGCGCTCTCCGCCGGCGACAACCCCATGACCGAACACGCCCCGCAACGCGTCTTCCGAATCCACGATCTTCCCTCCGAGGAACGGCCGCGCGAGCGGCTCCTGCGCCTGGGCCCCGCGGCACTGACGAACGAGGAGCTGGTGGCCCTGCTTCTCCGAACCGGGATCCCCGGCCAGAGCGCGCTCGATCGGGCGCGCAGCCTTCTGGCCACCCGCGGCGGCCTGATCGGCCTCGCGGGATCGACTCCGGAGGAGCTCGCCGGCGAGCGCGGCATCGGGCCGGCGCGCGCCGCGGCGATTGCCGCCGCGATCGAGATCGCCCGCCGCCTTCCCGCCGAGACCCTCTCGGGGCGCGACCTCTTAAACGAGCCCCGTCTGGTGAAGGACTATCTGCGCCAGGCGCAGGCCGACGACAGTCAGGAGCGCACGGGAGCCCTCTACCTGAACGCGCGGAACCGTCTCCTGAAGAATGATCCCGAGATCTACCGCGGCACGCTCGACCGCGCGGTCGTCGAGCCGCGCGAGATCCTCCGGCGGGCGCTCCTCGGCAAGGCGGCGGCCGTAATCCTGTACCACAACCATCCCTCGGGCGACCCGACGCCGTCGCGGGAAGACCGCGAGTTCACGCGCCGGCTGGCGGCGGCCGCAGAGTCCGTGGGCGTGCGCCTGCTCGACCACATCGTCGTGGGGAGGGAGGGGTGCGTCTCGTTCCGGGAGGCGGGGCTGCTGTGAGCGATTGCATAAACAATGCCGATAAACTATGCTCTATGCATGAGAACGACGGTGGACCTCCCGGAGGAACTGTTGGAGGTAGCGCGGCGCGCGACGGACTCCAAGACGATGCGCGAAACGCTGATCCTCGCTCTCGAGGAGCTGATCAAGAAGAGCAAGAGGGAGAGACTCCTCGAGCTCGCAGGCAAGATCGACCTGGACTTCGACCCCTCCATCTCCCGCAGCCGCGGCCGAGGGTGAGCGGCGCGCTCGTCGACACTTCGGCTTGGGTGGACTACTTGCGCGGCGAGCGGGCGGCCGTCGGCCGCGTCGGCACTCTCTTGAGCGAGGGGCTTGCCGCAATCAGCGGGCCGATCGCCGCGGAAGTGCTGTCGGGCGCCCGCTCATCCGGCGAGTACGCGCTTCTCAAAGATCTCGCCGATGGGCTGGAGTGGACCCCGGAGCCAGCGCATCTGTGGTCGCGCGTCGCCGACTATCGGTTCGCGTTGGCTCGCGGCGGGTTCCGGGCGGGCTTGATCGATCTCACCATCGCGGTCACGGCGCTCGACGCGGGACTGCACCTGCTGACGCGCGACCGCGCCTTCGCGCGGATCCGGACCGTGATCCCGATCGAGCTCGATCTCTTCTGAGATATCTTTCGCGCTCCGCATGAAGACGTTTTACGCGACCACACCGATCTACTACGTCAACGACCTGCCCCACATTGGGCACATCTACTCGACGGTCGTGACGGACGTGATCACGCGGTTCCACCGGCTGATCGGCGAAGAGACGCGCTTCCTCACCGGCACCGATGAGCACGGCCAGAACATAGAGAAGGCCGCGGCCGCCCAGGGGATCGCGCCGCTCGAGCTCGCCGACCGCGTCGTCGAGCGCTACCGGGAGCTCTACGAGACCTTCGAGATCGCCAACGACGACTTCATCCGGACGACGCAAGCGCGCCACCGGCGCGGCGTCGAGGCCCTGGTCGCGCGGATCGCCGCGGCCGGCGATTTTTTCACTGCGAAGCACGAGGGTTGGTACTGCTCGAGCTGCGAGGCTTTCTATACCGAGAAGGAGCTCGACGTCGAGAAGCGGTGCCCGGTCCACGGCCAGGCGGCGTCCTGGGAGTCTGAGGAAAACGTGTTCTTCCGGCTGTCGAAGTACGCCGAGCCGCTACTCGCGCACTACGCAAGTCATCCCGGTTTCGTGCGGCCGGAGAGCCGGCTCGCCGAGGTCGTCTCGTTCGTCAAGGGCGGCTTGAACGACCTGTCGGTGTCGCGCTCGAAGGTCAAGTGGGGGATCCCGTTCCCGGGACACCCCGGCCATGTCGTCTACGTGTGGCTCGACGCACTTGCGAACTACATCACGGCCCTGGGGTTCGGAGGACCGGACGACGCTCTTTACCGCGAGTTCTGGGACCACTCCGACGCCGAGCGCGTGCACGTCATCGGGAAGGACATCCTGCGTTTCCACGCGGTTTACTGGCCGGCGTTCCTGCTCTCGGCGGGGCTGCCGCCGCCGACGACGGTCTGGGCGCATGGCTGGTGGCTGCGCGACGCGAAGAAGGTCTCCAAGTCCGTCGGCAACATCGTGCGGCCCGACCACCTCGTCGCGGACTTCGGGGCCGACGCGCTCCGGTATTTCCTGATGCGCGAGATGGCGTTCGGCCAGGATGCGAGCTTTTCCGACGAGGCGTTCCTGACGCGCTACAACGCCGACCTCGCCAACGACCTCGGCAACACGGTCTCGCGCGTTGCGGCGCTGTGCCGGCAGTCCTTCGGCGGCACGCCGAACGAGGTCTGTGCGGACAACGAGATCCAGGCCGCCTTCGCGGGCGCCGAGGCCGAGTGGCGCTCGGCGATGCGCGAGTGTCAGTTCAACCGCGCGCTCGAGTCCGTGTGGCGATTCCTGACCGCCATCAACGGGTACGTGGTCTCGCGGGAGCCGTGGAAGATCCGAAAAGAGGAAGGCCCCGGGTCGGCACGCCTCCACCGCGTGCTCTACGCGGCCGCGGAAGGGGTGCGCCTGGCGGCCGTCATGCTCTCGCCCTTCATACCCGCCGCCAGCCGCAAGGTCTTCGCGGCCTTCGCCCTCCCGGCGGAGGACCCGCGGTCGCCCGACCTCGTCTGGGGGAAGCTGCCCGTGTCGAAGCCCATGCCCGAGACCCCGGCGCTCTTCCCGCGCGTCGACGCCGGGGTTTACTTACAGAGGAAGGACTCAGCCATGACCGAATCCATACCCACATCGACTCCCGCGCCGGCCGACGACCGCATCGCGATCGAGGATTTCCAGAAAGTGCGGCTGAGGACGGCGAAGATCGTCGCGGCCGAGCGCGTGCCCAAGTCCAACAAGCTGATGAAGCTCCAGGTCGACCTCGGGGACGAGCAACGCCAGATCGTCGCGGGGATCGCCGCGCAGTACGAGCCGGAAGCCCTCGTCGGAAGGAATGTCGTCGTGGTCGCCAACCTGAAGCCGGCCAAGCTCATGGGCGTCGAGTCCAACGGCATGGTCCTCGCCGCCTCGGTCGGGGAAGCGGGATCGCCGGTGCTTCTCGACGTTCCTCCGGACGTCCCGCCGGGCAGCAAGGTGAAGTGAGTCGGGAGCTCGGAGTGGGGAGTCGGGCGGTGGAGCTCGCCGACAGCCACTGCCATCTACAGATGGGAGTGGATGCCGTGGCGCTCCTCGAGCGGGCGCGCGGTGCCGGGGTGACCCGCTTCCTGGTCCCGGGGACCACCCTCGCAGACTCGGAAGCGGCGGCCGCGATGGCCGATCCGGAGTCGGGGATCTTCGCGGCCGTGGGCGTGCACCCGCACGAGGCGAAGGACTTCGACCCGTCCCGCGACGGCCCGCGGCTCGAAGAGCTCGCGCGGCGCCCGGGCGTCGTCGCGATCGGCGAGGTGGGCCTCGATTTCCACTACGACCACTCGCCTCGGGAGAAACAGATCGGGGTACTGGAGTGGATGGTCGACTGCGCGGCCCGCGTCGGCCTCCCCGTTCTCCTCCACAATCGGGAGAGCGGCGCGGAGATGCTCGCGCTCCTGGCGCGCCGAGGGTCTCGCGCAAAGGCCGGAATCTTTCACTCGTTCACCGAGGAGGCCGCGTACGGACAGAAGGTCCTCGACCTGGGCTACCTCGTTTCCTTCTCGGGCATGATCACGTTCCGGGCGGCCGAGAACATCCGCGCGGCCGCGGCCGGCCTGCCGCTCGAGGCGATGCTCATCGAGACCGACGCGCCCTATCTGTCGCCCGTGCCCCACCGCGGCAAGCCCTGCGAGCCCGCCTTCGTCGTCGAAACGGCGAAGAAGCTCGCCGAGGTCAAGGGCGTTCGGCTCGAGGACGTCGCCGCCGCGACGACGGCGAACTTCCGGCGGGTGTTCGGGGTCGCGTGAGCTCACGGCGCATTTCGGTGGAGGAGTTCGCCTCCTACGTCGGGGAGGCGCTGGCCTCGGTTCCCGTCGAGTTCCAGAAGTACCTCGAGAACGCCGTCGTAGCCGTCGAGGAGGAGCCGTCGGATGAGGACTACGACGAGACCGACACGCCCGACGAAGACGAGCTCTTCGGCATCTTTCGTGGCGTGGGCTACTTCGACAGCCAGAGCGCGGTCACGAGCCTCCCCGCGCAGATCGCGATTTTCCGCGGCCCGATCCTGCGCCACTGTGAAACGCGCGGGGAGGCGGTCCGCGAGATCCGCGACACCGTCGTCCATGAGATCGGGCATATGCTCGGCCTCGAAGACGAGGGGATGCCCTACTGACCCGCGGAGGCGCCGTGCCCATAAAAAAGGACCTCGAAACCGGCGAAACTGTCAGCGCGAGCCCTCCGAGCCGGCAGCGCCTCGCGATCGCCGAGGCGTTTACGTATGTCGAGGATTTCGTTTACCTCAGCCTCGCCGTCCTCCTCTCGGCGTGCGCCGGGCTTTCTCTGGTCCACGGCGCGATGGCATTCTGGAACATTCTGCGCGCGGAGCCCTCGCTGCTGGACCTCGTGAACGTGCTCGACCGGCTGCTCCTCGTCCTGATGATCATTGAGCTCCTCTACACGGTGAAGGTGTCGTTTCGCGAGCACGCTCTGACCCCGGAGCCCTTCCTCATCGTGGGTCTCATCGCGGCGACGCGGCGCGTTCTGGTTTTGACCGCCCAGCTCGCCGTCCTTTTGGAGAAGCCGAACGAGGTCGCCTTCCGGCACGCGATGTTCGAGCTGGCGCTGTTGACCGTCATGGTGGTGGCGCTCGTCGGGTCGCTCCTGATGCTCCGCAAGCGCTCCGCGACTCCGGTTCCCGAGCGCGGATGAAGGCGCACACAGAGCCGGGGGCGGGTCTCCTCCTGGCGCTCGTGGTTTCCGCGCTCGCGACCGCCGCGGCGGCCGGGTGGGCAGGGG
This sequence comes from Thermoanaerobaculia bacterium, assembly GCA_046716885.1. GTDB lineage: Bacteria > Acidobacteriota > Thermoanaerobaculia > UBA5066 > Gp7-AA6 > DAHUXD01. The sequence continues at coordinate 18,110 of JBKJWL010000214.1, read as the reverse complement.
GGGAGGAGCCGCGTACGAGCCCGACTCTGGCCCGCCAGGAAGCCGAGCAGAACGCGAAGACGCCGGCCGGGAAGCGCTACGAAGGGGTGCTCGTCTCGCGCGTTGAAGAGTGGCTGCGTCCGGCCCTCGTGCGTTGCACGGAGAAGGCCCCGCAGGAGGAGCTCATCTCCTTCGACGCTCTCGTGCGGGTCGGCGCGGGTGGACAGGCGGAGGCGGCGCTGTTCGCTCCGGAGACGCTCGTGGCGCGCTGCGTCGCCCCAGAATTTCGCTCGGCGAAATACCCGTCGCCCCCGCAGCCGTCCTGGTGGGCCAAGATCGAGGTTCGCCTCAAATAGAAAGGGGCGGCGTTTCCGCCGCGCCTCTCCCGACACGGAATTCCCGGCCGGCGACTATCTCTTCGGTCCCGTGGGCCCCCGGTGATCGCGGTTGAAGTGCCCGCGGTGCTCGCCCGGGCCCCGGCCGCCGCGCGGAAACTCGTCACGGCCCTCATCCTCGCCGGGAGCGCCCACGGGCGCGAGCGCCATCTCGGCCTCGAGCTCCTCCTTGGAGAGCGCCTGCTTGCGCGAGAGCTTGATCTTGCCCATGGGATCGACGGCGATGATCTTGACGGTGACCTCGTCGCCTTCCTTGACGACGTCGGTCGTCTGCCGGACGCGGTAGGGTGCCAGCTCCGAGATGTGCACCAAGCCGTCCTGGCCCGGCAGGATCTCGACGAAGGCGCCATACGCTTCGACGCGCCGCACCTTGCCTCGGTAAACCTTGCCGATCTCCGGCTCTTGCGTGAGGCCCTCGATGATCTCGATCGCTTTCATCGCGGCGGCCTCGTCGGAGGAGGCGATGGAGACCTTGCCCGAGTCCTCGACGTCGATCTTGCAGCCCGTCGTCTCGATGATCATGCGGATCGTCTTGCCGCCCGAGCCGATGACGTCGCGGATCCGGTCTTTCGGGATCTGGATCGTGAAGATCCGCGGCGCAAAGCGCGAGATGTTCGGCCGCGGGGAATCGAGAGCCGCGGCCATCGTGTCGAGGATGTGCAGGCGGCCTTCGCGGGCCTGCGCGAGCGCCTTCTCGAGGATGTCGCGGCGCAGGCCCTTGATCTTGATGTCCATCTGGAGTGCCGTGATGCCTGCCCGCGAACCGGCGACCTTGAAATCCATGTCGCCGTAGTGATCCTCCTGGCCGGCGATGTCGCTGAGGACCGCGAAACGGTCACCGTCCGAGACCAGGCCCATCGCCACGCCGGCGACGGGAGCCTTGATCGGGACGCCGGCGTCCATGAGCGCGAGCGTGCCGCCGCAGACCGTCGCCATGGAGGAGGAGCCGTTGGACTCGAGGATGTCGGACACGACGCGCACGGTGTACGGGAAGGCGTCCTCGGTCGGCAGCATGGGCGACAGCGAGCGGCGGGCGAGGTTGCCGTGGCCGATGTCGCGCCGCGAGGGCCCGCGCATGAACTTCGTCTCACCCACCGAGAAGGGCGGGAAGTTGTAGTGGAGCAGGAAGGTGTGCTCGCTCTCGCCCTCGTACTCCTCGATGATCTGGGCGTCGTCGGAGGTGCCGAGGGTGGCCGTCACGAGGGCCTGGGTCTCGCCCCGCGTGAAGAGGGCGGAGCCGTGCGTCCGCGGCAGGACGCTGACCTCGCAGGTGATCGGGCGAATCTGGCTGAACTCGCGGCCGTCGAGGCGCTTGCCCGAGAGAATCGTCTCGCGGGTCAAGACCTTGACGAGGTCGTCCACGGCCCTGGCGACCTGCTTGCGCCTCTCGGGCTCGGTCTCCGGGACCAGCGACGCGGCCGCCTTCTTGACGGCCTTGATCTCGGTGTAGGAAGCGATCTTGTTGGGCAGCGTCATCGCCGCCATCATCGGGGCCTCCCAGGCGCGGCGGACCTCGGCGAAGAGACTGGAGGGATACGCCTCGGGGGCCTGCCAGGAAGGCTTCTGGAAGCCGCCCCGGCGCTGGAGCGCGATCTGGGCGCCGACGATCTGGCGGACGGTCTCGTGGCCGAAGAGGATCGCATCGATCAGGGTCTGCTCGGACACCTCACGGGCGCCGCCCTCGACCATGACGACGGCGTCATCGGTGCCGCAGACGATCAGGTCGAGGTCCGACTTGTCGCGCTCGGCGTTCGACGGATTCAAGACGAATGCCCCGTCGAGGCGGCCGACGCGGACCGCGCCGACCGGCGAGTAGAACGGAATGGCCGAGCAGGTCAGCGCGACGGAGGCGCCGTTGATCGCCAGGATGTCCGCGTCGTTCTGGCCGTCGGCCGAAAGGACGAAAGCGACGATCTGGGTCTCGTGCATAAAGCCCTTGGGGAAGAGCGGCCGCATGGGCCGGTCGATCAGACGCGAGGTCAGGATCTCCTTCTCGGTCGGCCGGCCTTCCCGCTTGAACCACCCGCCGGGGATCCTTCCTGCGGCGTAGGTGGGCTCCCGGTAGTCGACGGTCAGCGGGAAGAACTCGGCGTTCTCCTTCGGCTCTTTGTTGAAGACGGCCGTCGCGAGGACGACGCTGTCCCCGAAGCGGACCACCGCGGCCCCGTCGGCCTGCCTGGCCAGCTTGCCGATCTGGATTTCCATGGACTTGGAGCCGATGGGGATGGAGATCTGGTCGATCATGGTTTGAGCCCTTCTGTAAGTTTGTGGCGCCGGAGGGCGTCGTCCCGAGGAGGAAGGCGTGCGAACCCGCGGCGGCGAGCGCTCCGGAGCCGGACGGAATTACTTCCGGAGGCCGAGGCGCTCGATCAGCTTGTGATAACGGTTGGGATCCTGGCTCCGGAGATACTCCAGGAGCCGCCGCCTCCGGCCGACCATCTGCAGCAGACCGCGACGGGAGTGGTGGTCCTTCGCGTTCGACCGGAAGTGCTCGGTGAGGTAGGTGATGCGCGTCGTCAGCAGCGCGACCTGCACCTCCGGGGAACCCGTGTCTGTGTCGTGTGTCCGGTACTGTTTGACGATGTCAGTCTTGCCGGACTCGTATTCGGTGACGTTCACTCAGCCTCCAAACGACTCAAAAACTCCTCACTCACTCTCTTTTTTATTAAGCCGTCGAGACTAGCACAAGCAGGCAGGACTGTCAGCTTCCGCGCCGGCCGACCTGAATAACTCCCGCTATTCCAGCACGATCCTCGGCTTGATCAGCGCCACCCCTCGATCCCCTATCGGGCTGACCTGACCGAGGGCCAGCATGTCGTTGGACGGCCCCAGGAGCGTGACCCACTCGCCCTCCCTCGCGTGGACGCCGCGCGAGGGAACCGACTGGCCGCGCCGGATCTTCCACGCCTCGAGGGAAGCGAGCTGGATCCGCGGAAACGGGAAGGGGACGCGCGCCAGCGGGACGGCGTGGGGGGGGGCGAGCCGCTCGGCTGAAGAGAAGGACTCGAAGCGCTCGAGCGTCACCGCGTCGGAGGCGGAGAACACGCCGATCCGGGACCGCCGCAGGGCCGCCAGGTGCGCCCCGCAGCCGAGCTTCTCGCCGAGCTCGCTGGCGATCGAGCGGATGTAGGTCCCCGAGGTGCACGAGAGCGAGAAGGGGAGTAGGCCGTTCTCGAGGGCTCCGAACCTTAGCTCCGAGACGCGGACCGTCTTGGGTACGGAGGGGACGCTCTCGCCCTTGCGGGCCATCTCGTAGAATTTCCGGCCGCCGACCTTCTTGGCGGAATACGGCGGCGGCGACTGCAGGAACTCCCCGCGAAAGGCGGCCGCGGCGTCCTCGATCGCCCCCGCGGTGACCGCCGTGAAATCCCGGTCCGGCCCCACGGTCTCGCCCTCGCGGTCGTAGGTCGCCGTCGCGCGGCCCAGTCGCATGGCGCCCTCGTAGGACTTGTCCATCATCGTGAAGAATCCCTGGAGCCGTGCGGCCCCTCCGGCGCACAGCAGCAAGAGCCCGGTCGCCATCGGGTCGAGCGTTCCGCTGTGGCCGATGCGCGAGACACCGGTCGACTTGCGAACCCGTTCGACGACGTCGTGGGACGTCAGGCCCTCCGGCTTGTCCAGGAGGAAGAGGTATCCCCGGCGCAGGGCATCGGGAGCCGTCACGGCTCTTCGTCCCCGCGGGGAGGAAGCACCTGGCTCAGGAGCTCCTCGATCCGGGCGCCCCTTTCGAGCGAGAGATCCGTCACGAAGTGCAGCTCGGGCGCATAGCGAAGCTTGCAGCGCTGGCCGATCTCCCGTCGCAGGAACCCCGACGCGCGGCGGAGGGCCTCGGTCGCCTTCTCGCGTTCGGGCTGCCCGCCGAGGCAAGAGAAGAACACCCGGGCGGATCTCAGGTCGGGCGGCATTTCGACGTCCGTGATCGTGATCGTCACGCCGCGCAGATCCGGGTCGTGCGCTTCCGTCAGGACGAGCAGCGACAGCTCGGACCTCACGAGGTCGGCCACGCGCTGGCTGCGGCGAGAGTCCTTCTTCATTCCCGGGCTTTCGGTTCAGGGTTTGGGGCTTCCGGCTCACACATGGATGAACTCATTCCGGTACTCGAGGACCTCCCCGTCGAGGTTCGACTCGACGAAGCTCAGGATGTTCTGCAGCAGCGCGTCCAGGGGGGCCTGGTCGGGCCCGCCCGCCCCCACGCCGAGCTCTGCCCGCTGGCAGAGATCCTGCCCGCCCACCTCGGCCGCGGAAACCTCGAAGTCGCGGCGGATGCGGCTCTTCAGGCTCTTGACGATCATCCGCTTCTCCTTCAGCCCCCGGCAGCCGGGCAGATGAAGGTCGAAGACGGCGTAGGCGATCACCATGACGAGCTGTCGGGCGAATCGAGGCTCCGGGCGGAAAGCGGAAAGCGGAAAGCGGAAAGCCGAGGGCTCGTCAGGCCATCACTCCCGCGACCTTCTCGACCTGGAACGCTTCGATGATGTCGCCGACCTTGACGTCCTGGTACCGGTCGAGGCCGATGCCGCACTCGAAGCCCTGCTTGACCTCGGAGACGTCGTCCTTGAAGCGGCGAAGCGATCCGACCTTGCCTTCATAGATGACCCGGTTGTCGCGCAGCAGGCGCACCTGCGAGGTGCGAGGGATCGTCCCCTCGGTTACGTAACAGCCGGCGACGACGCCGAACTTCGGCACCTTGAACGTGTTGCGGACATCCGCGCGGCCGCGGGCGACTTCCTTCAGCGTCGGGTCGAGGAGACCTTCCATGGCTTTCTTGATCTCGTCGGTGACGTTGTAGATGACCGTGTGGAGGCGGATCTCGACGCCGACCTTCTCGGCTTCCTCGGCCGCCTTCTTCTCCGGCCGCACGTTGAAGCCCACGATGATTGCGCCGGAAGCCGAGGCGAGCAGCACGTCATTGATGTTGATCGCGCCAACACCCGCATGCAGAAGCGAGATCTTGACCTTCTCGTTGGAGAGATTCTTGAGCGACTGCGAGAGCACCTCCATGGATCCCGAGACGTCGGTCTTCAGGATGATCGGGAGGTCCTTGATCCGGCCTTCCTGGATCTTGCTGAAGAGTTGCTCCAGCGAAAGCCGCGAGGAGGCCGCCATCGCCTTCTCCCGCTCCTTCAGCTGGCGAAACGAGACGACCGAGCGGGCCTTGTCCTCGTCCTCGACCACCTGGAAGGTATCGCCCGCCTGGGGCAACTCCTCGAAGCCGGTCACCTCGACGGGGGTCGCCGGGCCGGCCGCGCTCACCTTTGCCCCTCGGTCGTCCTGCATCGAGCGCACCCGGCCGAACACCGAGCCGGCAAAGAAGACGTCCTGGACCTTGAGCGTTCCGCCTTGCACGAGGACGGTGGCGACGTTGCCGCGGCCGGCCTCGCGCCGCGCCTCGAGAACGACGCCGCGCGCCTGGTCCGCGGCGGGCGCGGCGAGCTCCTGCATGTCGGCGACGAGCAGGATCAGCTCGAGGAGATGATCGATGCCCTGTTTCTTCGTCGCCGAGATCTCGGCCGCTGGCGTGTCGCCGCCCCAGGCCTCGAGGAGCACGCCGTGGTCGGCGAGCTCCTTCTTGACGCGGTCGATGTTGGCGTTGGATTTATCGATCTTGTTGATCGCCACCACGATTGGAACCTTGGCGGCCCGCGCATGGTTGATGGCCTCGATCGTCTGCGGCATGACGGCGTCGTCGGCCGCGACGACGAGCACGACGATGTCCGTCGCCTTCGCCCCCCGCGCGCGCATCGACGTGAAGGCCTCGTGGCCGGGCGTGTCGAGGAACACGATGGGCTTCCCGTGCGTCTCCACGCGGTACGCGCCGATGTGCTGCGTGATGCCGCCCGCCTCTCCCGCCGCGACGTTGGTCTGGCGGATGGCGTCCAGCAGCGACGTCTTCCCGTGGTCGACGTGGCCCATCACGGTGACGACCGGAGCTCGCGGCACGCGCGGCGCGGTCGACGGCTCGGCGGTGTCCCTGGCCGAGCGCGTCAACTCGAGCTCCTCTTCGAAGGACACGACCGCCGCTTCGACGCCGACTTCCTTGGCGATCTGGACCGCCGTCGACGCGTCGAGGGACTGGTTGACGTTGGCGAGTATGCCGCGCTGCATCAACAGGCGCTGGATGTCGCGGGCGAGCACCCCGAGCTTCTCGGACAGCTCCTTGACGGTGACGGCCTCGGTGAAGAAGACCGGGCCCGTGGGCGCCGGCTTCTTGAACTCGAGCACCTTGCCGGAGTCGTGGGCGCGTGTCTCCTTGGCGGCCCGGCGGATCGCGGACTTGGAGACCGGGCGAGCCTCGGGAGAAACCTCGGTCCCGTCGCCGGTCTTCTCGATGAGCGGCAGCGAAATGTCCGAGTAGGTGTCTTCCTTGTAGGTCCCGACGAACTCGCGCAAGTCGACCTCGTCCGCCACGGTGATCTTGGGACGGGCGCTGCGCTTGCCGGCGGCCGTCTTCTTGGCGTCCTCGTCCGCCTTCTTGCGCTTCGCGGGCCCGCGCTCGGGCCCGGCAGGCGCCGTGCGCCCTACCGGTGCGCCGGGTCGGGGCGGTCCGCCGAGAGGCCGCGCGCCGGGTCCTCCCGGAGTGGGGCGATAGACCGACGGGCCGGCCGGCCGGGGGCCCATGGGGCGACCCGTTCCGGAGGCGGGGCCCATCGGACGGCCCACGCTCGACGCCGGGCCCATCGGGCGGCTCATGCCGGCGGCCGGTCCCATCGGACGGCTGATCGGAGCGCCTGGAGGGCGCGCAGGCGCGCCTGGCGCAGTTGCCGTGCGCGGGGGGGAGGGCGCGGGCCGCGGAGGCAGGATGATCTTGCGCGGAAGGGGTTTGGCGGGCGGGGGCGCCTCCGGCTCCTCCTCCGGCACCACCGCCGTTCGCGCGGGCTCGGCGGCATTGGCCGCCGCCTTGGCCTCGGTCGCGGAGCGCCGGGCGGGCGGGGCCTCGGGGTCGGTGGCGGCCGCAGGCTCCCCGGCGGCTGCGGTCTTCTCGACGATCTTGATCCGATTCAGCGCACTTCTCTGCGGCCGGGCGGCGCGGGCCTCGTTGTCCCGGACGATCAGCTGCTTGGGGGCGTGCGTCTTGCCCTGGAGGATCGCGAGGACGGTGGACTCGTCCAGGGCCGCCTGAGGCGACTGGACGTCCACGCCAATCGACTGCAGCAGGAAGAGCACTTCCTTGCTGCCGATCCCCATCTGGGCGGCGAGCTCTTCGACTCGAATCTTTCCCATGGGTCTTTGGTCTACTCCCTCACGCCCGTCTCTTCGGGGGCTTCGGTTCCGGTTTCCTCTTCCTCGCCGGCTTCTTCGTCGTCGGTGTCGTCGCTCTGTGACAGGCTTTCCTCGGCGGCGCGCGCGGCCTCGAGGATCTTCTCGGCTGACTTGTCGCCGATTCCCGGCAGCTGCGCCAGCTCCTCGGCCGACTTGTCGAGCAGGTCGCCGAGGGTCGTGATACCCGCCTCGGCGAGCCGCTCCGCGGTCTTCTCGCCCACCCCCGGGATCTCGGCGATCGCCGTCTGGCGGCGGCGCGACGCCTCCAGCATCCGCGACAGGGCCTGCGCGACCTCGCCCTTGACCTCGCTCTCGCCCTTGATCTCGATCTTCATGCCGATCAGGGCCGAGGCGAGCCGCACATTCTGGCCCTTCTTGCCGATCGCCAGGGAGAGCTGGTCGTCCTCGACGACGCAGTCGAGGCTCATCCCCCCATCCTCGTGATGGATGGGGGAGACGCGGGTGATCTTGGCCGGGGCGAGCGCGTTCTGCGCGAAGTTGATCAGGTCGTCGGAATACAGGATGACATCGATCTTCTCGCCGTGGAGCTCCCGCATGATCGACTGCACGCGGCTGCCGCGCATACCCACGCAGGCGCCGACCGGATCGACGTCCCGCTCGCGCGAGCGCACGGCCACCTTGGCGCGCTCACCCGGCTGGCGCACGGCGCCCTTGATGACGACCGTGCCGTCGTAGATCTCCGGAACCTCCATCTCGAAGAGCCGGATCAGCAGGCGCGGGTCGGTGCGCGACAGCACGAGCTGCGGCCCCTTCGGGTTACGGTGCACGTCGTAGAGGATGGCGCGGATGCGCTCGCCCTGCCCGTATCTCTCGGCGCGCGACTGCTGGTCGCGCGGGATGATCGCCTCGGTCTTGCCGAGATCGACGATCATGTCGCCGCGCTCGAACCGCTTGACCGTCCCGTTCATCAGCTCGCCGACCTTCGGGTAGTACTCGTTGTAGACGTTGTCCCGCTCGGCCTCACGGACCTTCTGGTAGAGGACCTGCTTGGCCGTCTGCGCCGCGATGCGCCCGAGGCCGACGGTCTCGCGGTAGATGCGGATCTCGTCGCCGAGGGCGACCTCCTGGACCTCGGCCGGGGCCTCTCCCTCGGCGCCGGGCCGGAGCACCCGCACCTCGCCCCTGGTTCCCTTCTCGGCCACGAGGGCCTCCGCCTCGTCGAGAAGGATCTGCGGCGGCGGTTCCTCGGATTCCGTGTCGAGCGCGGCCACGACGGTACGGGGCGAGTAGACCGTCATCGCGCCGGACTGCCGATCGATCAGCGTCACCATGGCCTTGTCGTGGTAGTACTTCCGCCCGGCCGAGGACATGGCTTCCTCGAGGGCGCCGAACATCTTCTCCGCGTCGATGTCCTTCTCGCGCGAGACCTGTCGGATGACCGACGGATCGATAATCATGGACCCGCTCTCCTATCGCCCCCGCTCCGGCCACTCGAAGTCGAGCCGTGCGAGTCGAATATCGCCGAAACGGACATTATAGATTTTGCGTTCCGCCTCATCAACGATCGTGAGGAGATCCCCGTCCACGCGCTCGAGCACGCCGCCGAAATTGCGCGCGGGAGAGATCGCCGGAGGGCGCAAGCCCTCGGCCGGGATCGGCCGGGGCGTGACCGGCTCGTCCGTCTTGACGCGCATCCGGCGCCCGACGAATCGCAGGGCGTCGTCGAGGGAGTAGAGCTTGCGATCCAGGCCCGCCGAGGAGACCTCCAGCGTGTAGCGGTGGGAGATCTCGTCGGCGGCGTCGAGCACCGGGGAGGCCTCGCGGGACACCCCCTGGCAGTCCTCGACCGTCACGGCGCCGCCGTCCTGCCTCTCGAGCACGAGCCGGAGCACGGTATAGCGTCCGGCCCCGGCCGACTCGACGGCAAGCAGGCGGCACCCGCTTTCCTGGGCGATCGCGGCGATTTCCAGCGTCGTTTTTTCACTCAAAGGAGGTTTCATCGAATAAAAATGCGGGCCTAGCCCGCATTGCGCAAACCGCGACTTTATATCAGAAGCGCGCGCGGCGGGAGAAACCCCCTCGAGCGCGGAACCGGTGTCGGGAGTCGAGGGGAAGTTGTTGCGGGGCCGTCGTTACAGGTTCCCGGGCCCGGGCTCGCGGCCCTCGGCGACTCGCGCCGCCTCTTCCCACGGACCGCGGCCGGGAAAGCACGCGAGCAGGGCCGCCACGGCCATCGCGAAGAGGGCCAGAACCTGGATAGCCGGGACCCCGAGGAAGCCCAGGACGAAGCCGTAGAGGGCGATCGCCTCCGCGGCCGCAGCGCGCAGGAGGAAGTAGAGGCGGACCCGGTCGCGCGCCCCCGCCCGGGGCGAGCGCAGAAGCAGCTTCCCGACGATCGAAGCGCCCGCGAACTGGGCGGCGCCGACCGCGGCGAGGAGCAGGAACAGGGCGGGCCCCGAATCGGGGTGACGCGAATCCGGCGCGAGCTCCGCGCGGAAGAAGAGGAGCACGATTCCGTAGACGCCGACGGCCGCCAGGAGCGCCGTGTGAACGAGGCCCATGACCCGCCGGTCCTGCTCGGAGGGTTCCACCGGAGGGGAGTCTACAATCGAGAGAATCCCCGGCGTAGGGGCCGTGTTACAGGGGAAAGGCGGCTCGAGAGGCCAAGGAGACGCGTGTCCGAACCCGACGAAAACGACGACCTGCCGTTCGCGCGAAGTGCCATCGGGGCGATCGGGGCGCGCCGGCGCTGGCGCCTGTTCGGGAAGGACGAAACCCCCGCGGACACGGCCCCGGACCCGAGGGCAGGCGAGGAAGATCCCGCCCTCCGCAGCATGCTGGGCTCCCTCGCCAGCCGGCGGGGCCCGGAGCCGCGGGCAGAGCCGGAGCGCCGATCCCTCCTCTCCCTCGACGGCGCGGCCTCGGCTGGCGCGGGCGCCGAGGAAGAGCCGCTCGTCGGGCCGCTGACGGCCCACAGCACGCTCGGGCAGCTCGCCGGCCTCGAGGAGCACGCGGCGGCCTCCCTCCCGATCGAGCGCGGCATTCTCATCTCCCTCGTCGTCCACGTGCTGCTCGTCGTCCTGCTGATCACGCTTCCCGCGCAAGTGCCGACCGACCCGAAGAAGGGACTTCTGGCGGCCTTCGTGCCGCAGGACACTGACAACAGCCCCATCCCGGTGATCTTTCAGGAGTCGCCCGGCCAGGCGCGGCCCAACCCGAAGCGCTCGCCGCTCTCGGATGCGGACCGGCGGGCCTCCGGGGGCGACCCGTCGCGGCCACGTTCCGAATCTCCCTTCGTACCGCCCTCGCGAGGGGTCGCCGGTCTCTCTCCCGGCCCGCGGTCGCCGCGGGTAGAGGGCAGCGAAGCGTCGGGGCGTCCGGGGGTCAACGCCGAGACCGAGCGAAGCGCGGCCCTCGAGCACTCGAAGAGCCCGGACGCGAAGCCCTCGGAGTTCCCGGCCGACATGCGGCCGCAGCTCGGGTCGGGTCCTCGTGAGATCTCGAAGCTCGCAGGGCTCGACCGGGCCATCCAGGAGGCGGCACGCAGCGCGGTCGGGGGCGAAGGCGGGGCGCTGCCCGGCAACCCGGACGGCGGGTTCGTCGAGCCGGGTCCTCTTTCCTTCGACACCAAATGGTACGACTGGGGACCCTACGCCGCCGAGATGGTGCGACGCATCAAGCTCCACTGGGACGTGCCCGATCTGGCGCGGCAGGGCTGGAAGGGAAGCCTGACGGTTCGTTTCTACATCCTCGCCGACGGCCGCGTGGCCGACGCGAAAATCCTCCGCGCGTCGGGAACCCCGCCCTTCGATTTCGCCGCATTCCAGGCGATCCTGAAGTCCTCGCCTTTTCGCCCGCTGCCGGCGGACCTGAACGCCGCCCGAGAAGGCGTGACCGTAACCTTTTTCTACAACATGCGTCCCGAGGACGGGGAGACTCCGGGGAAGCCCGGCAAGGGCACGCCGTGAACGAGAACGAACGCATTCGCGAAGCGCTCGAGACCGCCGAGACGATTGCCGTGGTCGGCTGCTCGCCCAACCCCGCGCGGGCCTCCCACGCGATCGCCCGCTACCTGCTCGCCGAGGGTTACCGTGTGATTCCGGTCAATCCCGGGCACCGGGAGATCCTCGGCCTGGCCTGTTACCCCTCGCTCGCGGCGATCCCCCCGGAGGTCCGGGTAGACATCGTGGACGTGTTCCGCCGGTCCGACGCCGTCGCCTCGGTCGCCGAGGAGTCGATCGCCCGGGGGGCGACGTTCTTCTTCATGCAGCTCGGGGTCGTGGACGAGATCTCCGCGAGGCGGCTGGAGGCGGCCGGAGTCGGGGTAGCCATGGACCGCTGCATCCTCATCGAGCACGAAAGCCTCGGGATTGGCACGAAAACGAGGAATGCCGCCAACGGAGGGAGCGTTCCTCCTATGTCCCGCAACGGGACCAATTGAGGAGAAAGATCCACACTATGGAAAGAACTACCAAACGAGCACTTTCGTTCTCCGCCCTCATCGCGGCCGCCGTCGTCTTCGGAATGGTGGTTGCGGGATCGGTGAACATCACCCCGCGCTCCGAGGCGCAGCGCGAGGCGACGCCCGCCGCCCGCCCGCACAGCGGCGGAGTCCTGCTCCCGTCCTTCGCGGACACCGCGCAGGAGGTGATGCCCTCGCTCGTGTCGATCACGTCGACCGACATCGTGAAGGGCAACCGGGGCCGCCGCTACATGAACCAGCACCCGTTGGGCGGCGAGGGGGATCCCTTCGAGTTCTTCTTCGGCCCTCCCAACCAGCGCCGTGGCCAGGGTCCGCAGCCGCGCGATGACGAGGAGCACAAGGAAGTCCAGGGAGGCACCGGCTTCATCATCTCGGACGACGGCTACATCGTCACCAACAACCACGTCATCGAGGGCGCCGACAAAATCGAAGTGCGCGTGAGCAACCGGGAGAAGTACACCGCCAAGCTGGTCGGCCACGATCCGGCAACCGACCTGGCCCTCCTCAAGATCGACGTCAAGCAGCGCCTGACGCCGCTCGCGCTCGGCGATTCCGACAAGCTTCGAGTGGGCGAGTGGGTGATGGCGATCGGCGATCCGCTCAACTTCGACAAGACGGTTACGGTCGGCGTCGTTTCCGCCAAGGACCGTTCGGGCCTGACGGCCGACCCCGGCACCCGCTCCTTCGAGAACTACATCCAGACGGACGCCGCCATCAACTTCGGCAACTCCGGCGGGCCGCTTCTCAACGTCAACGGAGAAGTCGTCGGCATCAACACGGCGATCTTCCGGCCAGCGCAGAACATCGGCTTCGCCATTCCGATCAACACCCTCAAGACGATCCTTCCTCAGCTGCGCGAGAAGGGCAAGGTCGTCCGGGGCTTCCTCGGCATCCAGATCCAGAACGTGGACGCCGACCGAGCTGCGGCCTTCAGCCTGAAGGGCCAGGACGGGGCTTTCGTCGAGTCCGTTGAAGCCGGCAAGCCGGCGGACAAGGCGGGCGTGCGGCCAGGCGACACCATCGTGCGCGTCGACAGCACGCCGGTCAAAGACACCCGCGACCTCATCGGCTACGTCTCGGGCAAGGCGCCGGGCAGCAAGGTGCAGCTCGGGATCGTCCGCGACGGCAGGGAGACGACCGCCACGGCCACGCTCGCCGAGCGCCGGGACGACTCGGACGAATCCGACGAGCCCTCGAGCGTCGCGTCCGACGATTCGCGCGAAAAGATCGGCATCAGCGTCCAGGAGCTCACGCCCCAGATGAAGCAGATGCAGCGCATCAAACCCGAGATCGAGGGGCTGCTCGTCGTCCGCGTCAAGCAGGTCTCACCGGCGGCGGACGCCCTCATCCAGGAGGGCGACGTCATCACGCAGGTGGACGGCCAGAAAGTCGTGACCAGCGAGGAGTTCGGCAGGCTCGTGGCGAAGGCGAAGAAGGGCGACTATCTCAAGCTCTACGTCTACAACCCCCGCGCGGGCGTCTCGCGCTTCGCTCTCATCAAGCTCGACGGCTAGAGAACCTATTTCGGAGACTCGGAAAGGCGCCCGCTTCGGCGGGCGCTTTCTTTTAGGCTGGGCGGAGGGAATAAGCACCCGCCGTCCGCTGTAGGGGATGTGGATGGCGCACCGAATCCTCGTCGTCGACGACGAAGCCGCGATCCGCGACACGCTGCGGATGGTTCTCGAGTACGAGGGCTACGAAGTCGTCACGGCGGGGGACGGCCGCGCGGCCTTCGCCGAGCTCGACGCCGGGGGCGCCGACGCGATCCTCCTCGACATCAAAATGCCGGGCATGGACGGGCTCGAGATCCTCGATCGGATCGTGGCCCGAGACGGCGCCCCCCCGGTGCTCATGATCTCGGGGCACGGGGACATCGCGACTGCGGTGGAGTGCACGCGCCGGGGTGCCGCGGACTTTCTCGAAAAGCCGCTCCAGCGCGAGCGAGTCCTCGTCTCGGTCAAGAACACGCTCTCGGGCAACCGGCTGCGGGCCGAGAACGCGCGGCTGCGCAAGCGCGTCGAGGAGGAGACCGTTCTCGTGGGCGACAGCGAGCCCATGCGCAGGCTCAAGGCGGAGGTGGCCCGCGCTGCGCCGACCTCGGCGACCGTGCTGATCCTCGGCGAGAGCGGGACGGGCAAGGAGCTCATCGCCCGCGAAATCCACAGCGGCTCCCGCGTGTCCGGAGGGCCCTTCATCCAGGTCAACTGCGCCGCGATCCCCGAGGAGCTGATCGAGTCCGAGCTCTTCGGCCACGAGAAGGGTTCCTTCACGGGCGCCGTGCGCAAGCAGATTGGCAAGTTCGTCGAGGCCGACGGCGGGACGATCTTTCTCGACGAGGTCGGCGACATGTCGTCGCGGGCCCAGGCCAAGGTCCTGCGCGTGCTCGAGGCCGGCGAAGTCGAGCCCGTCGGCGCGGCGCGGGTGGGGCGCGTCAACGTGCGGATCATCGCGGCGACCAACCGCGATCTGACCGAGTCCATCAAGGCCGGCCGGTTCCGCGAAGACCTGTATTTCCGGCTGAACGTCGTGCCGCTCATTACACCGCCCCTGCGCGAGCGGGCCCAGGACATCCCGGCCCTGACGGAGCACTTCACGCGGCTCTACTCGGAGCGGGACCACCGCAAGCCGCGGCGTTTTGCCGGAAGCGCCCTCGGCCTCCTCGCCGCGCGGAGCTGGCCCGGCAACGTCCGCGAGCTGAAGAACCTGGTCGAGCGCGTGCTGATCATGACGGACGCCGATCCGGTCGAAGCGCGCGACCTACCTCCCGAGGCGCGTGTCGCGCCCACGGAGATCTCCACTCGCGGACTCGTCCTCGAAACGCTCTCCGAGTTCAAGGAGTTCGCCGAGCGCGAGTTCCTCGTGACCAAGCTTCGCGAGAACGGCTGGAACATCAGCCGCACGGCGGAGGTGATCCAGACCCCGCGGTCGAACCTCTACAAGAAGATCGACCACCACAAGATCTCGAGGGAGGGAGACGCCTGACCGTCGCGAGCGCTCCGCTCCGGGTCTGCGCCCTTCGGGCCCACCGGCTCGCGGCTCGCCTGTGGGCTCGACCGCGAGCCTGACCCTGCGCTGCGCGCTCGCTCCCGCGGCGCGAGGCGTCCTCCGCTGCGCTCGCGGAGATTCCTCGCGCCGCGGAACGGATGCCGCTTCTCCCTTAGAATCCGTTGCGTGATCTCGCTAAAAGATTTTGAGGAAACCGGGGCCCTGCTCAGCGGCCACTTCCGGCTCTCCTCCGGGCTGCACTCCGACCGATATCTCCAGTGCGCGCGGCTGCTGATGTGGCCGGAGCGGGCGGCGCAAGCGGGGCGCGACCTCGCGGAGAAGCTGCGGGAGTTCGCGCCCCGGGCCGTGGTGTCGCCCGCCCTCGGGGGCGTGATCATCGGGCACGAGACGGCGCGGGGGCTCGGGATTCCGGCGATGTTCGTGGAACGCCAGGCCGGGAGCCCGTTCACGCTGCGCCGCGGGTTCGCGCTGGAGCGCGGGGAGCCGGTTGCCGTCGTGGAGGACGTCTTCACCACCGGGAAGTCGACGCGCGAGGCCTCCGAGGCCGTCGAGGCCGCCGGCGGAAGGGTCGTCGCGGTCGGCTCGATCGTGGACCGGGGGTTGCCCGCGGGCGCCTTTTCCGTCCCCTCGCGCTCGCTCGTGGCGCTCTCCGTGCCGTCTTGGCCCGAGGCCGAGTGCCCGCTGTGCCGCCAGGGCGCGCCGATCGACTCTCCCGGAAGCCGCTTCCCGAAGTCGTCGTAGACTCCGCGCCATGGACCTCAGGAGCATCTGCGTCTACTGCGGCTCGGCCAACACCGGCGAGACCGCGATCGAGACCGAGATCCGCGCGTTCGGCCGCGAGATTGCGCGGCGCGGAATCCGGCTCATCTACGGCGGCTCCTCGCGCGGCCTGATGGGTGCGGTTGCCGATGAGGTCCTCGCCGCGGGCGGCAAGGTGACGGGTGTGATCCCGAGAGCCCTGGAGGGCCGGGAGTCGGCGCACCGGGGGCTGACGGAGCTCCAGGTCGTGGACTCCATGCACGAGCGGGAGCAGCGGCTCTTCGACCTCTCCGATGCCTTCGTCGCCTTCCCGGGCGGATTCGGCACGATGGAAGAGATCATCGAGATGATCACGTGGAAGCAGATGGGCATCCACGGAAAGCCCATCATCATCGCCAATATCGGCGGCTTCTTCAATCCGCTCCTCCAGCAATTCGAGGTCGCCATCCAGCGCAAGTTCGCCCGCAGCGAGGACCGCATCCTCTTCGCGGTCGCCGACACGACGAAGGCCATCCTGACGTTTCTGGAAGGCGCGCCGATAATGTCGCGGAAGGCGGGGGACTGGGCCTGACGGAAAGTTACGAGCCGTTTCTCAGCTTCATCTCCTCGAGCAGCCTTCGGTTGATCGCGACGAGGTCCGCGAGCAGCGCGATCAGGAACGTCTGGAACCCGACGACGATCAGGACGGCGGCGAGGATCAGCGACTGCACGTGCCCACCCGGGTTCTCGCCGAAGACGTAGTAGCCGAGAAAGCGCAGGCCGAGAACGGCGCCGGCCGCGACGAAGAGCGCGGCCGCGATCGAGAAGATCTTGAGCGGCTTGTAGAGCGCCGTGATGCGAAGGACGTTGGCGCCCTGAAGCAGGACGTACTTCGGCGTGGACGTGAAGAGGCGGGAAGGCCGCACGGGAGGATGAGCTTTCACCGGGACGCTGACGACCCGAAGTCCCTTGTAGCCGGCCTGGATCAGCGTTTCGAGTGTGTACGTCAGCTTCGAGAAGACGTTGATGCGCCGCGCGGCCTCGCGCGAGATCGCACGGAAGCCCGACACGGCGTCGGCGATCTCGATGCCCGCGGCCTGGCGCACCACCCAGCTTCCGAGCCGCTGCAGGAGGCGCTTCGCCGGCGAGAAGTGGGAGAGCTCCCCGGGGCCGCGATCGCCGACCGTGAAGTCCGCCCGCCCTTCCAGGATCGGGGCGGTGAGCGCGGGGATGTCGGCCGGGTCGTACTGGAGGTCGGCGTCGAAGTTGACGATAACGTCCGCCCCCATCGCGAGGGACTCGGACAGGCCCCGCGAAAAGGCCTCGGCCAGGCCGCGGTTCGTATTGAAGCGGAAAACGCGATCGGCGCCGCCCGCCCGCGCGAGCTCGGCGGTGCGGTCCGTCGAGCCGTCGTCGACGACGAGGACGGCGACCTCGGAGAAGCCGGCGACTTTTCTCGGCAGCGCCGCGAGGGCCCTGCCGATCGTCGCCTCCTCGTTGAAGGCCGGAATCTGGATTACGAGCTTCATTTTTTTCTGGCCGCGATCATAACGGCGAGGAGCGCGGCGAGGCCGCTGACCGAGACGGCGACCTCGCCGCGCGGCACCGCGAACCGCCCCTCGATCCGGTGCCGGCCGGCCGGCACCTCGACTCCGAGAAAGAGGCCGTTGGCGGCGAAGCTCTCGACCTCGTGGCCGTCCAGGTACGTGCGCCAATAGGGCGGGAACCGCTTCTGCGAGGTCACCAGGAGAGAGGGGCTCGGGCTTTCCGTCTCGACGACGAACCGCTCCGGCGCGATCTCCAGGGGCAGGGCTTTACCGGCGTCCGGGCTCGGCTCGAGTCCGCGCGAGAGGCGAGGCTGGTCGGCCGGCGGCACGAAGACGAAGGCGCCGAGCGTCCGGCGATCGGCAGTTCGGACTTCCTCGAGGCCGCCGGGCAGGGTCGAAGCGACCAGCCGAAATCGAGGCAGGGCCGCCTCGCGGGCAAACAGCGCCATGTCCGGCCCGTCGTAGATGCGGCGCAGAGCTGCCTGAGCCCGCGGCGGAGGCGGCTGGAGCCCGGGGGGGTGGAAGGGCGCCGCGTCGCGCGCCTCGACATCGGGACCGACCGGCGCCGACGACCCGGGCGGGGCGGCCAGGACCGACACGCCGAGGAGATCGAGCACCGGCGAGCCCGGATCGAGCGAGAGCGGATCGAACACGAGATAAGTCCCGTAGGGTCCGAAAGCGTTCGGGTCCGCGGCCGAGACCAGGCGGCGGTAGCCGGCGTCCAGCAGGAAGTGGCCTCGC